>DASWWC010000111.1:0-7544 GCA_036401055.1 Roseateles sp.
CCTGGCGGCCCGCGGCGGCTCCTGAACACCGCCATGGCTGAAGACCTGCCCCAACTCGGCCGTTTCCGGCTGCTGCAGCGCCTGGGCGAGGGTGCCCAGGCCGTCGTCTGGCTGGCCCACGACCCACTGCTGGACCGCGAGGTGGCCGTCAAGCTGCTGAAGGCCAACGCGGTGGACGCCAGCGAGCCCGGCACCGTGGACGAATGGCTGCACGAGGCGCGCGCCGTGTCGCGGCTGACCCATCCCAACATCGTGCCGGTCTTCGAGGCCGACACGCAGGGCGGGCGCTCCTACATGGTGTTCGAGTACGTCAGTGGCGGCACGCTGAGCCAGCGCCTGCGCGTCGGCCCGCCGCTGAAGGCGGCCGAGGCCGTCACGCTGCTGATGGGCGTGCTGGACGGCCTGACCGCCGCCCACGCCGCCGGCCTGGTGCACCGCGACCTCAAGCCCAGCAACATCCTGCTGGACGCCAGCGGCCGGGCGCGCGTGATGGACTTCGGCATCGCGGCGCGCGTGTCGCCGGACGCCCAGCATCCGGCCCGCATCGTCGGCACGCCGGGCTACATCTCGCCCGAGGCCGCACGCGGCGCGGCGCCGCATCCGCAGATGGACGTGTTCGCCGCCGCCGTCATGCTGGCCGAGATGCTCAGCGGCCAGCGCCTCAACCACGACCCCGATCCCTGGCGCGCCATCCAGCGCGTGCAGAGCACCGACCTGGTCCTGCCCTCGGGCCTGGACAGCAGCGTGGACGACGCGCTGCGCGCCATCGTGCAGCGCGGCCTGGCGCGCGAGCCCGCGGCGCGCTGGCCCAGCGCCCAGCAGATGCGCGACGCGCTGGCCGCCTGGCTGCGGCCGGTCACCGAGCCCGACGCCGACGCCCAGGATGCGCCGGTGCTGGACTTCCTGCTGCGGCGCATGCGCCACAAGAGCGACTTCCCGGCCTTGTCCGACTCCATCGGCCGCATCCAGCGGATGACGCAGTCCGAGAACGAAAGCCTGGCCAGTCTGTCCAACGAGATCCTGACCGATGTGGCGCTGACGCAGAAGCTGCTGCGTCTGGTCAACACGGCGGCCTATCGCCATGCCGGTGGCGGCGGCATCAGCACCGTGTCGCGCGCGGTCGCGCTGATCGGCTTCGCTGGCATCCGCAACCTGGCGCTCAGCCTGGTGTTGCTGGAGCGCATGGAGAACAAGGGCCACGCCCAGCGCCTGCGCGAGGACTTTCTGCGCTCGCTGATGGCGGCTTCGTTGGCCCGCGAACTGTGTGTCAGCCAACGCGAGGCCGAGGAGGCCTTCCTCGGTGCCATGCTGCACCACCTGGGCCGCACGCTGACCGAGTTCTATTTCCCCGAGGAGGCCGACGCCGTGCGCCGCCTCGTCAGCCCCGCGGGCGAGGCCGGCACGGCGCTCAGCGAGGCCGCGGCCTCGGCCCAGGTGCTGGGCATGAGCTACGAGGCGCTGGGCCTGGGCGTGGCCCGCCAGTGGGGCCTGCCCGACAGCCTGCAGCGCGCCATGCGACGGCCCAGCGGGGAGCCGCCCACTCGGCTGGTCGACGACGCCGCCGAGCGCCAGCGCTGGCTGGCGCGGGCCGCCAACGAGATGGCCGACATCATTCTGCTGACGCCGCCCGAGCAGGCGCATGCCAAGCTCAAGGCCATGGCGCAGCGCCATGCCCGCGCGCTGGGCATCAGCGCCGACCGCTTCGAGCATGCCGCCGACACGGCGCGCCAGCACCTGGCCCAGATGACCCAGGCGCTGGAGCTGAAGCTGCCGCAGAACTCGCGCGCCCAGCGCCTGCTGGCGCCGCTGACGCCGTCCGTGGACGACTCGCTGGCCGCCCACGAGCTGGCACCCACGCAGGTGCTGGAGCGCACGGCGGTCGCCGGCGAGCCGCCCGACCCGGCGCTGGCCAGCCAGCTGCTGGCCGCCGGCATCCAGGAGATCACCGACGCCATGGTCAACGGCTTTCAGCTCAACGGCGTGCTGCGCATGATCCTGGAGACCATCTACCGCGCGCTGGGCCTGCGCCGCGTCGTCTTCTGCCTGCGTGACGCGCGAGGCCAGGTGCTGACCGGGCGGCTGGGCGTGGGTGCCGATGTCGACCGTCTGCAGGCGCTGGTGCGCATCGACCTGACCGGCCAGCCGCCCGACCTGCTGGCCGCCGTCTGCCTCAAGGGCGTCGACACGCTGATCCAGGATGCCCGCGCCGCCAACGTCGCCGCGCGCCTGCCCGGCTGGTTCAAGGGCGAGCTGCAGGCGCAGAGCTTCTTGCTGCTGCCGCTGATGCTCAAGGGCGCGCCGCTGGGCCTGATCTACGCCGACCACGCCCAGGCCGGCGCCATGCAACTGGACGACAAGCAGCTGTCGCTGCTGCGCACCTTGCGCAACCAGGCCGTGATGGCCTTCCGCCAGGCGGCACCCTAGGCGCTGGACGGCCTGTAGGGCCATTCCCACAGCGCCTGCCGCCGCAGGCTGACTGGTGACGCGACGCCCGTCGCGAATACTGGATTGGCGTTCCCGAAAGAACCCGAGCCGGTGGGCCATCGAGCCTGCCGGGCCGCCCAACCACCAGGAGTCCGTATGAATCCGCAAGCCATGAAGAACGGCCGGGCCATGCTCGTTGCAGCCGCCAGCCTCGTGCTGGTGGGCTGCGCCTCGGTGCCTGAGCCCAAGGAGCAGATGGCCGTCGCCAACGCGGCCGTGGAGGCCGCCACCGGCAACGCCGCCGAGGCGCCGGCCGAGCTGTCCACCGCCCGCGACAAGCTGGCCCGCGCGAATGCCGCGATGGCCCGCAAGGACTACGTGGCCGCCCGTCAACTGGCCGAGCAGGCCGCCGCCGATGCGGCCCTGGCGCAGGCCCAGGCGCGCACCGCCCGCTCCAGCCGCGCGCTGGCCGAGGTGCGCGAAAGCATCCAGCAGCTGCAGGCCCAGCTCAACCGGTCCTGATCGCTTGAAAGGAAGACCCATGAACACCACCCGCCTTGCTTCTTCCCTGACCGCCCTGGCCGCCGCCGCCTTGCTGGCCGCCTGCGCCAGCGCGCCCACCGTGACGCCCGCGCTGCAGGAGGCGCGCAGCAAGGTACGCGCCGCCGAAGCCGATCCGGCCGCGCTGAAGTACGCCTCGCTGGACGTGAAGAAGGCCGCCGACTCGTTGAAGCGCGCTGAGCAGCTGAGCGCCGAGCGCGAGGCGCCGGCCGACATCGACTCGGCCGCCTACATCGCTGCCACCCAGGCCCGCACCGCGATGGCGCTGGCCAAGGCCGCGACCGAGGAAGAGGCCATCAAGACCGCCGAGGCCGACCGTGAGCGTGCCCGCGCCGATGCCAATGCACGCCGTGCCAACGTTGCCCAGGCCCAGGCCGCGAATGCGCAGATGGCCGCGGCCAGTGCCAGCGCCGACGCCAACGCCGCGCGCCAGCAGGCCGCCGCGGCGCAGGCCGATGCCGCCGTGGCCCAGGCGCAGGCGGCCGACCTGCAACGCGCGCTGGCCGAGCTGCAGGCCAAGCAGACCGACCGCGGCATGCTGGTGACGCTGGGCGACGTGCTGTTCGAGTTTGGCCGTGCCGAGATCAAGCCGGGCGCGCACGACGCGATGAACAAGCTGGCCCAGTATCTGAACCAGCATGCCGACCGCCGCGTGCTGATCGAGGGCTTCACCGACAGCGTGGGCAGCGATGCAGCCAACCTGACGCTGTCGCAGCGCCGCTCGCAGGCCGTGGCCGATGCGCTGCGCGCCCGCGGTGTGGACCCCGCCCGCATCGCCACCCGCGGCTACGGCGAGGCCTACCCCGTGGCCAGCAATGCCAGCACATCGGACCGCGCGCTGAACCGCCGCGTGGAGGTCTACATCTCGAACGACAACCAGCCGGTGCGCGCCCGCGGTTGAAGGAGATCGCCATGAACCATCACCGACATCACACCGCCGCCTGGCTGGCCGCCGTGCTGCTCGCGCTGAGTGGCACGGCCCAGGCCGGCAAGACCATCGACCCGCTGCGCCTGCAGTACGAGCGCGACAAGGCCGACTGCCTGATGGGCAAGACCCCGCAGCCGCGCAACGCCTGTCTGAAAGAAGCCGCTGCAGCCTATGCGCAAGCCCGCCAGGGGCAGCCGGCCTCGCGGGCGGGCGGGCCCGAACAGTGGGCCGCCAACGCGCTCAAGCGCTGCCAGGCCCAGCCGCCTGAAGAGCGCGAGATGTGCGAGCGCCGCGTGCGCGAAGGCACGGTGGTGGGCAGCGTGGAGGAAGGCGGCCAGCTGACGACGCTGACCGTGCGCTCGACCGACATCCCGAAGCAGCCGGGGGGCTGAGCGCCCGCCGGAAACGACAAAGGGGCCGACGACCCGTCATGCCCCTTCTTTTCTTGTGTCTCGCCGCTGGGAGCGGGAGGGTGACGAGCCTTACCCCCGGCACTGGTTGCAACGCTTAGGGCTGCTTGGTTCCCCACCTGACCCGGTTGGGCGCGCTTCCATGCGGGGAGGCCCGTCGGGTGCCATTCTAGGCGATGCCGAAGAAGCTTCGGCTGAAGGAGAGATCCATCGCCAGTGCCAGCAGCGAGAGTGCGGTGAGATAGCCCAGCAGGTGCAGGCGGTCCTGGCTCATGGCCCAGTGGCCGCAGACCGCGTAGCCCACCAGCGCCAGCAACTTGATCGCCAGCCATGTGTTGCGCATCGGGTTGTAGCCGATGACGTTCCACAGGCTCAGTCCGGTGACGATCAGGCAGGCGTTGACGCCGAACACCAGCACCATCAGCCGCGCGTCCTTCGCGATGGCCTGCAGCTGCGGCGTGCCGAACTGGAACAGCAGGCCGCGCGTGAAGAACAGGGCCACGCTGCACCAGGCCAGCAGCACATGCCACTGGACCATCTCGGTGTAGAACCAGGTCATGGCGCCCCTCGTCCAGCCTCGCGCTGCTGAACGCAGGCAAGCCCGGCCGGTCTTGCAGACCGCGCTGCGGACAGTGCCGCAGCTCTTCGGCAGGCACATGCCGCCCACTGGGCGCCATGTGTCCGGCCGAAGCCCCCAAGGGGACGGCGATGCTTGCGGCATGGAGCCGCAAGCACATCGCCAACTCGGGCCGGCTTGGGAGCGGCCCGGTGCTCGGCCCGCGATACTTGGCTCATGTCAGCGAAGGGCGAGGTCGTCCTCGCTGAAGCGGATGTTCAACGGCTCGATCAGCAACTGCTTCTCGCCCGCCTCGACGGTGCCGGCCACCCAGGCCTCGATGCCGCATTCGCGCGAAATCTGTGCGGTCCGCTCGGCATCCTCGGCCTTCACGAAGATCGCAAAGCCGGCGCCCATGTTCAGCGTCGAGTAGGCCTCGCGGTCGTCCTGGCCGGCTTGGCTCTGGATGAAGGCCAGCACCGGCGTCTTGGGCGGCACGGTGTGGATGCGGTAGGTCAGGGCGCTGGGGTGGCGCAGCAGCTTGCGCCAGCCGTGGCCGGTGATGTTGGCGCAGTAGTGCGGCGCGATGCCGGCCTTCCACAGCGCCTCGGTCACCGGCGAGTACAGCGCGGTGGGGGCCAGCAGTGCCTCGCCGTAGGTGACGCCCGGCTCGATCTCGGTCAGGTAGCCCTTGGGCAGGCGCTCGGCCAGCTTGCGGGCCAGCGACAGGCCGTTGGCATGGATGCCGCTGGAGGCCAGCAGCACGATGGCGTCGCCGGCGCCCAGCTTGTCGCCCACCGACAGGCGTTCCTTGGGGTTGATGAGGCCGGTGCAGGACGCGGCCAGGTCGATGCGACCGTCTTCGACGATGCCGGCCAGCGCTGGCGTCTCGCCGCCGCCCCAGGCGACCTGGCAGGTGTCGCAGGCGGCCTTCCAGCCGGCCACGAGCGCCTGGGCGCGCTGCGCGTCGCCGAACCAGTCGCTGCCGCCGGCGGCCCAGTAGGCCTGCACGACCAGCGGCGTCGCGCCGACGGTGATGAGGTCGTTGACGGCCATCGCGATGGTGTCCTGCGCGATGCCGGCAAAGAAGCTCTTGCCCGTCAGCTTGGCCATCTCGTCGGCCACCAGGGTCTTGGTGCCCAGGCACTCGACGATGGAGGCGATGTAGAACGGGCCCACGTCCACGACGTAGGCGGACTCGCCGCGCGACGCCTTCACCTCGCTGAAGCCGTGGCCCGCCAGGTGGGAGGCGGTGGCGGCGGCGGCGCGCTGGGCGGTGATCTTGAGCGGGTCGATCAGGTCGTAGTTGACGCCGGCCTGGTCGTAGGTGAGGGGAGCTTGCGAGGTCATGGGCCGGGATTATCCCCGCTGGCCCCGCCCATAGAATTCGCCCCCATGAGCTATCAGGTCCTGGCCCGCAAATACCGCCCGCAGAGTTTCGAGCAGCTCGTCGGCCAGGAGCACGTCGTGCAGGCGCTGGCGAACGCGCTGACGCAGGGCCGCTTGCACCACGCCTACCTGTTCACCGGCACGCGTGGTGTCGGCAAGACGACGGTGTCGCGCATCCTCGCCAAGAGCCTGAACTGCACCGGGCCGGACGGCACGGGCGGCATCACGGCCCAGCCCTGCGGCGTGTGCCCGGCCTGTCGCGACATCGACTCCGGCCGCTTCGTCGACTACGTGGAGCTGGACGCGGCGTCCAACCGCGGCGTCGAGGAGATCTCGCAGCTGCTGGACCAGGCGGTCTACAAGCCGGTGGTCGGTCGCTTCAAGGTCTACATGATCGACGAAGTGCACATGCTGTCCAACACCGCCTTCAACGCGATGCTGAAGACGCTGGAGGAGCCGCCCGAGTACCTGAAGTTCGTGCTCGCCACGACCGACCCGCAGAAGGTGCCGGTCACCGTGCTGTCGCGCTGCCTGCAGTTCAACCTGCGCCCCATGGCCGCGGCCGATGTGCAGATGCACCTGGGCAATGTACTGGGCGCGGAAAGCGTGCCGGCCGAGCCGGGGGCGCTGCGACTGCTGTCGCGCGCGGCGCGCGGCTCCATGCGTGACGCGTTGTCGCTGACCGACCAGGCCATCGCCTTCGGCGCCGGGAGCCTGAGCGAAGCCGGCGTGCGCCAGATGTTGGGCAGCGTGGACCGCGGGCATGTTGTCGCCATCGTCGACGCGCTGGCCGCGGCCAGCGGCGAGGCCGTCGTGGCCCAGGCCGATGCGCTGCGCGGCGCGGGCCTGTCGGCCGCCGGCACGCTGGAGGACCTGGCCTCGCTGTTCCAGCAGATGGCACTGGCCCAGGCCGCGCCGACGGCGCTGGACGACGCCGACAACGAGACCGCCGAGATCCGCCGCCTGGCCGCGCTGCTGCCGGCCGACGAGATCCAGCTGATGTACAGCATGGCGCTGCATGGCCGCGCCGAGCTGCATCTGGCGCCCGACGAGTACGCCGGCCTGCTGATGGTGCTGCTGCGCATGCTGGCTTTTCGCCCCGCGGGCACGCAAGCCCGGCCCGTGAAGGCCGCGGCGTTGGTGCGCCCGCCGGCGGTGGCCAAGGCGGTCGTGCCGGTGCCGCTGCCCAGGGCGGCAGCGCCCGTGGCGGCCCCCGCGCCGGCCATGGTGCCGGCAACTTCGCCGGTCGTTGCGCCGGCGCCTGCATCCACCGTGG
>DASWWC010000112.1:0-9100 GCA_036401055.1 Roseateles sp.
GTGCGCGCCGCCTGGGCGGTGGCGCGGGCCATCGACCAGCTGCTGGCCGAGGCGCCCGCGGCCGGGCAGGCGGCGAAGAAGCGCGCCGTCGCCTACTAGCCCAATCGGGCCAGCTGCTCGCGCAGGCGGGCGACGGTTTCCTTGAAGCCCGCCACGCGGGCGCGCTCCTGCTCGACGACGGCGGCCGGTGCGCGGGCGACGAAGCTCTCGTTGCCCAGCTTGGCCTCCGCCTTGGTGATCTCGCCTTCCAGGCGGGTGATCTCCTTGGTCAAGCGCGCGCGCTCGGCCTCGACGTCGATCTCGACTTTCAGCGCCAGCTTGGCCGCGCCATGCACCAGCACGGGCGAGGTGGCGCTTTGCTTGGCGAACTCGGCGTCGTCGGCGATCAGCTCGACGCTGCTCAGCTTGGCCAGCACCTTCAGCACGGCGGCGGCTTCGGACAGGAAGCTCAGGTCGCCGCCCACCAGCAGCGGCACGCGCTCGGCGGGGCTGAGGTTCATCTCGCTGCGCAGGCTGCGGCAGGTGCCCACCACTTCCTTCAGTTGCGCCATCCAAGCGTCGGCATTCGCGTCGATGCGCTCGGGCGCGGCGATGGGGTAGCCCGCCTGCGTGATGTAGTCCACCGTCTTGCGGCCGGCCACCGGCGCCACGGTCTGCCACAGCTCCTCGGTGATGAAGGGCGCGATGGGGTGCAGCAGGCGCAGCGTCGTCTCCAGCACGCGGATCAGCGTGCGGCGGGTGGCGCGTTGCTGGCTCTCGTCGCCGGTCTGGATCTGCACCTTGGCGATCTCCAGGTACCAGTCGCAGTACTCGTCCCAGACGAAGCTGTAGACCGCGTTCGCGACGTTGTCGAGGCGGTACTCGGCAAAGCCCTGGGCGACGGTTGCTTCCACGCGCTGCAGCTCGCTGACGATCCAGCGGTCGGCCTGGCTGAAGGTGTTGTAGCCGGGCGGGCAGTGGCCTTGCGCGTTGGCGAGGCCACAGTCCTGGCCTTCGCAGTTCATCAGCACGAAGCGGGTTGCGTTCCAGAGCTTGTTGCAGAAATTGCGGTAGCCCTCGCAGCGTTTGGTGTCGAAGTTGATGTTGCGGCCCAGGCTGGCGTAGCTGGCCATCGTGAAGCGCAGCGCGTCGGCGCCGTAGGCCGGCATGCCGTCCGGGAACTCCTTCTTCACGCGGGCGGCGACCTTGGGCGCCGTCTCGGGCTTGCGCAGGCCGGTGGTGGACTTCTGCGTCAGCGTGTCGAGGTCGCAGCCCTGGATCAGGTCCACCGGGTCCAGCACATTGCCCTCGGACTTGCTCATCTTCTGGCCCTGCGAGTCACGCACCAGGCCGTGGATGTAGACATCCTTGAACGGCACCTGGCCGGTGAAGTGCTTGGTCATCATGATCATCCGGGCGACCCAGAAGAAGATGATGTCGTAGCCGGTGACCAGCACGGATGAGGGCAGGAACAGCGACTGCTCCAGCGTCTTCTCGGGCCAACCCAGCGTCGAGAACGGCACCAGCGCCGACGAGTACCAGGTGTCCAGCACGTCGGGGTCGCGCGTCAGCTCGCCCACATAGCCGGCGGCCTTGGCGCGGGCCTGCGCTTCTTCCTCGCTGCGGGCGACGAACAGCTCGCCGTTCGTGCCGTACCAGGCCGGGATCTGGTGGCCCCACCACAGCTGGCGCGAGATGCACCAGTCCTGCAGGTTGCCCATCCAGTGGTTGTAGGTGTTGACCCACTGCTCGGGGAAGAACTTCACCTCGCCGCTGGCGACCGCCTCGATGGCGCCGTCGGCAATGCTCTTGCCACTGCTGCCGGGCTTGGTCACGGCGACGAACCACTGGTCCGTCAGCATCGGCTCGATGACCTGGCCAGTGCGCTCGCAGCGCGGCACCTGCAGCTTGTGCTTCTTCACTTCGACCAGCAGGCCCAGTGCTTCCAGGTCGGCCACGATGCGCTTGCGGGCAACGAAGCGGTCCAGGCCGCGGTAGGTCTCGGGCGCGTTGTCGTTGATCTTGGCCTGCAGGTCCAGCACCGAGATCATCGGCAGGTTGTGGCGCTGGCCGACGGCGTAGTCGTTGGTGTCGTGCGCCGGCGTGACCTTGACGACGCCGGTGCCGAACTCGCGGTCCACGTAGTCGTCGGCGATGACCGGGATCTCGCGTTCCGTCAGCGGCAGCTTGACGAGCTTGCCGATCAGCGCGGCATAGCGCTCGTCCTCGGGGTGGACCATGACGGCCACGTCGCCCAGCATCGTTTCAGGCCGCGTGGTGGCGACCACGACTGAGCCCGAACCATCCACCAGCGGATAGCGGATGTGCCACAGCGAGCCGTCTTCCTCTTCGGACGACACCTCCAGGTCCGACACGGCGGACTGCAGGATGGGGTCCCAGCTGACCAGGCGCTTGCCGCGATAGATCAGGCCTTCCTCGTACAGGCGCACGAAGGTCTCGACGACGACGCCCGAGAGCTTCTCGTCCATCGTGAAGTACTCGTGGGCCCAGCTGACCGAGTCGCCCAGGCGGCGCATCTGGCTGGTGATGGTGTTGCCCGACTGCTGCTTCCACTCCCACACGCGGGCGACGAAGTTCTTGCGGCCCAGGTCATGGCGGCTCTGGCCGGCGGCCTGCAGCTGGCGCTCGACGACGATCTGCGTGGCGATGCCAGCGTGGTCGGTGCCCGGCACCCACAGCGTGTTGTCGCCCAGCATGCGGTGGTAGCGCGTCAGCGAGTCCATCACCGTCTGGTTGAAGGCGTGGCCCATGTGCAGCGTGCCGGTCACGTTGGGCGGCGGCAGCTGGATGCTGAAGGAGGGCTTGGCCGGGTCCAGCGTCGGCGCGTACAGGCCGGCGGCCTCCCACTTCGGGCCCCAGTGGGCTTCCAGGGCGGCGGGTTCGAAGGACTTGGCAAGTTCGGTCACGGGGCGATCTCGGCTGGCGTCCCGCACAGGCGGGGCGATGGTCGTCATGGGAGGAAGGGCGCGATTTTAAGGGTCGCCCCCGATACAAACCGAAACCCGGCGATACGGCGCCGAGATGCGCCCGCGAGAGGCCGCTGGAACCATGAGCGCCATTCCCAACCCACTGGAATCCGCCATGAATCTCTTTCGCCGCTGGCACGCGCATCACCAGTTTCGCCATCACTTCGGCCACGGCCCTCATGGCCACGGTTTCGGCCATCACGCTGACGGCTTCGCCTACCTCCTCGTCGCCCGCCTGGGCGCCAAGCTGGACCTGGACGGCGAGCAGCAGCGCCGCCTGGCCACCTGGATCGAGCAGCTCCAGCGCCAGCGCGACGCGCTGAAGCAGTTCGCGCGGGGGCACGAGGTGGCCGGACTGATGGCCGGCGAGCAGTTCGCTCGCGAGCCGGCCCAGCAGTTGATCGACGCGCGGCTGGACTCGCTGCGCGAGGCTGGCCCCGGCGTCATTGCGGCCTTCGGCGACTTCTTCGACAGCCTGGACGACGAGCAGCGCCAGGCGCTGCGCTTCATGATGAGTCGCCGCCGGGGCTGCGGGCAGAATTGACGGGCATGCACCGACTGCTGCTGATCGACGATGACGAGGCGCTGGCCGGGCCGCTCGCGCAATACCTGGCCCGCTTCGACCTTCAGCTGGAGGCTGTCACCCGGCCCAGCGCCGCGCTGGCACGGCTGGCGGTGGAGCGCTTCGACGCGTTGATCCTGGACGGCATGCTGCCCGAGATGGACGGCTTCGAGTTCTGCAAGCGGTTGCGTGCCGGCAGCGAACCCTGGAGCGGCATGCCGGTGCTGATGCTGACCGCGCGCGGCGACCTGACCGACCGTGTCGTGGGCCTGGAGCTGGGTGCCGACGACTACCTGCCCAAGCCCTTCGAGCCGCGAGAGCTGGCCGCGCGGCTGCAGACCATCCTGCGCCGCACGCGGTTCGCGCCGGCACCCGCGCCTGTGCCCCCATCCGCGAGCCAGCTCCGCTTCGAGGGACTGCAGATCGACACCGCGCGGCGCGAGGTGCGCGTGGCCGGCGGCATCGTCGAGCTGACCGGCACCGAGTACGAACTGCTGCTGATGCTGGCCCGCGAGCCGGGCAAGGTCTTCTCGCGCGACGACATCCTGAACCGGCTGCGCGGCCAGGAGGCCGAGCTGTACACGCGGGCCGTGGACATCCTCGTCAGCCGCCTGCGCCGCAAGCTGGAGCCGCTGGCCGCCTTGAAGACATTGCGCAATGCCGGCTACTGCTTTGCGCTGCCTGAGAAATCGTGAACCATCCCTACGACCACCGCTGGCGCGAGCGCTGGCAGCGCAGACGAGCCAAGCGCGCGCGGCGCATGAGCCGGGACTGGGAGTACCGCTGGCGGGTGCGGCATCGCTGGCACCAGCGCTGGCACCGCCATCACCAGCACTTCAAGCACTCGCTGGGTGCACGTCTCATTGCGATCTTTGTCGTGCTGGCCTGCGCCAGCAGCGTCATCCTGTGGGCGTCCATGGGCAGTGCCTACGGGCTGCTGTGGGCCGTGCCGGCGCTGTTGGTCGTTACGGGCCTGGCCTTCAGCATGATCCGCCACATGGTGCAGCCGCTGCATGCGCTGGCTCAGGGTGCCGAGGCCTTCCGGCGCGGCGAGTTTTCGTACCGCGTGCCTGTCATCCATGGCGACGAGATCGGCGACCTGGCGCAGCGCTTCAACCAGATGGCGGCCGATATCCAGGCCATGTTGGACGGCAAGCGCGCGCTGTTGCTGGCCCTCAGCCACGAGCTGCGCAGCCCGCTGACGCGCGCGCGGCTGCATGCGGAGTTGGTGGGCGAGGGCGCCTCGCGCGACGCGTTGCTGGACGAGCTGGCGCAGATGCGCGATCTCATCTCCGCCTTGCTGGAGAGCGAGCGGCTGGGCAGCGGGCACAGCGCGCTGCAGCTGTCCGACTGTGACCTCGCCGAACTGGCACGCGAACAGGCGCAACCTGGCGTGGAACTGCACATCGAGCCCGGCCTGCCGACGCTGCGCGTCGACCGGCTGCGCGTGCAGCTGTGCCTGCGCAACCTCGTGCAGAACGCGCTGCGCCACAACGACGCGGCGCGCGGCCCGGTGCAGCTCAGCCTGGCAGCGCAGGGCGCCGGCGTGCGGTTGACCGTGCGCGATTTCGGCCCCGGCGTACCGCCCGACGCATTGCCGCAACTGGGCCAGCCCTTCTATCGGCCGGACGAAGCGCGCACGCGCCATGGCGGCGGCGTGGGCCTCGGGCTGTGCCTGTGCCGGCTGGTGGCCGAGGCGCATGGCAGCCGGCTGGAGCTGCGCAATGCCGAGCCGGGCTTCGAGGTCTCGGTGCGTTTCAGCTAGGGACGCGGTCGAACCAGGGCTGGGCCGTTTCGAGCTCGGTGCCCAGTTGCAGCAGCAGGCCGTCCTCACCCGGTGGTGCGATGAATTGCACGCCCAGCGGCAGTCCATCGGCGGTCCAGTGCAACGGCAGCGAAACGGCCGGCGTGCCGGTCAGATTGGCCAGTTGCGTGAAGGGAACATGACGCAGGCTGTCGCTCGCCATCTTCTGCACGACGCCGTCCAGCAGCCCGGCACGCTTGAGCAAGCTCAGCAGCCCCGAGGCGCGCAGCGCGTTCAGCACCGCTACCTGCGCGACCGGCGGATCGCCGGTGCCGTGCGGCACGGGCGGCGAGGCCAGCGTGGGCGTCAGGTAGAGGTCGTAGCGCGCATGCAGCGCGGCCAGCGCGCGGGCGTAGTCGTTCCAGCGGGCCAGCTCCAGCGTCAGCCGCTCGGCGGACGTGGCGCGGCCCAGCGCGGCGATCAGCCGGGTCAGCGGCTCGAAGTCGGCCTCGCGGCCGCCGGCGGCCACGGCCTGGCTCAGCACGGCCGGCACCTGGCCGAAGTAGATGTGCAGATAGCTGTTGGCCAGCGCCCGGCCGTCGATGTCGGGGCGTGCAGGCTCCACCGTGTGGCCCTGGCTTTTCAGCAGCGCGACGGTGCGTTCGACGGCCAGCCGCGCCTCGTCGTGCACGGGCTCGCCGATGGGCGAATCAGCGCACCAGCCGATGCGCAGGCGACGCAGCGGCGCACGCAGCAGCGCGACGAAAGGCGTGGTGGGCGAGGGCAGAGAGACGGGATCGCCGGGTTCGGGGCCGGACAGCACGTCCAGCGCCAGCGCCGTGTCGCGCACGCTGCGCGAGATGACGCCCTCGCTGCTGGCACCGAACCACACCTCGCCCTGCTGCGGCCCTACCGACACACGGCCGCGCGAGGGTTTGAGGCCCACGAGGCCGCAGCACGCGGCCGGGATGCGGATGGAGCCGCCGCCGTCGTTGCCCGCCGCCATCGGCACGACGCCCGAAGCCACGGCTGCCGCGGCCCCGCCGCTGCTGCCGCCCGTGGTGCGGCCAGTGTTCCATGGGTTGCTGCTGCGGCCGAAGGCCAGCGGGTGGGTGACGCCCTTGAGCGCCAGCTCCGGCGTGTTGGTCTTGCCGAAGATGACCGCGCCGGCGTCCAGCAGCCGCCGCACGACGTGAGCATGCTGTCGGGCCGGCGGCAGGCCGGCCAGCGCCCGGCTGCCGAAACCCGTGGGCAGCCCGGCGTAATGCTGGGCCGCGTCCTTGATCAGCAGCGGCACGCCGGCCAGCGGGCCGTTGCCCAGGCCGTGTGCCAGCTGGGCGCGGGCTTCGGCTTCCATCAGCCGACAAACCGGGTTCAGCGAGGGCTGGACCTCGGCCAGCCGTGCCAGCGCCAGATCGAGCAGTGTCTGGGCGCTCACCCGCCCTGCTGCCGCCTCCGCGGCCAGCGAGGTCGCGTCATGGTTGCGGTAGGCGGCGAAGTCCATGCTGCGCCTACATGAACAAATGCTCGCCGGCGTTCTCCCCGCCGAGGATCACGTAGTTGACGCGCTTCAGATCTGCCAGCTGCGTGCCACCCGCGTAGGAGATGGAGCTTTGCAGGTCTTCCTGCATCTCGCGCAGCGTGTCGGGCAGCTTGCCCTTCACCGGCTCCAGGATGCGCTTGCCCTCCACGTGGCGGTACTCGCCCTTGTTGAAGTCCGACGCGGAGCCGTAGTACTCCTTGTAGCGCTTGCCGTCGACCTCCACTGTCTGGCCGGGCGACTCCTCATGGCCGGCGAACAGCGAGCCGACCATGACCATGCTGGCGCCGAAGCGCACGCTCTTGGCGATGTCGCCGTGGTGGCGGATGCCGCCATCCGCCACGATGGGCTTGGTGGCCACGCGGGCACACCACTTCAGCGCCGACAACTGCCAGCCGCCGGTGCCGAAGCCGGTCTTCAGCCGCGTGATGCAGACCTTGCCCGGGCCCACGCCGACCTTGGTCGCGTCCGCGCCCCAGTTCTCCAGGTCGATGACGGCCTCGGGCGTGCCCACGTTGCCGGCGATGACGAAGGTGTCGGGCAGCTTGTGCTTGATGTGGGCAATCATGCGCTGCACGCTTTCGGCGTGGCCGTGTGCGATGTCGATGGTCAGGTAGTCGGCGCCCACGCCCTCGGTGGCGAGCTGGTCGATCAACTCGTAGTCCGCCGGCTTCACGCCCACGCTCAAAGACACGATCAGGCCCTTGTCGCGCATGGACTTGGCATAGGCCAGGCTGTCCAGGTCGAAGCGGTGCATCACGTAGAAGAAGCCTTCGCGCGCCAGCATCTCGGTGATGGACTCGTCCACGACGGTCTTCATGTTGGCCGGCACGACGGGCAGGCGGAAGCGGTGCGGGCCGAACTGCACCGAGGTGTCGCAGTCCGAGCGGCTGTCGACGCGGCATTTGCGCGGCAGCAGCAGGATGTTGTCGTAGTCGAAGATTTCCATGTCAGTGGTGTTCACAGTTGCGGCGCGCGTTCGTGCAGTGCGCGACCTGGGCTGCGAGCGCTTGACTTGCTTCGGCATGAGGGCGGGCGCCCTCGACGGCCGGGGAGGCCGTCGCGTCGCAGGCTAACTTCGCTGGCGAAGTTAAGGCGCGACGCGCCGGGCCGAAGACAAAATTTGGGCCCGGTGATTGATTCTACGCAGCCGGCGTGGCGAGGGAAGCCAGGCCGTAATGGACCGGCAGGCCGTGGGCCAATGCGGCCCGGACCATCGCGTCGGCGCCGGCCGATGCGCCGCCGATGCGCAGCAGCACATCGCAGCGTTGCAGCAGCGCCTGCGCGTGCGGGTGGAAGACGCGGTCCCAGATCGCGTCTCCGCGTTGTCCTCCCTGCGCCTCGATCAGCGGCAGCGTGACCCATTCGCCCAGCACCGGCACGTGGCCCGCCGCCGCGACCTGCACGGCGGCGTCCTGCATGGCCTTGACGTTGGCGGCGATGAGTTCGTCGCGGCCGCCCGTGCCGCTGCGGTAGGGCCCGGCGACGAAGACCAGCAGCGGGCCAGGCCTTGGCGAAGGACCGAACACATGGCGTTCAGCCCAGCGCAGCAGCAAGATCGTCTTCGCATCGACGATCTCGCCGGCCTCGACCTGGCGCATGGCCTCGTCGAAATCCAGCTCGAAGCGGGTGATGTCCTCGCCTTCGTCGACCAGGCCGCCGCCTTCGCCCACGAGGTCGCGTTCCTCGTACTCGGCGGCGAAGAAATGCAGCTTCTCCGTCACCGACCCCGGGCTCATGTAGGCCTCGAACAGCGGCGGCACCTCGCGCAGTCGCACGCCGGCTTCCTGCTCGGCCTCGGCGCGGATGCAGCTGACCGGATCGGCCTCGTCCAGCAGCCCGGCCACGGTTTCCACCATCAACTGCTGCCAGCCATTCACGAAGGCCGGGTAGCGGAACTGCCGCGTCAGCATCACGCGGCGGCGCTCGCGCTGGTAGAGCAGCAGCGTGGCGCCGTTGCCGCGGTCATAGGTCTCGCGGTCCTGCACCTGCCACTGGCCGTCGCTGCGCAGGAAGTCGAAGCGCGTGGTCTTCAGCGTGTACCAGTTGTCGGACAGCAGGCGCACCTGCTGCACGCGGACGCGGTCTTGAAGCGGCAGGTCGGCGATGCGTGTTTGGGCCGGAGATTGCATGAAAGTTCCTATATTAATATTGATAATGCAAAATAACGCAAAACCATGCAAGACCACAGATGCTGACCGAACAACGCCATCTGGCCATCCTGGATGAACTGCAGCTGAGCGGCCGCGTGCTGGCCCGTGAGCTGGCCGAGCGGCTGGACGTGTCGG
>DASWWC010000113.1:0-10624 GCA_036401055.1 Roseateles sp.
AGCGTGCTCACCCTCGCCTGGTTCGACCAACTGGGGTTGCCTCGACTCTCCTGACCTCAAGCTCTCGAACCGCCTGGTGCGGACCCGCATGCCAGGTGGTGTGGCAGGGGCGCCTCCACACGGAGGTCCCCCTATGCCGATCGGTAGGGCCAATGCCTGAGGCGGGGCGGTCCGGCAGGCGGTTCGTCCGCTGTCAGGCCCAGGACGAGATTGTCCTTGCCCGGCGCGCGTCCACTACATGGGCTTGAAGCGCGACTGAAAACTCTGGCTGACCGGCAGCCGGGTCTCACCGTCCTTGAGCAGCACCTCCATGCCGGTCAGCCGCCGATCGACGCGGGCCACGTGGGCCAGATTAATGACGACCGCGCGGTGGATCTGCCAGAACTGCTGCGGGTCGAGTTGGACCAGCAGTTCGCGTAGCGACAAGCGCAGCAGGAACTCGCCTTCTGCCGTGACGGCGCAGGTGTATTTGTTGTCGCTGCGGAAGTGGCTCACGTCGGCCACCATGACCAGGTGCAGCCGCTCGCCTTGCGAGGCCTGCAGCCAGCGCAGCGGCGCGGCGGCGGGCGTAGCTTCCAGCGTGGGCGGGGCCCACTGCTGCAGCCAGCTTGCCACTTGTGCGGGCGGCCATTGCAGCCGCTGCTGCAGGCGCTGCACGGTCTCGCGCAGGCGGTCCTCGGCCAGCGGCTTGAGCAGGTAGTCGATGGCGCCATGCTCGAAGGCCTGGACGGCGTGGGCGTCGTAGGCCGTCACGAACACGATGTGGGCCAGGCCCTTGATGCGCCGCGCGAGCGACAGCCCGTCCAGCCCGGGTAAGCGGATGTCCACGAAGACGATGTCGGGCCGCAGATCCAGCGCCAGCGCCAGGCCCTCGTCGCCGTCCTCGGCCTCGGCCAGGATCTGCAACTGCGGCCACAGTTCGGCCAGGCCTTCGCGCAGCCGCTGGCGGGGCAGGGCTTCGTCTTCGACGAGCAGAGCGGTGGGTGCGGTCATGGGGTCCAGGGCAAGGTGATGCGGGCCAGCACGCCGCCGCCATCGGCCTGCTGGATGCTCAAATGTGCGGCCGTGCCGTAGAGGCTGGCGAGGCGGTCGCGCACGTTGGCCAGACCCAGGCCCTGGCCCGGCGTGGAGGTGGCTTGCTGCAGGCCGGCGCCGGTGTCGGCCACGTCCACCACGAGCCGGGTGTCGTCCTGCCGGGCCGTGACGCGGATCTCGCCGCCCTGGGCCAGCGGCTCGACGCCGTGGCGCACGGCGTTCTCAACCAGCGTCAGCAGCATCAGCGGCGGCAGGGCGTGCGCGCCGCAGTCGGGTTCGGCGTGGACCGTGAAGCGCAGCCGCGCGCCCAGCCGCGTGGCCATCACGGTGAGGTAGGCGCGGGTCAGGGCGAACTCCTTGTCCACCGTGGAGAGCGGTTCGCGCAGCGAAGGCAGGGCCAGGCGCAGGTAGGCGTGCAGCTCGCCCAGGAAGCGCTCGGCCGTGGCCGGCTCCAGGCGAATGAGCTGCTGCAGGCTGGCCAGCGAGTTGAAGAGGAAGTGCGGCTCCACCTGCGCCTGCAGCATCTTCAGCTCGGCCACGCTGACCTGGCGCGCCAGGTCGGCCAGCGCGGCCTGCTGCTCGGCCTGGGCCACGCGCAGCCCCACGGCCTGTTCCTCGCGCCAGCGCCACCAGCGCAGCGGCAGGTGTACCAGCACGGCGAAGCCCCAGGCCGGCAGCGCCAGGCGCGCGACCTCCCAGGCCTGGCCCCAGGGCACGCCGCGAGGCCCCGGCACCAGCGCCAGGCCCAGCAGCGCGCCGCCCAGCGCGGCCACCGGCACGCCCAGCGGCCACCAGCGCCAGCGCAGCACGCAGGCGGCTGCGCTGTAGGCCAGCCACAGCTGGGCTGCCATCACCAGCCAGCGCGCCTGCGGCCATTGCAGCCAGGCCAGACACCAGCCAGCCCAGAACAGCAGGGTGGGCAGCGCGGCGGTGGCGAGGCGGGCTGGCGTGGACATGGGCTCAGTCGACAAGGTCAATCGCCCAGTCGAACGACGGATCGCCGACGCTCTCATGGTCCACATCGAAGTCCTTGCGGAAGATCTGCAGGCCCCGATAGGGCCGGCCCTTGTAGCGCGCCTCCAACCGGGCCGTCACGCCTGCGTTGCCTCGGTGGGTGGCGCCCGTCAGGATCAGCTTCACCGGCAGCTCGTGGCTCGCCGCCAGGCGCGCCTCCTCGGCCTCGATGTGCCGGCGGCCGAGCCAGCCGAATGAGCCGTCGAACAGCAGGTAGTTGGAAAAGAAGGGCCGGTACGTGCTCTCGGTGCTCAGCATCAGCGCGCCCAGCAGGCCGCCGAGCGAGGTGCCGGTGTAGGAGCGCACGCCCGTCGTGCGGTAGCTGCGCTCGATCAGCGGCACCAGCTCCTCCTTCAGGAAGCGGGCATAGGCCGGCGCACCGTCCGGCTTGAAGTCGATCGCGCGACGGTCGTCCCCGCCCTGCTCGATGCCGACGAGGATCATGGGCTTGCCGCGCTGGTCCAGCATGCGCGAGAACGCGGGGAAGCTCCACTGCGCATCCGTCGAGTACAGCACCGGGTAGCGCCTATCCGAGGTCGCGTAGCCTGCCGGCAGGTAGAGGTGAAAGGGATAGGTGACGCCCGTGATGCTGGAGGTGATGGCCTTGCCGCGCTCTACCGTCCCGGCGTAGACATGGGCGGGACCGGCAGGGCTGGCCTGGGCCGCAACGGGTGCGCGCTTGCAGGCGGCAAGCAGGCAGGCAAGGGTCAGGATCAGGCGTCGGTGCATGGGGCAGCGCTGATGGCAAAGCGGCGCGAATGGTTGCATGGCACGCCGGCACGACGTTCAGTCAAGTCGGGCATTGGTCAGTGGCTGGGGCGGAATTTGCGCCATGGCGCGGCGGGTCTCGGCCAGCGAATTGCGAGCCATGGTCCAGTCGATGCCGATGGGCGTGGTGGTCACCGGCACATCGCGCCCCACGACCTCGAAGCTGAGGTGGCGCGCCCAGAGCTGGCCCTCGCCCACCAGGGCCACGCCCAGGCTCACCTGCGGCGAGCCGGCGGGCATGTCCATCACCACGCTCACCGGCTGCCACCGGCCATCGGCGGCCACCTGGCTGCCGGCGGGAAGCGGGTTGCCCTCGGTGTGTTCGCCGCGCGCCAGGCGCACGACGATGCCGCCATCCGTCGGTGCCAGGTAGACGCCGGCCCAGGGCGCGGCGCCCTCGGCCCGCACCTCGGCACTGAAGCGCAGGCGCTTGCCGGCATAGCCGAAGGCCTGCTGCGTGAGGGCGCCGACGCTCGGGAGGCTGGGCAGTTGCGCACGGGTGGAGCGGATGGCCAGCGTCGGCGTGCCGGTGGCGTTGCCGGCGGGCGTGAGGCTGACGTCGTAGCCGGGGTCCGGCGTGGGCGTGCTGCTGCTGGCGAAGGCGAACACCTGCCAGTGCTCGGGTACGCGGGGCGTGGCGGCGCTGACGCTGAGCACGAGGGCGGCGAGCGGAACGAGGGCGAGGGCGCGGTAGTCCATGTCGGAGGCTCCTTGATTCAGTGCAGGGCGAGGTTCTGCGGCGGCGTGACCTGGGCGGCCCGGGCCTGCAGCGAACGGTGGAACTGATCCCGCAGTGCGTCGGTCTGCTGGGCGGCAAAGCGCTGGGCCGTCAGCGGCACCTCGCGGCCCACCACTTCCAGCTTGAAGTCGCGGGCCCAGACCTGGCCGTTGCCGATGAGGGCCAGCCCCACCGTGGCGGCGCCGAAGCTGTCGGCCGGAATGTCGGCCACGACGCTGACCGCGCACCAGTCCTTGCAGCCGGGGGCGGCCACTTCTACGCTCGGCGGCTGTTCCTCCGGGTGCCCCGCCAGCATGAAGATGGGCAGGAAGCCTTCACGGACGACGAGCCCGGCCCAACCGTCCACGCCGTTGGCCTTGACCTGCGCGCTCAGGCGCACGCGCTTGCCGGAGTAGCCAGTCACGGTCTGCCAGACGGCGCCCAGTTCGCTGGGCTGGCGCTGCCCGAGGGCCTGCACGGTGAGGGCGCGCGAGGCCTGGCCTTCGGTGTCGGCGGCCACGCCATAAGCGTGGGAGGCGGCCAGCCCGGGCGTGCCGTGGCCTTGCCAGCCGGCCGGCAGGCGCAGGGTTTCGGCACTGCTGGCGCTCAGGGCCAGCGCGGCCAGGGGAATGGTGAGGAGACTGCGGTAGTCCATGGAGAGGTCCAGGGAAGTGCGGGGCAAGGGCAGTGTCGTCAGGCGTGGATGGCGTTCACAGTGCGCTGCGACTAGCCAGCGCATGGCGCGACAGGGGCGAGCCGGCGGCGACGAGCCCCCGCGGCCACGGCGCTCAGCCCGTACCCGCGGCCTGTACCCGCCACGCCAGCAGCGCCGCGGCCAGCGTGTCGGCCACGGCCGAGGCCGCCGGCAGGGGCGGCAGGCCCAGCCGTGCGGCGGCCTCGCTGAGCCGTGCCGCCGGGTCGGACAGATCGAGCGCCGCCGCCCCGTTCTGCTTGGACAGCTTGTGCCCGTCCGCCGCCAGCACCAGCGGCGTGTGCAGGTAGCGCGGCGTGGGCAGGCCCAGGGCCTGCTGCAGCGCGATCTGGCGCGGCGTGTTGTCGGCCAGGTCCTCGCCGCGCACGATGTCGGTGATGCCCTGCTCGGCATCGTCCACGACAACGGCGAGCTGGTAGGCCCACAGGCCGTCGGCGCGTTTCAGCACGAAGTCGCCGACTTCCGTCGACAGATCCTGCGACTGCGCGCCCAGGCGGCGGTCCTGCCAGGCGATGCGGCCCTCGACGCGAAAGCGCCAGGCGCGGATGGGTCGGCCTTGGGTGCCGTGGCGGCAGGTGCCGGGGTAGACCAACTCGCCATGCCTGGCCCGTGGCCCCGCGGCGGCGGCGATCTCGGCGCGCGTGCAGGCGCAGCCGTAGGCGTGGCCCGAGGCGATCAGCCGGTCGAGCGCGGCCTGGTACAGCGCGCTGCGGCGGGACTGCCAGACGGGCGGCTCGTCGGGGTGCAGGCCCAGCGCGTCCAGCTGACCCAGGATGAGGGCGTCGGCGCCCTGCGGGCAGCGCGGGCCGTCCACGTCCTCGATGCGCACCAGCCACTGGCCGCCGTGGGCGCGGGCGTCCAGCCAGCTGGCCAGCGCGGCCACCAGCGAGCCGGCATGCAGCGGGCCGGTGGGCGAGGGCGCAAAGCGGCCGCGGTAGGGCTTCACAACACCAGGCCTTCGTGCTGTTCCAGCAAGGCGCGGCGCGTGGTCTCGCTGCGCAGCCGACCCAGCCACCAGGCCAGCGCCCGGCCCGGCGCCTGGCCCGTGTCGCGCCAGGCGTAGTGCATGACGCCCGCACGGCGCCCTTCGTAGGTGGCCTTGCGTACCAGGCGGCCGGCGTCGACGTGGCGGCGCACCATGCTGATGGGCAGCGAGCCGCAGCCCAGGCCGCGCAGCATGGCCTCCAGCTTGGTGGCCATGGACGGCATGGTCAGCACGTCCTGCCCGGGCAGCAGGCCCACGGTGATGGGCGCCAGCGTGCGGGCGCTGTCGGCCACGGCAATGATGCGGTGCTCGGCGATCTGCGCGGCCGTCAGCGGCTCGGGCAGCTCGGCGAGCGGGTGGTGGGGCGCCACGCAGAAGGCGAACTCCAGCTCGCCGGCCGGTTCGCAGTGGATGCTGCTGCTGGCCGACTGGGCCGGCACGCCCAGGGCCAGGTCGGCCTGGCCGTGCAGCAGCGCCTCCCAGGTGCCTGCCAGCACCTCCACGCGCAGCTTGAGCCGGGTCGGCGGCGGGCTGCCATCCTCGCCACGCTCGGCGTAGAAGGCCTCCATGAGGTCGAACACCGCGCGACGCGCGACGGCGTCGTCCATCACCAGCGTCAGCTCGCTCTCCCAACCGGTGGCGATGCGGCGCACGCGGTTGGCCACGGCGTCCAGCTCCTGCAGCAGGCGCCGACCCTCCATCAGCAGCTCCTGGCCCGCCGAGGTCAGCACGGCCTGACGGGAGCTGCGGTCGAACAGAAGCACGTCCAGCGCGTCCTCCAGCTGGCGCACGGAGTAGGTCAGCGCCGACGGCACGCGGCCCATCTCGCGGGCGGCGGCGGCGAAGCTGCCGGTGCGGGCGATGGTGTCCATCATGGACAGGGCTTCGGGGGTCAGCGCGCGGCGCTTGTCTTGGGGGCTCGACATGCGTTCAGTCTATTTGAACGATGTCCTCAGAGCGCCTTGTCGATGGATATGAAGGCGACTCCTACATTGACTCCATCGCCAACCAGCAAGGAGCCCCAGATGAGCACCCAACTGATCAAGTCCAGCGACCGCGGCTACGCAGACCACGGCTGGCTGAAGTCCTTCCACAGCTTCTCGTTCGCCGACTACTACGACCCGGCCCGCATGGGCTTCGGCGCGCTGCGCGTCATCAACGAGGACAAGGTCGAGCCGGGCCGCGGCTTCGGCACGCACGGCCACCGCGACATGGAGATCATCAGCTACGTGCTGTCGGGCGAGCTGGCGCACAAGGACAGCATGGGCAACGGCGAGGTCGGTGGCGCCAACGCCGGCGTCATCCGCCCGGGCGACGTGCAGCGCATGAGCGCGGGCACTGGCGTCATGCACAGCGAGTTCAACCATGCCAAGGACCAGACCACGCACTTCCTGCAGATCTGGATCATGCCGGACCAGCGTGGCATCGCGCCCAGCTACGAGCAGAAGCACTTCGACACGGCGTCCAAGCGCGGCAAGCTGCGCCTGGTGGCGGCCAACGATGGTGCCGACGGTGCGGTAACCATCCACGCCGATGCGCGCCTGTATGCCGGGCTGTTCGACGGCGCAGAAGCCGCCGAGGTGGACCTGGCACCTGGCCGTCTGGCCTATATCCACGTGGTGCGTGGTTCGCTTAACGTCAATGGGCAAGACCTGACGGCGGGTGATGCCTTGCAAGTTCGTGAAGCATCGCGCGTTGCGCTGTCGACTGGCAAGGACGCCGAAGTCCTCGTCTTTGACCTGGCCGCTTGAATCTCTCCAACCCCAGAGGAACTCTCATGAGCAAGATCGTCGTTCTGTACCACTCCGGCTACGGCCACACGAAGAAGGTCGCCGAGGCCGTGGCCGGCGCGGCCGGTGCGCAGCTGATCGCCATCGACGCCGAGGGCAACATCACCGAGGCCGACTGGGCCACGCTGGCGGCGGCCGACGGCATCATCTTCGGCACGCCGACCTACATGGGCGGCGTCAGCTGGCAGTTCAAGAAGTTCGCCGACGCCAGCAGCAAGCCCTGGTACGCCCAGGTCTGGAAGGACAAGATCGCCGCCGGCTTCACCAACTCCGCCACGCTCAACGGCGACAAGCAGGGCTCCATCCAGTACCTGCACACGCTGAGCCAGCAGCACGGCATGATCTGGGTGGGCATGGGCCTGAAGGCGCCCAACCACAAGGCCGCCACGCGCGACGACATCAACAACCTCGGTGGCTACGCCGGCCTCATCACGCAGACGCCCAGCGATGCGTCGGCCGAGGAGATGGTGCCGGGCGACATCGCCACGGCCAAGCACTTCGGCGCGCGCGTGAAGGCTGTCGTGGACCGCTGGGTGAAGGCAGCGGGCTAAATCAGCCCGACGTCGCGCGCGCTGGCGCCAGGGAAGACCTGCGCCAGCTGCGCGGCGTTCAGGCCGTACATGCGGGCTAGCAGCCCGCCCAGCACGTCGCGGTACTCGTTGAGCACGGGGTAGTCGCGGTTCTGGTGCAGCGTGGCGGCCTTGATCTGCTGCTGCTCACCGGCGATGCGCCCGCCGCGCACGCCGCCGCCCAGCACCCAGTAGGCGCTGCCGTGGCCGTGGTCGGTGCCGCGGTTGCCGTTCTCGCGGAAGGTGCGGCCGAACTCGCTGACCACCACCACGACGGTGTTGTCCCACTGCGGCCCCATCTCGTCGGCGAACAGCGCCAGGCCGCGGCCCAGCTCCCCGAGCTTGTTGGCCAACTGGCCCGTGGCGCCGCCCTGGCCCACGTGCGTGTCCCAGCCGCCCACGTCGATGAAGCCCAGCGTCACGCGCTCGCGCATCAGCCGCGCGACGCGACGCGCCTCCAGCGCAAAGCCCTTGGGTGCGATGGCGCCGCGGCTGGCTGCCTCCATCTCGGCGGCCATTTCCTGGGCTTTCATGCCGGCCATCTCGCGGCCGACCTCGTCGCGCACCTCGAAGCCGCCGCGGACCGCACCGGCGAAGCGCGTGCCGGCGTACATGCCGGCGATGACCTCGGCCTGCGCGGCGTTGATGCCCGGCTTGTTCAGGTCGCGCAGCGCCTGGTTGGCGACGGGGCGGTCACCACGCAGGATCAGCGGCACCTGGTCCGTGAAGGCCATGGCCTCCAGCCGCGAGCTGCTGCCCAGCACCGTGGCGAGCCGGTTCATGAAGCCGCTGCGGAAGTCGCGGCTGCCCTGCTCGGGCTGGCCCAGCTCGATGTGATCCTGCGTCTCGAAATGGCTGCGTGACAGGTCGTGGCTGCCAGCAAAGGGCACGAAGGCGGCCTGGCCCCTGCCCCACAGCGGCTGGATGCTGTCGGCCACGGCCGGCGCCAGGCCCCAGTCGCTATCCAGCGGCAGCGCGGCCGTCTTGGCGATGGCGATGTTGGGCCGGGCCTCGTAGTAGAAGCTGGACGAGGTGGGGACCAGCAGGTTGGCCGCGTCGTAGGCGCCGCGCAGAAAGACGACGAGCAGGCGCGGCTGATGTTCCGAAGCCGCGGGCGACGCCGCCCAGAGCCGGGTCGGCAGCGTGGCGCCCAGACCGAGTTGAAGCAGATGGCGGCGTTGCATGTCGGTCACCGGTGCATGAAGTCGGGAGAGGCCAGCAGGTAGGTATTCCATTCCTGCGGCGAGTTGGCGACGCTGAGCGCCTGCTGCGTGCTGCCGGCCAGGCGCGGCGCGATGGCCTCGTAGTAGAGCGGGTGCGCGATCTGCGGGAAGGCCGGCCGGTCCTTCGCCTCGCCATCGACCTTGAACAGCCCCGCGCTGCCGCTGCCGATGGTGCGGGCAATCTCGAAGCGCGTCGTCATCTGGCCGGGGCCCGCCCAGGCGTTCTCGTCCATCGGGTAGCCGTCGGGCGTCTGGCGGTTGTAGGGCGCCTGGCCCATGCGGTATAGCCAGCCGATCATGGGCCCGGTGTTCAGCACGACGCGGTCGGCATAGGCCAGCCGCACGGCGGACACGACGTAGTGCGTCGGGTCCTTGAACTTGCGGCCCAGCGAGGCCTCGAATTCGGGCGACTGCACCATCGCGCGCAGCACGTCGGCGATGCGGCCGTCGCTCTGCTGCCAGCGTTGGGCCATGCGCTCGACGAGCGCGGGCGCAGGCTCATCGGCGACGAAGTACTGCGCCAGCTTCCTGCTGACGTAGCGTGCGGTGCTGGGGTGGCGCGCCAGCAGGTCCAGCACCTGGTCCAGCTCGGCCTCGCCCTGGCCCTTGATGGTGACGCCCAGCAACTGCTTGTCGCCGAAGTCGTGCCGCACCGGGTTGAACTCCGTCAGCCCCGCGCGCCGGTATTGCGCCTCGCGCTGCGGAGGGATCTTGGGCTTGTTGTCCGTCAGGTTCACGCCCAGTCCGGTCAGCACACGGGCCAGCTCCTGCACATCGCGCTGAGAGTAGCCGCCGCCCACGCCCATCGTGTGCAGCTCCAGCAGCTCGCGGGCGTAGTTCTCGTTGATGCGGTTGGCGGCGTTCTGCTCGTTGTCGAGGTAGCGCAGCATGGCTGGATGGCGGGCCGTGTAGCCCAGCAGGTCGCGGAAGCGCCCCAGCGAGCGTTCGCGCAGCCCCTGCTCGTAGTCGCCCACCATGACGCGCAGGTTGCTCTTGAACTGGTGGACGTTGAAGTGGTTGAACCAGAACCAGGTCAGCTGCTCCTGCACCTGGTGGGGCGAGTAGAGCGCGTGCAGCAGCTGGCGGGCCGAGGCCTCGCGGGCCAGCTTGGTCAGCGCCTGCTGGTAGTTCTTCTGTGCCTCGGCCTTGGCGGCGTCGTCGGTGACCGCGTCGGCGGCCTTGCGCTGGGCCTCCAGGCGCTGCACCAGCGGCAGCAGCTCAGTCTGCGCGATGGCGAGGGCCTGGATCTGCGCCTGAGCGGCGTCGGGCAGCGGGGCGGGACTCTTGGCCGCGAGCTGCGCATCCAGCCAGGCCGCGCGACCCTGCTGGCGCAGCTGGGCGAGGTCTTCGCTGCGGGCGCCCCAGGTGAGGCGGTCCAGCCACAGCGCATCCTGCGCGGCGGTGGTGGTGGGCGAGGGCGCCGTCGCGCAGCCCATCAGGCTGGACGCGAGGGCGAGACTGAGCGCGAGGTATTTCATGCGGGCGCCATGATGACGCCGCCAGACGCTGGCTGTCGAGCCGCGCAACAAGACTTCACACACGTCGCGGCCGTCGTGCCTGCCTCGGGCCGAGCGCCGGGCCGCTCCCAAGCCGGCCCGTCAGGCGATGTGCAAGCGGCTCGATGCCGCTTGCATCGCCGTCCCCTCGGGGGCTGAGGCCGGACACAACAAGTCCTGTGGACTTGTTGAGCCTGCCGAAGGGCAGCCGCTCTGCCGGCTGCGCGGTCTGCAAGACCCGGATGGACTGGCCCGCGTTCAACGTGGCAAGGCCGGACGAGGGGCTACTTGGCCTCCGGCAGCTCGATCTTCAC
>DASWWC010000114.1:0-18448 GCA_036401055.1 Roseateles sp.
GCTGAAGAACTGGCAGGACGTCCTGGCCAAGGTGCGAGGAGCGCTGCAGCGTCGTGGGCGAACCTCGCACGAGGCGGAGGATCTGGTCCAAGAGGCGTGGCTGCGTCTGGCCCGCTACGAGGACGAGAGACAGCCCGTCGAACGGCCCGAGGCGTTCCTGATGCGCACGGCCCTGAACCTGTCCATCGATGCCCATCGCGAGAGCTCGGGTCGCGGAGAGCACGTGTTGCTGGAGCAGGTCGTGCTGATCGACACGACCCCGTCCACCGAAGCCGCGCTGCTCGCCAAGGAACGCCTGGCTCGTTTGACACTGGGCCTGGGGCGCCTCAGCGAAAAGACGCGCGATGTGTTCCTGGCGCATCGCGTCGATGGACTGCCGTACACCGAGATCGCCAAGCTGCATGGCATCAGCGTCGCCACCGTTCATCACCATGTTGCCAAGGCAACGCTGCGGCTGACCAGTTGGATGGAGGGCTGGTAGCCGTGCGACCGCAGGACACCGCCGCTCGTGACGCAAGAGTCTTGGCTGAAGCCGCCGTGTGGCTGGCCGGGCAGACGCGATCGTCATCGAGTCCTGGCACTAGCACTACAACGCGATCAGGCCGCACAGCTGCCTGCAACATATGGACCCCGAGGGAACTCAAACAGCAGCTCCGCCGAGACCCACCTCCCGTCTTCTAGGAACTACTGTCTCGGAAATCTCGGGCAGGTCACCGCTTCTGCGTCGCAATCAGCACGGCCTGTGTGCGCGAACTGGCGCCCAGCGCTTTCAGCACCGCGGCCACATGGTCCTTGACCGTGTCCACGCCGATGTTCAGCTCGCGGGCGATCTCCTTGTTGGACAGGCCGCGCGCCAGCAGGTCCAGCACGCCCTTCTGGCGCGGCGTCAGCGGCAGCTCGGCCCAGGCCTGTGACGCGGCCGGCGCGGCGGGCGCCTGCGTCTGTGCCAGCGGCTTCAGCGGCGGTACGTAGGTGCCCCCGGCCAGCACCAGCTGCAGGGCCTGCACCATGGTGCTCAAGTCGCTGCGCTGGGGCAGATAGCCCATCGCGCCGGCGCCCAGTGCCTGCAGCGCATCCTCGGTGTCGTCGGTGCCCGAGATGACCACCACCGGCAGCAGCAGGTGCTCGCGGTGGATCTGCTGCAGCAACTCGAAGCCGCCCTCCACCTGCAGGTCCAGCAGCACGAGGCGGGGCATGTCGGCTGTCAGCGCGGTGCGGGCGGCGGCGACAGTGTCGACGCCCTGCACCTGAGCGCCAGCGAAGTGCTGCTCGATCAACCCGGTGAGCGCGGCGCGCACCATCGGGAACGCATCGACCAGCAAGACCTTCATTGTTGTGCTTCCTCGTGAGCGCTGATGATAGTCAACGCAGGGCGGCGGCCAGCAGCGGCTTGGCCCAGGCGGGCACGCTGCGCAGCGGGGCGTGCGTGACGACCCGGCCGGCCTGCATCTGCAGCAGCAGCACCGGCTGGGGCCGCTTGCCGGCGAGCGGGTCAGCCTCGAAGCTGTTGTCGTACACGCGCAGGCTGGCGAGATGTGGCATCAGCTTGACGAGGTTGCTGCGGCTGGTGTCGAAGCGCTCGCGCACTTTCGTCTCGGGAATGTCATGCCCGCCGGCCGCCACGCGGGCGGCGATGCGCTGCAAGTGCATCTCGGGCGTGGCCAGGCCGGCAAACCAGACATGCACTTCGGCACCAGCCCGCGCGCCTTCCAGCAGCAGCTTGACGATGCTGTTGCCACCCAGCGTCGTCTCGAAGGAATAGGTCAACCCTTCGGCCAGCGCCTTCTCCAGGCCGCGACGCCCTGCCGTCCAGGCCAGGCCATTGACCTGTTCGTTGGAAAGGCCTGGATTGGCTTGACGCAAACGCGCCGCCACGATGTCAGGGTTGAAAAATGGGGCACCTGCGGCTTCCAGCGCGCGCCCCCCCACCGAGCTTTTGCCGGCGCCGTTGACGCCGGCCAACACGAAAATCGGCAAGACTCAGGCCCGCTTGCGGCGAGGCTTGACCGCATGCACCGCAGCAGCGCCGAGGGCCTCCGGTGTCATCGCAAAGGCCTCGGCCATCGCTTCGGCCTTGCCTTGCATGCTCTCCAGCAGCGTGTCGAATTCGGCGTTCAACGTCCCCAGGTCGGGCTCCGCGGCGCGCTGCAACTCACGGTAACGCGCCACCGACATCAGCACATAGGCAGGCTGGTCGTGCTTGGTGATGAGCACCGCGCCATGGGCGTCCACGGCGCGGCCGACCTTCTGGATGCCCGCCACGAGCTGCGTGGCCGACACGCTGGGCAACTGGTCGGCGAGGGCTTGTTCAAGGACGGCGGACATGGCGGGCTCCTTTTCAGGTTCGCCTATTTTCCCTATTTTGGGAAAAATAGGAAATCAATGGGCTTCTTCCCAGTTGTCACCCACACCGACCTCGGCCAACAGCGGCACCTTCAGTTGCGCCACGCCGGCCATCAGGCGCGGCACCTCGGCGCGCATCCAGTCCAGTTCGTCCTCCGGCACCTCAAACACCAGTTCGTCGTGCACCTGCATGACGATCTTCGATTGCTTGCCGGCACGCTCCAGTTCCGCCTGCACGGCCAGCATGGCCAGCTTGATGAGGTCGGCCGCCGTACCCTGCATGGGCGCGTTGATGGCCTGGCGCTCGGCGCCGGCGCGGCGCTGACCGTTGCCGCCGCGGATCTCGGGCAGGTAGATGCGGCGGCCGAACAGCGTGGACACGTAGCCCAGCTCGGCCGCGCGCGCCTTGGTCTCGTCCATGTACTTCTTCACGCCGGCAAAGCGGGTGAAGTAGCGGTCGATGTAGTCCTTGGCGGCCTTCTGCTCGATGCCCAGCGCGGCGGCCAGGCCGAACGCGCCCATGCCGTAGATGAGGCCGAAGTTGATGGTCTTGGCGTAGCGACGCTGCTCGCTGGACACGTCCTCAAGCGCGACGCCGAACACCTCCGACGCCGTCGCCTTGTGCACGTCCTGCCCCTCCTGGAACGCCTTCAGCAGGCCCGGGTCCTCGCTGATGTGGGCCATGATGCGCAGCTCGATCTGCGAGTAGTCGGCGCTGACTATTCTGCAGCCCGCGGGCGCCACGAAGGCCTCGCGCACCTTGCGGCCTTCCGCGGTGCGGATGGGGATGTTCTGCAGGTTGGGTTCGTTGCTGGACAGCCGCCCCGTGATGGCCACGGCCTGCGCGTAGTTGGTGTGCACGCGGCCGGTGTGGGCGTTGATCTGCAGCGGCAGCTTGTCCGTGTAGGTGCTCTTCAGCTTGGACAGGCCGCGGTACTCCAGGATCTTGGCCGGCAGCGGGAAGTCGGCGGCCAGTTCGGTCAGCACCTCTTCGTCGGTGGACGGCGCACCGGTGGCCGTCTTCTTGATGACGGGCAGGCCCAGCTTGCCGAACAGGATCTCGCCGATCTGCTTTGGTGACCCGATGTTGAACGGCTGGCCGGCGATGTCGTAGCACTGCTGCTCCAGCAGCACCAGGCGCTGGCCGATCTCGTGGCTCTGGGCCTTCAGCCGCTCGGAATCGATCAGCACGCCATGGCGCTCCACCCGGGCCAGCAGGTCGGCCGTGGGCATCTCGATGTCGCGGTAGATGCGCGTCAGGCCGGCGTCCGCCTCGATCTGCGGCCACAGCACCTGGTGCAGGTGCAGGCACATCTCGCTGTCCTCGCCGGAGTAGGTGGTCGCCTTGTCGACCGCCACCTGCGCGAACGGGATCTGGTGCACGCCCTTGCCGCACAGGTCCTCGTAGCTCAGGCCCTTGCGGCCCAGGTGGCGCTCGGCCAGCGCTTCGAGGTTGTGGGTCTTGTGCGCCTCCAGCACATAGCTCTGCAGCAGCGTGTCGTGCTGCACGCCGGCCAGGTGGATGCCATGGTTCAGGAACACATGCCGGTCGTACTTCAGGTTCTGGCCGATCTTCTTGGCGGACTCATCCTCCAGCCAAGGCTTGAGCTTCGCCAGCACTTCGTCGAACGGCAGCTGCTCGGGCGCGTCCGGGCCGCTGTGGCGCAGCGGGATGTAGGCCGCTTCGCCGGGCTTGTCGGCGAAGGAAATGCCCACGATGGCCGCAGTCATCGGGTCCAGCGAGTCGGTCTCGGTGTCCAGCGCGCACAACGGCGCGGCGCGCAGGCGGGCGATCCAGGCGTCCAACTGCTCGAACGTCAGGAGGGTGTCGTACCGGCGGGCCACATCGGCGGCGCCAGCCGGCTGCTCTGGCTCATCAAACAGGCCGGGGGGCGCCGCGGGTGCGACCTTGGCTTTCGGCGCGGGCGCCTCGCCGGTCAGTTCTTCCAGCCAGGCCTTGAAGCCGTTGCGCTTGTAGAACTCGGCCAGCGGCTCCTTCTGCGGCTCGCGGAAGGCCAGCTCCTCCAGCCCGGGCCAGCCGGCCACGTGTCCGGCCAGCTCGCAGTCCAGCTTCACGGTGACCAGCTTGCGGCCCATCGGCAGCCAGTCCAGCGCCGCGCGCAGGTTCTCGCCGGCCTTGCCCTTCACGGTCGGCGCGGCGGCGATGACGCCGTCCAGCGAGCCGTACTCGGCAATCCACTTGGCGGCCGTCTTGGGGCCGACGCCGGTCACGCCCGGCACGTTGTCCACCGTGTCGCCCATCAGCGTCAGGTAGTCGATGATGCGGTCGGGCGGCACGCCGAACTTCTCCAGCACGCCGGCCTCGTCCAGCCGCTCGTTGCTCATCGTGTTGATGAGCTCCACATCCGGGTTGACGAGCTGGGACAGGTCCTTGTCGCCGGTGGACACGATGACGCGGTGGCCCTGGCCCGCGCCGATGCGGCACAGCGTGCCGATGACGTCGTCCGCCTCCACGCCCGGCACCGTCAGCGTGGGCCAGCCCAGCAGCTTGACGACCTCGTGGATGGGCTCGATCTGCGCCCGCAGTTCGGGTGGCATGGGCGAACGCTGGGCCTTGTACTCGGGGTACCACTCGTCGCGGAAGGTGGGGCCGGAGGCGTCAAACACGCAGGCGGCATGCTCGGCGCCCACGTCGCTTTGGAGCTTCTTCAGCATGGCCACCATGCCGCGCACCGCGCCGGTGGGCTGGCCCTCGGGACCGCGCAGGTCGGGCATGGCGTGGAAGGCGCGGTACAGATAGCTGGAGCCGTCGACCAGCAGCAGGATGGGCTTACTCATGGGCGCAGATTGTCCAGCACCTCCCCGCCTAGAATCGGCAGCATCATGCTTCGCCCCACCGCCCTCCTGCTGCTCGCAGCCGTTGCCACCAGCGCCCTCGCCGACCCGCCGCCCGAGCCCAAGGTCGAGCGCACCGTGGCCGAGGACGACCAGGTCCGCATCGAGGAGCTGAAGGTGCGCGGCGAGACCAAGAAGGTCGAGGTGAAGAACAAGCTCACCAAGGCCCCCGACTACGAGATCGTCGTCAACGACGCGGGCCGCGAGTCGGCCGGCGGCACCGGCACCGGCCTGCCCAAGAGCGGCTCGGGCACGCGGGTCTGGCGCGTCCTCAAGTTCTGATCCCCGGCGGCCCTCGGGGTCGCTACCCTGCCCCCACCCCATGGCCGTTTTCACCGAAGTCAGCCCCGAGCAGGCGCAAGCCCTGCTGAACCATCTCCAGCTGGGCGAACTCAGCTCGCTGCGCGGCATCGGCGCCGGCATCGAGAACACCAACTACTTTGTCGACTGCACGCGCGACGGACACCTGCACCGTTACGTGCTGACGCTGTTCGAGCGCCTGACCGCCCAGCAGTTGCCGTTCTACCTGCGGCTGATGCAGCACCTGGCGCAGCGCGGGGTGCCCGTGCCCGAACCTTACGCGGACGCGACGGGCGAGATCCTGTTCGAGGTGGCCGGCAAGCCGGCCGCCATCGTCGACCGCCTGCACGGCGGCCACCAGATGGCGCCCGACGCCTTCCACTGCGAGCAGGTCGGCGCCACGCTGGCGCGCATGCACCTGGCAGGGCGCGACTACCCGCTGCACCAGCCCAACCTGCGCGGCCTGGCGTGGTGGCAACAGGTCGTGCCGCAGTTGCTGCCCTTCCTGGACGCGCCGCAGGCCGAGCTGCTGACCGGCGAACTGGCCTACCAGCAGCACGTGGCCGCGTCGGCCGAGTACGCCCACCTGCAGCAACACCATTCGGGCCCCATCCACGCCGACCTGTTCCGCGACAACGTCATGTTCGAGCCCGGCGAGGGCCCGGGCCGCGAGCGGTTGACCGGCTTCTTCGATTTCTACTTCGCCGGTTGCGACACCTGGCTGTTCGACCTGGCCGTGTGCCTGAACGACTGGTGCATCGACCTCGCCGATGGCCGCCTCATCGAGGAGCGCGCCGCTGTCTTCGTCGCCGCCTACGAGAGCGTGCGATCGCTGTCCGGCGCCGAGCACCGCCTGCTGCCCGCGCTGCTGCGCGCCGCGGCGCTGCGCTTCTGGGTGTCGCGCCTGTTCGACCTGCACCTGCCCCGCGATGCCTCGCTTTTGAAGGCGCACGACCCGCGCCATTTCGAGCGCGTGCTGCGCGAGCGCATCGCCAAGCCCTGGCATGCCATGAAAGCTGAAGCATGACCATGCAACTCCATTTGCAGGACGTGCCGGCCCGCAATGGCCGGCTGTGGGTACGCCACGGCTTCAAGGTGTTCCAGCGCCAGCCGCTGGCGCTGGCGGGCCTGCTGGGCCTGTACCTGTTCGCCATCTTCGTCGCGATGCTGGTGCCGGTGGTGGGTCCGGTGCTGTCCACCGCCTCGCTGCCGCTGCTGTCGCTGGCCTTCATGCTGGCCACCCACCTCGTGCTGCAACAGAAGAAGCCCACGGCCGGGGTCTTCGTCGCGCCGCTGAAGCTGACGCCCGAGCGTCGCCGCAGCCAGCTGATGCTGTACTTCGGCTATGCGGGTGCGCTGCTGGTCATCAGCCTGCTGGCCCACTGGCTGGACGGTGGCGCCCTGAACGAGGCCTTGCGCCAGGTCGGTGACAAGGCCGACGCCGAGACGCTGAGCAAGGCCGCCGCCGAGCCGGGCCTGTTCTGGGGCGTGGTGCTGCGCGTGGGGCTGGTGTCGCTACTGGCCGTGCCCTACTGGCATGCGCCGGCGCTGGTGCACTGGGGCGGTCAGGGCGTGGCGCAGGCGCTGTTCTCCAGCACGCTGGCGCTGTGGCGCAACAAGGGCGCCTTCGCCATCCACATGCTGGTGTGGACCGGCCTGTTCCTGGGCCTGTACAGCGTCATCACGCTGGTCGTCGGCCTGCTGGGCCTGATCAGCCTCGCGCCCTTCCTGCTGCTGACCACCTGGCTGATCATGTCCACGGTGTTCTACGCATCGCTGTACTTCAGCTTCGTCGACTGCTTCATGTTCGGCGCGCCGCAGGACGTGCTCAGTGAGCCGAAGCTGCCGCCCTCTTCATCGTCCTGACATGACAGGTTTCAAGAATGACGGGCTCCTGTACCGAGGAGCTCCTCTTGAACCTGCCCTGCCCGCCCTGCCCCAACGAATACGACGATGACGCCATCGTCAACACGTCGGCCAACCCCCACATGGCCGACGTGCTGGCCGCCCGCATCAGCCGCCGCCAGACGCTGCGCGGCGGCATGTCCGTCACCGCCGCCGCGCTGCTGGGCGGCGTGAGCCTGACGGCCTGCTCGGACGACGACAACACGCCCGCCCCTGCCCCCGCACCGGCACCCACGCCGGCTCCCGCCCCCGCCACGCCGCCCAAGCTGGGCTTCGCGGCCGTGGCCAAGAACAAGAACGACATCGTCACGGTGCCGGATGGCTACCAGGTCAGTATCCTGCACGCGCTCGGCGACCCGCTGCACTACGGCGACGAGAGCTGGAAGGACGATGGCAGCGAGAGCGCCGACTCCTACCAGCGCCGCATCGGCGACGGCCATGACGGCATGTACTACTTCGGCCTGTCCGACGCCGGTGCCTACCAGGCCGATCGCTCGGACCGCGGACTGCTGTGCGTGAACCACGAGTACGTCGTCGCGCCTTACGGCCTGCACCCGGCTGGCCGCAGTGCCGGCGCCGCACGCAACGCGACCGAGGTCGAGAAGGAGATCTACGCCCACGGCGTCAGCGTCGCCGAAGTGAAGCGCGAGACTGCCGGCACGTCCATGGTGCGCGGCTCGCGCTTCAACCGCCGCGTCACGTCGGCCACGACGATGGACTTCACCGGCCCCGCCCGCGGCTCCGTGCTGCTGGCCACCAAGTTCTCCGCCGGCGGCACGCAGACGCGCGGCACCAACAACAATTGCGCCAACGGCTACACGCCCTGGGGCACCTACCTGACCTGCGAGGAGAACTTCCTCAACGTCATCTCGCGCGCCGCGGGTGACGACGCCAAGCGCAGCGCCAAGGAGGTGGTCGGCCTGAACCGCTACGGCCTGCCGCAGAACCGCAAGAGCCCCTACCTGTGGGAAACGGCCGGCACGGCCGACCTGTTCGCGCGCTGGGATTCGTCGGTCGTCGGCGCCGCCGCCGCAGACGACTACCGCAACACCATCAACACCTTCGGCTGGGTGGTCGAGATCGACCCGTTCGCCCCCGACTCCGTGCCCGCCAAGCGCACGGCGCTGGGCCGCTTCAACCACGAAGGCGCCTGGCCCGCGCCGGCCGTCGTCGGCAAGCCCATCGTCATGTACCAGGGCGACGACGCGCGCAACGAGTACATCTACAAGTTCGTCTCCAAGGCCGTCTGGGACGCCGCCGACGTGGGCAAGGGCCTGGCCGCCGGCGCCAAGTACCTGGACGAGGGCACGCTGTACGTCGCCAAGTTCAACGCCGACGGCAGCGGTGAATGGCTGGAGCTGACCTACGGCAAGAACGGCCTGGACGCGACCAACACGGCCTACCCGTTCGCCGACCAGGGCGACGTGGTCACCCACGCCCGCCTGGCCGCCGACAAGCTCGGCGCCACCAAGATGGACCGCCCGGAATGGGGCGCCGTGAACCCGTTGAACAGCGAGGTCTACATGACCTTGACGAACAACAGCAACCGCGTCGCCACCACCGCCACGCCCACCGGCAGCCAGCTCAAGCCCGACGCCGCCAACCCGCGCTACTACGAGGACATGAAGGGCACGGCCTCGCAGCGCGGCAACCCCAACGGCCACATCATCCGCTGGCGCGAGGATGCGGCCAGCGTCACCAAGTTCGCGTGGGACATCTACCTGTTCGGCGCGCAGGCCGACGCGGCGGCCGACGTGAACCTGTCGGGCCTGACCGATGTCAACGACTTCTCCAGCCCCGACGGCCTGTACTTCGACAAGCGCGGCATGCTGTGGGTGCAGACCGACGACGGCGCCTACACCGACGTCACCAACTGCATGATGCTGGCCGCCGTGCCGGGCAAGGTGGGTGACGGCGGCGCGGCCAACGCGGCCGGCGGCACCAGCACCATCAAGGGTGCCAACGCCACGGCCGACACGCTGCGCCGCTTCCTCGTCGGCCCCAAGGAGTGCGAGATCACCGGCATCGCGATGACGCCGGACAACAAGACGCTGTTCTTCAACGTGCAGCACCCGGGCGAGGAAGGCATGCCGGACTGGGCCGCCAAGACCTACGGCAGCAACTGGCCCGCCAGCCAGACGGATGCCGCCGCCAAGAAGCGCCCGCGCTCGGCGACCGTGGTCGTCACGCGCAAAGACGGCGGCGAGATCGGCGTCTAAACCGGCCGAGGGATCGAGTACGTGCCGGTGGCATGGGCCACCGGTTCTTCCTCGCCCTCCGAGAAGATCCACACCTCGCCCACGGCGAGGCTCTTGCCCAGCTTCATCAGCCGACAGCGCGCCACGACGCGCCGGTCGGCACGCGGCTTGCGCAGGAAGTTGATGGAGAGATTCGTCGTCACCGCCAGCGGCACGATGCCGATGCGCGCCAGGATGGCGATGTAGAGCGCCACGTCGGCCAGCGTCATCATGACCGGGCCCGACACCGTGCCGCCGGGCCGCAGCTCGGCCTCACCCACCGGGTGAGCCACGACGACGCTGCCGTCCTCGTCCAGTTCCTCCAGCGTGCAGCGGCTTTGCGGAAACTCGGAGGCAAGAAACGCAGCCAGCGTCTGCTGGGTCACGACGGGGGATGGGCTCACGGCAGGCTCCAGTAACGTACTGCGGCAGCTTATGGCAAGCTTGCGGCTGCGTTAGCAACCGGCCGAGCCGTCATGGACACCACCTTTGAAACCCTGGAAGCCGAAGTGCTGAAATTGCCGTCCGCCCAGCGTGCAAAGCTGTTGAACCGCGTGGTCGCCAGCCTGGATGCAGACGCCGCACGCGATGCCGCCTGGCAGGCCGTCGCCGCCGAGCGCGGAGCCGACCCCGACGCCGATTTCGAGCCGCTGGACGAAGCGCTGGCACGGCTGCGCAACGAACGGGTGTGAGCCGCTCCCTTCATCGGCTGGCTCGATCAGAGCTGGCCGCGGCGTTCCGCTTCTATCAACGCGAAGCCGGCACCCGGATCGCCGATCGGTTTCTCGACGAATTCGAGCGCATCGTCCGGCTCATCGAGCACCAGCCCGAACTCGGCACGCCGCTGGGCGACGGGCAACGCAGCTACCCGCTGCACGACTTTCCCTACTCGGTGATCTACACCAGCCAGAACGGCCAACTGCGCATCCTCGTCGTGCGGCACCAGCACCGAGACCCCTCGCACGGAGCCGACCGCGCCTGATCAGTCGATGGGCGTGAGCTTGGCCACCGACAAGGCCAGCCACTTCGTGCCGTGCCGCCCGAAATTGACCTGCGCGCGAGCATCGGCGCCCGCGCCTTCCAGCGTCAGCAGCACGCCTTCGCCGAACTTGGTGTGGAACACGCCCTTGCCCACGCGCAGGCCGCCGTGCTCCTCGGAGACCTTCTGCTTCATGCTGGCCGGCACGGGCGGCTCCACCCACGCGGCCTTCTCCACGCGGCCCGCGCCCACCACGCCCTTCAGGCCGGAGCCGCGCTGCCAGGCGTTCTGGTACTCACGCGCAAAGCCCGAGCCGAAGCCCTGGTTGCGCGGCGTCAGCCACTTCAGGCTCTCTTCAGGCAGCTCATCGAAGAAGCGGCTCTTGATGTGATAGCGCGTCTGTCCGTGCAACATGCGCGTCTGGCAGAAGCTCAAAGAAAGCTTCTTGCGTGCCCGCGTGATGGCCACGTACATGAGCCGGCGTTCCTCCTCCAGCCCGTCGTGGTCGGACATCGCGTTCTCGTGCGGGAACAGGCCTTCCTCCAGGCCCGTGATGAACACGGCGTCGAACTCCAGGCCCTTGGCCGAATGCACGGTCATCAACTGCACGGCGTCCTGGCCGGCCTGGGCCTGGTTGTCGCCGGCCTCCAGCGACGCATGCGTCAGGAAGGCGACCAGCGGCGACATGATCTCGCCCGTCTCCGCATCGGGCACCGAACCCGGCGCGCCAGGCTGTGCGACTTCATCGACAGGCAGGCCCACGGCGTTCTTGCCGAAGCCCTCCTGCATGACGAAGGCCTCGGCCGCGTTGACCAGTTCGTCCAGGTTCTCCAGCCGCTCGGCGCCGTCCTTGTCGGTGCGGTAGAAGTCCAGCAGCCCCGACGTCTCCAGCACCTGCTCGATGATCTCGCGCAGCGTCATGCCCTGCGTCAGGTTGCGCGTCGAGTCGATGAGGTTGGTGAAGGCCTGCAGGTTGGCGCCGCCCTTGCCCTGGATGGCGCCCACGCTCTGGTACAGGCTGCGGCCCGAGGCCTTGGCGGCGTCCTGCAAGGTCTCCAGCGTCTTGGCGCCGATCCCGCGCGTCGGAAAGTTCACGACGCGCAAAAAGCTGGTGTCGTCGTTGGCGTTCTCCAGCAGGCGCAGGTAGGCCAGCGCGTGCTTCACCTCGGCGCGCTCGAAGAAGCGCAGGCCGCCGTAGACGCGGTACGGGATGCCCGAGTTGAACAGCGCCGACTCGATGACCCGCGACTGCGCGTTGCTGCGGTACAGCACCGCGATCTCCTTGCGGTCCAGCCCACCACGGTGCAGCGACTGGATCTCCTCGATCAGCCACTGCGCCTCGGCGAAGTCGCTGGGCGACTCCTGCACGCGGATCGGGTCGCCCTGGCCGGCGTCGGTGCGCAGCGTCTTGCCCAGGCGCTGGCTGTTGCGGCTGATCAGCTCGTTGGCGGCGTCCAGGATGTGGCCGAAGCTGCGGTAGTTTTGCTCCAGCTTGATGACGCGCTTCACGCGGTACTCGCGCTCGAAATCGGCCATGTTGCCCACGCGCGCGCCGCGGAAGGCGTAGATGCTCTGGTCGTCGTCGCCCACGGCCAGCAGGCTCTGGCCGCTGCTGCCCGGCGGCGCGAACATCTTCAGCCAGGCGTACTGCAGCTTGTTGGTGTCCTGGAACTCGTCGACCAGGATGTGGCGGAAACGGTGCTGGTAGTGCTCACGCACGGCCGGGTTGTCACGCAGCAGCTCGTAAGAGCGCAGCATCAGCTCGGCGAAGTCCACCACGCCCTCGCGCTGGCACTGGTCCTCGTAGTTGGCGTAGATCTCCACGAGCTTCTTGGTCTGCTCGTCGTGCGGCAGCACGTCACCCGGGCGCTGGCCGTCCTCCTTGCAGCCGGCGATGAACCAGCCGACCTGCTTGGGCACGAAGCGCTCCTCATCGAGCTTCATCGCCTTGATGACGCGCTTGATGGCCGAGGTCGTGTCGCTGGAATCCAGGATCTGGAAGGCCTGCGGCAGATGGGCCAGCTTCCAGTGCGCGCGCAGGAAGCGGTTGCACAGCCCGTGGAAGGTGCCTATCCACATGCCGCGCACGTTGAACGGCAGCATCGTGGACAGGCGCGTCAGCATCTCCTTGGCGGCCTTGTTCGTGAAGGTCACGGCCATCACGCCGCCGGGGCTGACCTGGCCCGTGTTCAGCAGCCATGCGATGCGCGTGGTCAGCACACGCGTCTTGCCGGAGCCGGCGCCGGCCAGGATCAGGGCCGGTTCCGGCGCCGCGGTGACGGCGGCGAGCTGCTCGGGATTGAGGTTGCGCAGGAGGGGGCTGGAAGCAGCGTCGGCCGCGGCACCGACAGGGAAAGAGGTCATGCGCGCATTTTAGGGAACCACCCCTTACAAGCCGGCCCGCCCCCATCGCGGCGCGGGCCAGGCCCTTGGCGATACTGCTGGTTTTCCCTGAACACTCTCCCCAGCCTGATGTCACGACTGACCCTTGCCCTCGGCGCCGCCACCCTCGCCCTCGTCTCGCAGACCGTCCAGGCCCAGGACACCCCCGATGGCCAGTGGCACGGCGGCCTCAGCCTCTCGGGCGCGCTGGCCAGCGGCAACAGCAGCAGCCGCACGCTGGCCGCCAACGCCGACACCAGCCGCGCGACGGCCCTGGACAAGATCAGCCTCTACGGCCTCGCCAACTACGGCCGCAACAAGGTCGATGGCGTGGACACCACCACCGCCGACCTGCTGCGCCTGGGCGGCCGCTACGACTTCAACTACGGACCGCGCTGGTTCGCCTTCGGCGGCGCCGAGGGCGAGACCAACGAGTCCGGCGGCGTGCGCGACCGCTACAGCCTCAACGGCGGTCTCGGCTACCACCTGCTGAAGGGCGACACCCACAGCTGGGACCTGTTCGGCGGTGCGGGCTACACCGACACCCGCTTCACCGACGGCAACCGTGCCAACGGCGCGCAGGTGCTGCTGGGCGAGGAGTCCAGCCACAAGCTCAGCGAGACCACCTCGCTGAAGCAGCGCCTCGTCTACTACCCCGAGGGCGGCGAACTGGGCGACCGCGCCACCTTCGACGCCGGCCTGGCGACGACGATCAGCGGCGGCTGGACGCTCAACGCCGGCCTGTCCACCCGCTACGCCAGCCGCGTGCCGGCGGGCACGAAGAAGACCGACAACCTGTTGACGATGGGCTTTGGCTATAAGTTCTGAGACCCCTCGTCCAGGCTCGCCGCGCTGAACGCGGGCGACCCTGACCGGTCCCCCGAGGGGACGGCGATGCTCGCGGGGCGTGCCCCGCTTGCACATCGCCAGCCGGGCCGGCTTGGGGCGGCCCGGCGCTCGGCCCGAAATGCAGTCGCTCAGCGGCCCTTGCGCACCTTGCCGGCCCGCCCGGCCTTGGACCACTCGTAGACCTCGCCGTCCGGCGTCCTGCCGCCCTCCACGGCGGACACGCCGGGGCGGCCGATGCTGCCCTCCAGCTCGGTCGAGATGCTGACGTGCGCATGCCCCTGCCGGCGCCGGTCCTCGGCCCAGGCCAGCGCCTGCGTCAGCTCGGTGCTGCCGAAGCCCCGGCATACCGGCAGCATGTCCTCGCCCTCACCTTCCAGCCAATAGACCACGATCGCCAACTCGTTCTCCTTCCGATGCGGGCGACAGCGTAGCGCGTGCGCCCCGCACCAGCGGCGTGCATCCACACGCACCCTGGCAGGGCCTGTCCCCGGGAAAGCACTGGCATGCGACTTGCGCCAGCCCGCGCATGACGACAAGCCAGAAGGGGGCGCCGATGCCAGCCCCCGCCCACCCGACCGACGCATCACGGTGCGCGCCCGGCGCCGCCAGCCAGGCCGACCTGGAGCGCGCCGCCGGCTTTGGCCAGTGGTGGTACGACCCGCTGACCGGCCAGAGCCTGCTCTCGCCCGCCGCCCGCGACTACCTGGAGATGCCCAGCGAGACCGCCGACGGCCTGGACGCCTGCTTCGGCCATGTGTTCGAGGAAGACCTGCCCGCGCTGACCCGGCTGTGGACCGGCGCGCAAAGCCAGCGCGCCACAGACGTGCGCGTCATCGGCCTGGCACACGGCATGCGCTGGCTGCGCGTGACGCCGCTGCCCCCCGACCCCGCGCGGCCGCGCTGGCGGCACGGCCTGCTGCAGGACGTCACCGACCTGACCCACGCCGCCGTGCGCGAGCGCCTGGGCTATGCGCTGACCGAGTTCCTCATCGGCACGCACACGCTGCAGGACGCCATCATCAACGTCATCCAGCTGATCTGCCGCAACCTGGGCTGGGAATGGGGCGCCTACTGGAGCATGGAGGGCGACGCCGACAGCGGCCAGCTGTGCTGCAAGCACTTCTGGCACCCGCCGGACCGCGACCTGGAGCAGTTCAGCGCCATCAGCGCCGCGCTGGGCATGGCGCCCGACGAGGGCCTGGTGGGCCGGGTCTGGGCCAGCGGCAACGCCGAGTGGGTGGAGGACATGTCGTCCGACCCGCGCTTCCTGCGCCGGCGCAGCGCCAACATGTGCGGGCTGTGGTCGGGCTATGTGTTCCCGGTCACCTACGTGTCGGACGACGGCGAGCGCCACCGCCCCGGCGTGTTGGAGTTCTACAGCAGTCTGTCGCGCCAGCCCGAGGCGCAGCTGCCCAAGGTGTCGGCCACCATCGGCGCGCTGATCGCGCAGACCGCCCAGCGGCTGGAGACCGAGGCCGTCATCCGCCGCCTGGCCCAGGTGGACGAAATGACCGAGCTGGACAACCGCGGCTATTTCTACGCCCAGCTCAACCGCCACTGCGCGCAGCACCAGCGCCAGGGCGGGCGCTTCGCGCTGGTTTTCATCGACCTGGACCGCTTCAAGCCCATCAACGACGCCTACGGCCACGATGCCGGCAACGCCGTGCTGCAGCAGTTCGCACGCCGGCTGCGCGCGCTGGCGCCGCCGCCGGCGCGCGTGGGCCGGCTGGGCGGCGACGAGTTCGCGGTGCTGCTGCCCGACAGCGGCGACGGCGCGCAGCTCGCCGCGCTGGTGGACGCGCTGCTGGCCGCCGCCAGCGAGCCCTTCACCTACGAGGACGTCGCTCTCAACGTGTCGGCCAGCATCGGCGTGGCGCGCTTCCCCGACAACGGCCTCAGCGGCCCCGAGCTGCTGCGCAGCGCCGACGCGGCCATGTACCGCGTGAAGCAGAACGGCCGCAACGGCAGCAGCGTGTTCTCCACCAGCAGCCCCGACACGCTGGCCGCCCAGCGCGCCAAGCTGGCCCGGCGCCTGGCCATCGAGGCCGAGCTGCGAGAGGCCCTGCAGGCCGGCCAGCTGCACCTGGCCTACCAGCCCATCGTGGACATCACGTCCAACCAATTGCACGGCGTGGAGGCGCTGGTGCGCTGGCGCAAGCCGGACGGCCAGGTCGTGCCGCCCGACGTCTTCATCCCCATCGCCGAGCAGAGCGACCTCATCATCGACATCGGCCGCTGGGTCATGCGCCAGGCGCTGCTGGACCTGGCCTCGCTGCAGGGCAGCGCGCTGGCGCGGCTCAAGGTGCACGTCAACATGGCCGCCAGCGAGTTCGTCGACGGCGCGCTGCCCGACACGCTGAAGGCCATGTCCGCCGAACTGTCGCTGCCCGCCTCGCAGGTGGTGCTGGAGCTGACCGAGGGCATGCTGATGCGCCAGCCCGAGCAGGTCAGCGGCGTCATGCACCGGCTGCGCGAGATCGGCTTCGAGATCTCGCTGGACGACTTCGGCATGGGCCACTCGTCGCTGGCCATGCTGAAGAGCCTGCCCATCAGCTCGCTGAAGATGGACCGCAGCTTCGTGCGCGACCTGGCCAGCGGCAAGCGCGACCGCGCCATCGCGCAGACCATCGTGGACCTGGGCCAGCACCTGCGCCTGGAGGTCATCGCCGAAGGCATCGAGGACGCCGCCCAGCTGGACGTGCTGCACGCCTGCGGCTGCCGCTTCGGCCAGGGCTATCTGCTGGGCCGGCCGCTGCCGCTGGACCAGCTCGTCCTCGCCTTCCCCGACGGTCGCCCGCACCCCGGCAAGGCCATGTAGAGTCGCTCCGCAAGAGCGCCACGGCGCGCAAAGGCGAGCGATGAACATCTCCACCTTCGTGGCCGCCGCGGCCCACGACATGAAGAACTCGGTCAGCGTGATCGCGGCCTACCTGGAGGACGCGCTGCAGCAGCTCGCCGCCATGGAAAGCGCACAGCCGTCGGCCGCGGCCATCTCCACCTGCCAGGCCCTGTACGAGACCCAGCGCGTCAACGGCAACCTCGTGCAGCTGATGGCGATCTACAAGCTGGAGGAGGGCATGTACCCCTTCGAGCCCGTGGAGGTGGCGCTGGACGAGTTCGCCGCCGAGCTGCTGGCCCGCGTGCGGCCGCTGGTGAAGCTCAAGGGCCTGACCGTGAGCTGCGAGGCCGAGGACGGCCTGGCGGCCTGGGTGTTCGACCACGACCTGATCGGCAGCGTCGTCATGCAGTCCATGTTCAACGCCGTGCGCTACGCCAGCCGTGCCGTGAAGCTGTCGCTGCGCGTGCGGGACGGCTGCCTGGAGATCGAGGTGGCCGACGACGGTCAGGGCTTCCCGGAATTCATGCTGGAGCAGGGCTTCCCGTCGCGGCAAGGCATTGACGTGCGCACCGGCAGCACCGGGCTGGGCCTGTTCTTCTCGCGCTTGGCCGCCGGCCTGCACCGGCGTGGCGACCGGGTCGGCAGCACCCGCATCGCCAACGGCGGCGAGCTGGGCGGCGGACGTTTCGTCGTCATCCTGCCCTGAAGGACACCGCCATGGATGTCGATCCCCTGCGCAGTCTGAACTTCCTGCTGGTGGAAGACTTCGAGGCCATGCGCAACGTGCTCAAGAGCCTGCTGCTGCGCTGCGGCGCGCAGCGCGTGGACACCGCGCGCGACGGCCAGGAGGCCAGCCGCATGCTGCACGCCAAGAGCTATGACGTGGTCATGTGCGACTACGACCTCGGCCCCGGCAAGAACGGCCAGCAATTGCTGGAGGAGGCGCGGCTCAAGGGCTGGGTCAGCCCGGCCTCGGTGTGGCTGATGATCACCGCCGAGAAGACCAGCATCATGGTCTCGGCCGCCGCCGAGGACGCGCCGGACGACTACCTGCTCAAGCCCATCACCGAAGGCCTGCTGCAGACCCGGCTGCTGAGGCTGGTGGAGCGCAAGGCCGCGCTGGCCGGCATCGCCACCGCGATGAAGGCGCACGACTGGCGGCGCGCGCTGCAGCTGTGCAACGAGCAGATCGCCGCCGGCACCAAGAGCCTGGCCGAGGTGCTGAGGCTGCAGGCCCAGCTCTACCAGAAGCTGGACGAATGGCCCAAGGCCCAGGCCGTCTACGAAGCCGTGCTGCAGCGCGGCCCGCTGGCCTGGGCCAAGCTGGGCCTGGCCCAGGTGCGCCTGCATGGCAACGACCAGGCCGGCGCGCTGGCACTGCTGGTGGACATCGTGCGCGACCACCCGCAATACCTGGACGCCTACGACGAGCTGGCCGGTCTGCTGGCCGAGCAGGGCCAGGTCCAGCAGCAGCTCACGTTGCTGGAGCGCGCCGTCAAGCTGTCGCCCAACTCCGCGCAGCGCCAGGCCGCGCTGGGCAAGGTGGCGCTGGCGCAGGGCCAGCACGACATGGCCGAGCGCGCGTTCACGCGCTCCATCAAGCTGACCGAGCACAGCGCCGTCGAGAACGTCGAGCCCTTCCTGGGCCTGTCACGGCTGCACTGCGAGGCCGGCGCGCCCGACGAGGCCCGCAAGATGATGGCCGCGCTGACGCAGCGCTACGACGGCCCCGACGTGCAGCTGCTGGCCCGCGCCGAG
>DASWWC010000115.1:0-2959 GCA_036401055.1 Roseateles sp.
GTGCGCGCCATTGGTGCCCCCGCCCCGGGTGCGCCCGCCGGCAAGGGCCTGCAGCAGGACGAAGAGATCCTGACCTGGAAATCGCTGAGCCTGCGTGGCATCGCGCTGGACCTCGCGCCCGGCAGCCCCACCGGGCTCAGCGTGGCCGAAACCGCGCTGGACGATTTCTTCGCCCGCATCGTGGTCAATGAAAACGGGCGCATCAATCTCCAGGACCTGACCCGCGCCAGCGCCACGGCGGCTGCGGCAACGGCGCCTGCGTCGGCCCCGGATGCTCCTAAAAATGCAGCAGAAAATGTCCAGCCCGCGCTGGCCGCAGCATCCAGTGACGCCAAAACCGCCGCTCCGGCCACCGCAGCGGGGCCCGAGCCCGACATCCGCTTCGGCCCGGTCAGCCTGGTCAATGGCCGGGTGTATTTTTCGGACCGCTTCATCAAGCCCAACTACTCGGCCAACCTGAGCGAACTCACCGGCAAGCTCACCGCCTTCGCCTCGCAGCCGCCGGCTGGCGGCGCGCCCGCGCTGGCCGATCTGGAGCTGCGCGGGCGGGCCGAGGGCACGGCGTCGCTGGAAGTGACCGGCAAGCTCAATCCGCTGGCCAAACCGCTGGCGCTCGACATCACCGGCAAGGTGCGCGACCTCGAGCTGCCGCCGCTGTCGCCCTACGCCATCAAGTACGCCGGCTACGGCATCGAGCGCGGCAAGCTCAGCCTGGACGTGAACTACTCCGTGCAGCCCGACGGCCAGCTCACCGCGCGCAACCAGTTCGTGCTCAACCAGCTCAGCTTCGGCGAGAAAGTGGAGGGCGCGCCCAACAGCCTGCCGGTCAAGCTCGCGGTGGCGCTGCTGGCCGACCGCAATGGCGTGATCGACATCAACCTGCCCATCAGCGGCTCGCTGAACGACCCGCAGTTCAGCATCGGCCCCATCGTCTTCAAGCTCATCGTCAACCTCATCGTGAAGGCGGTCACGTCGCCGTTCACGCTGCTCGCCAGCGCGCTCGGCGGCGGCGGCGACGAACTCGGCATGGTGGCCTTCGCCCCTGGAACCACCACCATCAGTTCCGAGGCCCGCCAGGGGCTCGACAAGGTCGTCAAGGCGCTGCAGGCCCGGCCCGCGCTCAACCTCACCGTGGTGGGCACCGCCAGCCTGGCTGCGGAGCGTGAAGGCTACCGCCGCAGCCGGCTGCAGCAGATGCTGCTGGCCGAGAAGCGCCGCGCCTCCGGCCTGGCACCGGCGCCCGTCACGGCACAGGAATATCCGGTGCTGCTCAAGGAGGTCTACCGCCGCGCCGACTTCCCCAAGCCGCGCAACCTCATCGGCCTCGCCAAGGACCTGCCGCCCGCCGAAATGGAGGCGCTGCTGCTGGCCAACATCGCCGTCCATGAAGAAACCATGCGCGAGCTGGCGCAGCAGCGCGGCCTGGCCGTGCGCGACTATCTCGCAGGCCAGCAGCTGCCCACCGAGCGGCTGTTCCTCGGCGCTGCCCGCACCGTGGCAGGCGATGCCGCATGGCGCCCGCGCGCCGAACTGAACCTCGCCATGCGTTGACCCCATGCCCCGGCCGGGCCGCCGCCGGAGGCGGCCCCGACTGCGGCGACAATACGGGGTGGGCACCTGCTGCCCGTGGCTGCGGCATGGCCGTGCCTGGCCCCTGATTGACTTTTGATATTTGAAACCCGACATGACGCAAGCCTCCGCCAAACCCCACGACACGCAAGCGCTCGACGCGCTCACCGGTGGCGCCTTTTCCGCACCCACCTCCGGCGAGCGCGCAGCCCGCGTGCGCGAATGGCTGGCGACCGAGCCATCCGTTGAGCAGCTGCACGACGTGTTCCGTGAGCTGAGCACCCGCGACAAGGGCGCGGCCAAACCGCTGCGCGAAAAGCTCGACGAGATCAAGCGCGCCAAGGGCCAGGAAACCATCGCCGCCGAATGGGCCGAGAAGGCCCAGGCGCTGCTGCAGCTCACCCGCCTCAACATCGCCGATGCACTGGCCTGGCAGCGCGACGCCGCCCGTGCCGGCGCGCCGCTGAGCAAGGAGCCGCTGGCCAGCCTGAAGCAGCAGCTGGCCGACCGGGTGCGCAGCATCGAAGACCTGCAGCACCGCGTGCAGGTGCAGCGCGAGGCGGCCGTGCTGCTGGCCCAGCGCATCGAAGTGCTTTCCACCAAGAGCTGGAAAGACGCGCAGGCCGCCTTTGCCGCGCTCGAAACCGATGTGCAGCACTGGCAGGGCCAGGCCGAGGCGCTGGCGGGCGATGCCAATTGGCCCAGCGTCGACGCCCGTTTTCCGCCATTGCTCGACGCCTCCAAGGCGCAGCTGCTGGTGGTGTGGGAAGCCTTCCGCGCCGCGTTGGCCCAGGCCGTTGCCGCGGCAGACGACGCTGCCGCGCCGCTGCCCCCGGTGCCCACATGGGCCGGCGAGTTGCGCGCCGCGCGTGGCGAGGTCGCAGCGGACACCCCGGCCGCCAAGCCACAGCGACCCCGGGTCGACCCGGCCGTGCAGCAGGAACAGCGCGCCAAGGCCGCCACGGTGGTGCGTGAATACCTCGACAAGCTGCTGAAGGAAACCGCCGAAGGCCATGGCAAGGCCAGCGCCGGCGCCGCCGGTGCGCTGCGCCAGGTGCTCAAGGAGCACGGCCGTTTCGTCGATGCCGCGCTCGAAGCCGAAGTGCATGCCGCGCTGGTGGCTGCTGGTGAACTCGAAGGCTGGCAGCGCTGGCGCGCCGACCAGCTGCGCGAGGAATTGGTGGCCAAGGCCGAAGCGCTGCTGAACCGGCCCGACGGCCAGGCACTGGGCGGCCGCAAGATGCAGGAAACCCTGCGCACGCTGCGCGACCAGTGGAAACAGACCGACCAGGGCGGTGTGCCCAACCACGCGCTGTGGAAGCGCTTCGATGAAGCCTGCAACCAGGCCCACAAGGTGGTCGAGGCCTGGCTGGAAAAGGTGCGCCACGAC
>DASWWC010000116.1:0-2772 GCA_036401055.1 Roseateles sp.
CCTTCGCGCGGCGTGGCGGGCGAGGGCGGGGGCGAGGGCGAGGGCGAGGGCGAGGGCGAGGGCGGGCCGTTCTTCAGGCGGAACAGCGCCCGCAAGGGCATGTTGAGACCGGTCAGCCGGCCCTGTTCGCTGCCGCGCTCCAGCAGATCCACCCAGGCCTTGACTTGCGCCTTGGCGCCGGCGGGCCGCAGCACCTGCGCGGGCAGCGGCCGGGCCGAGGCCAGCAGGCCGCCCTCGGGCACCGGGAAGAACTTGGAGACGCTGGCCGTCGCGAGGTCGCCCCACTGGCCCACGGGCCGCTCGCCGGCCTGGCCGAAAAAGCTGTGGGCGCAGTCCTCCACCAGCGCGATGCCGCGGGCGTCGCACCAGGCGCGCACGGCGATCAGCGAGCGGGGCAGGCCGAACAGCTGGGCCACCACCAGCGCGCGCGTGCGCGGCGCAGGCGTGATGGCCTCCAGGGCGGGCAGGCCGTCGGGGCCCAGCGGATAGAACTGCACCGCAGCGCCTGCCGCGCGCAGCGGCGCCACCAGCGTGGGGCAGTGGTAGCTGGGTGCAAGCACGCCGTCGCCGGCCTGCAGGCCCAGCGCCTTCATGGCCGCGAACAGCGCCGCGCGGCCGCTGGTCAGCAGCCGCGTATGGGGCAGGTCGTCGACGGCAGGCAGGCCGGCGGGGCGCTCGCCGGACAGGTTGTCCCAGCCGAAGGTGGGGCGGGTGGGTTGGCGTTGCAGCATGGGCCGCGCATTGTGGTCTACCGCAGTGGTGGTTTGCCCGCGTAGCCAGTCAGTTCCAGGTAGCCGGCGCCCAGCGGCCGGTTTCGGTCGTCGAACAGCCGGGCCGCTCCCTCCCAGTAGACCAGGCCGCTGCTGCGCCGGGCGTCGATCTCCTGGGCGTCGAAGGCGGCGCGCAACTGCATCTGCCCGGCCGGGCTCTCCAGCCGCCAGGCCACCGGCCAGCGGGCACCGGTGGCGGGACTGGTCCAGTGGCGGATGGGCTGCATCCGGACCTCCTCGGGCGTGAAACTGCGATCGAGCTGGCCCGGTGTGCGCAGGCTGCCGCCGGCGAAGGATCGACTGCCGTCGCGGTGGCGCAGCTGGAACAGCGTCAGCGCCCGGCCGTCGTGCAGGTTGATGCCCAGCCAGTCCCACCCGACGGCGTCGCCGAGCACGCTGTCGCTCCACTCATGGTCCAGCCAGGCGCGGCCGGCGAGGCTGTGGCGCTGGCCGTCCAGCACGAGCGCGGCCTGGGTCTGCAGCTGCGGGCGCGAGTAGTAGTGACTGAACTGCGCCGGATCGGGGCCTTTGCGCGACAGGCCGGCGTCGCCCTGCAGCAGCGGCGCATCCGGCGTGGCCAGCTCGAGCTCCAGCGCGAAGCCCGGTCCGTTGAAGACGGCGCGGTAGCCGTCGCCCTCGCGCACGAGGATCCAGTCGCGCAGCTTCACGTCGCAGTCGCCCACCCGGGCCTGCACCGCGCCGGGCAGTGTGCGCAGCAGGCGCTGCGCGTGGCGCTGCCGCTGTGCGCCCAGGTCGGACAGGGCCACATGGCCAAGCAGCAATTGCCGTGGCGCCAGCTCGCTGGGGTGGTCGGCAGCGGCGGGGCCGGGCAGCCGGAAAAAGGTCAGCTGGTAGCCGTAGCGCGGCGGCGCGCCGTCGCGGTCGCCCAGCAGGCCCGTGAGGTACCACCACTCGATGGCCTGGTCCGGGTGGGCGCCGAAGTCCTGGGGGAAGCTCAGCGCGGCGCGGGCCGAGCCGGGCAGGGCGGCCAGCAGAAGGGCACGGCGGCGCAGCCTCATGCGTCCTCCCGCACGGCGCGCACGGCGTCCTGGTCCAGCGCGCGGCGGCCGGCCAGCAGCGAGGCGCCCACGGCCGCCGCAAAGGCCAGGCCCACCAGCGCGGCGAGGCGTCCCAGCGGCAGATGCATGTCCATGCTCCAGTGAAAGCTCTGCGGGTTCACGACGTAGACCAGCACCACGCTCAATCCCAGGCCCAGCGCCAGGCCGGCGAGCGCGCCGGCGCCGCCCATGAGGCTGGCCTCGAGGAGCAGCAGTCGCAGCAGCTGGCGCTTGGACAAGCCCAGGTGCCGCAGCAGCCCGAACTCGCGTCGGCGCGCCAGCGCCTGGGCGGACTGGCTGGCGACGACGCCGAACAGGCCCACCGCCAGCGCCACGGCCTGCAGCCAGACGGTGATGGCGAAACTGCGGTCGAAGATCTGTAGCGACAGGGTGCGCAGCTCGCCGGCGGCAGCCATGTCCACGTCGGTGCCGGCCAGGCGGCGCACCGCCGCGCGGGCGGCGTCCAGCGTCTGGCGTGGAGCCAGCCACAGGGCGACCTCGGTGATCGTGTCGTCGCCGCTGGCGCGGCGGTAGTCGGGCAACGCCATCCACAGTGCCGTGCTCTGTCGCGCGTAGTCGCGCCAGACCCCCTGCACCTGCAGCTCGACGCTGCGGCCGCCTTCCACCAGCTCGGCCGTGAGGACGCGACCCGGCACCAACCCGTCGCGGTCGCGCGCCGCCTCGTTGACCCAGACGGGCAGGGCCTGCGCGGCCAGGGGGCCGTGCCAGCGCTCGACCAGGGGGAGCCCGGCGGTTTCGAGGTCGCGTGCCGTCAGCGTCACGGGCTCGGTGCCGGGGGCGAGGCGCAGCCGGGCGGTGCGTTGCGGCGCGGCGCGGGCGAATCCGGCTTGGCGGGGCAGGGCGTTCAGCAGGGCCGGCGGCAGCGGCGCTGTGGCCCCGTCGCCGTCGCGCAGCGCGCTGCGCACATAGAGGTCGGCCGGCAG
>DASWWC010000117.1:0-7306 GCA_036401055.1 Roseateles sp.
GCGCGAACGCGTCGCGCTGCTGGACCGCCTGCCCGCGCCCCAGGGCCTGCCGCACTGGCGCGCGCAGCTGGACCTGGCGGCCAGCCTGGTGGGCACCACGGCCGAGACCGAGGCCTTGCGGCGCGCCGACGAGCTGCGCCCCGAGTGGCTGGCCGAGCATCCGCTGGACACACTGCGCGCCGAGCTGGGCCGCGGCCAGTGGCGCCCGCTGTGGGCCGGCCAGCTCTAGAGCCGCCGCTCTACAGCAAAGTCACGTTTCAGCGTGTTTACCCGTAGCGGCACAGCCGCGACGGGCAGTTAACTTGGCGGGTCTGAACAAGACCAAGGAGACGCTTCATGGCCACCATCGCCACCGACCAGCTTGCCCTGCAGCGCCTGTACCACTGGGAGCGCACAGCCGGCAGCCGCGTCACGCTGACGCAACCCATGGGTGGCCCCGAGGTCCAGGACTTCACCTGGGCCCAGGTCGGCGACCAGGTGCGCCGCATGGCGGCCTTTCTGAAGGCCAAGGGCCAGGCCGAGGGCTGGCCGGCCGACGCCAAGGTGGCCGTGCTGTCCAAGAACTGCGCCTGGTGGCTGATGAGCGACCTGGCCATCTGGATGGCGGGTTATGTGTCGGTGCCGCTCTATCCCACGCTGGCGGCCGAGACCATCACGCAGATCCTCACGCACAGCGAGGCGCGCTTCGTCTTCGTCGGCAAGCTGGATGGCTGGGAGGGCATGAAGCCCGGCGTGCCGGCCAGCCTGCCCGGCGCCAGCTATGCGCTGTCGCCCGACGATGCGAAGCAGAACTATGAGAGCTGGGACGCCATCTGCGCTCGCACCGAGCCGCTGAAGGGCGAGGTCACGCGCGGCGCCGATGAGCTGTGCACACTGATCTACACCTCGGGCACCACCGGCAACCCCAAGGGCGTGATGCACAACTTCGGCGCCTTCACCTGGGCCATCAGCGAGGGCCTGGAGCGCTTTCCGATGAGCGCCGACGACCGCATGCTGTCCTACCTGCCGCTGGCCCACGTGGCCGAGCGCGTGCTCATCGAGCACGCGTGGCTGAAGGTGGGTCTCAAGGTGTTCTTCGCCGAGTCGCTGGACACCTTCACCCAGGACCTGCAGCGCGCACGGCCCACCATCTTCTTCAGCGTGCCGCGGCTGTGGGTCAAGTTCCAGCAGGGCGTGCAGGCCAAGATGCCTCAGCAGAAGCTGAACAAGCTGCTGCGCCTGCCCATCATCGGCGGCCTGGTGCGCAAGAAGATCATGAAGGCGCTGGGCCTGGACCAGTGCCGCATCGCCGTCGGCGGCGCCGCGCCCATGCCCATCGCGCTGCTGGAGTGGTACGGCGCGCTGGGCCTGCACATCAACGAGGGCTACGGCATGACCGAGAACCTGGCCCTGTCGCACATGACGCTGCCCGGCGTGAACCAGCGCGGTACCGTGGGCCCGGCCTACGCGGGCGTGCAGACGCGCATCGACCCGGCCAACGGCGAGCTGCAGATGCGCAGCCCGGCGCTGATGATGGGCTACTACAAGGAGCCGGGCCTGACCGCCGAGGCGCTGACCGAGGACGGCTGGCTGCACACCGGCGACAAGGTCACGCAGGACGCCGACGGCTGCGTGCGCATCACCGGCCGCGTGAAGGACTTGTTCAAGACCAGCAAGGGCAAGTACGTCGCGCCCGCGCCCATCGAGGACAAGCTGGGCATGAACCCCAACATCGAGGCCTGCTGCGTGGCCGGCGCCAACATGGGCCAGCCGCTGGGCATCGCAATGCTGTCGCCCGCCGGCCTGCAGCGTGCCAGCACCGACGCCGAGCGCGCGGCGCTGATGGCTGAACTGAGCAAGCACCTGGACGATGTCAACGCGCGCCTGGACCCGCATGAGCAGCTGGAGACCCTGGTGCTGATCAAGACGCCCTGGACGGTGGACAACGGCTTCATCACGCCCACCTTCAAGGTCAAGCGCAATCGCATCGAGGAGGCCTACGCGGGCAAGTTCGATGCGTGGGCGAGCAAGCGGGCGAAGGTGCAACTGGGGGATTGAAGCCCCCTCGTCTGGTCTCGCTCCGCTGAACGCGAGCGAACCCAGCCGGTCCCCCGAGGGGACGGCGATGCTTGCGGCATTGAGCCGCAAGCACATCGCCCAAGGCGGGCCGGCTTGGGGCGGCCCGGCGCTCGGCCCGCGAATCAGCCGCGCCAGTAGTCCGCGCGCCCGTAGTGCGCCCGCAGATGCTCCACCCACAGCCGCGTTCGCAGCGGCAGGTGGCGTGACTGCGGGAACACCGCGTAGATGCCGTTGGGTGGCGCCGCGAACTCGTCCAGCACGCTGACCAGCCGGCCGGCCGCGAGGTCGGCCTCGACCTCCCAGGTGCTGCGCCAGGCCAGGCCCAGGCCCGCCACGCACCAGTCGTGCAGCACCTGGCCGTCGCTGCAGTCCAGCCGGCCCACCGGCCTCAGGTGCTGGACCGCGCCGTCGATACGAAAGGCCCAGCCGCGCACCTGGCTGGCCTCGGAGCTGAGCGTCAGGCAGGCGTGCCGCGCCAGCTCGTCGGGATGCCTGGGCATGCCGGCGCGCTTCAGATAGCCGGGCGCCCCGACGCACAGCCGGCGATTGTCGGCCAGCCGCGTGCTGACCAGGCTGGAATCCGGCAGGTCGCCCACGCGCACCGCGCAGTCGAAGCCCTCGTGCACGATGTCCACCACCCGGTCGCTGAGATTCAGCGACAGGCTCATCTCGGCATGCTGGGCCAGGAAGCCTGGCACCAGCGGCGCCACATGGCGGCGGCCGAAGCCGGCCGGCGCCGTCACGCGCAGGTGGCCGCTGGCCTTCAGCCCACCCGCGCTGACGGCGGCTTCCGCGTCGGCCAGCTGGGCGACGAGGCGCTGGCAGTCCTCCAGGAAGGCCTGGCCCTCGGGCGTCAGCGTCAGCCGCCGCGTCGTGCGCAGCATCAGCTTGACGCCCAGCCGCGCCTCCAGCGCATCCAGCCGCCGGCCCATGACGGCCGGCGCGACGCCCTCGGCCTGGGCCGCGGCCGTCAGGCTGCCCTTGGCCGCCACCAGCACGAAGGACTCGATCTGCTTGAGCTTGTCCATGCCGCGATTGTGCTGGCGCACCCATGCAAAGGCGACCGCCACCACTGGCATCTTTGCGTTTTAGTCACAGATACCTTGCGTGCACTGCAGCAAATATGGGCTCGCGCACGGGCAAGATGCGCGGCAGTCTTTCATCGTCGCCCTCGGAGATCGCCATGCCCCGCACCACGCTCCACCGCCTGCAGGTCGATGCCGACCTGGCCCGCTTCATCGACACCGAGGTGCTGCCCGGCACCGGCGTCGCGCCGGACGCCTTCTGGGCCGGCTTTTCGGCCATCGCGCACGACCTGGCACCGAAGAACCGCGCGTTGCTGGCCGAGCGCGACCGGCTGCAGTCCGAGATCGACGCCTGGCACGAGGCGCATCCCGGCCCCATCGCCGACATGCCGGCCTACCGCGCCTTCCTGGCCCGCATCGGCTACCTCGTCGACGTGCCGGCGACCGTGAAGGCCACGACCGCCAACGTCGATGCTGAGCTGGCGCTGCAGGCCGGCCCGCAGCTGGTGGTGCCCATCCTGAACGCGCGCTATGCGCTGAACGCGGCCAATGCACGCTGGGGCTCGCTGTACGACGCGCTGTACGGCACCGACGCCATCCCCGAGACCGATGGCGCGACGCGCGCGGGCGGCTACAACGCGGTGCGCGGCGCCAAGGTCATCGCCTTCGCCCGCCAGGTGCTGGACCAGGCCGCACCGCTGGCCACCGGCTCGCATGCGGACTCGACCGGCTACCGGGTCGAGAACGGCCGGCTCGTCGTCGCGCTCGCCTCGGGCACGACGACCGGGCTGAAGGATCCCGCGGCCTTTGCCGGCTACCAGGGTGACGCCGCCGCGCCGACCAGCGTGCTGCTGGTCCACCACGGCCTGCACCTGGACATCCGCATCGACCGCAGCACGGCCATCGGCAAGAGCGACCCCGCCGGCGTGGCCGACGTGGTGCTGGAGGCCGCGCTGTCCACCATCCTGGACCTGGAGGACTCGGTCGCCGCCGTGGACGCCGAGGACAAGCTGCTGGCCTACCGCAACTGGCTGGGCATCCAGCTGGGCACGCTGACCGAGGAGGTCGCCAAGGGCGGCACCACCTTCACGCGCCGCCTGAACGCCGACCGCGTCTACACGGCGCCAAGTGGAAAGGATGGCGGCACGGTCACGCTGCACGGCCGCTCGCTGATGTTCGTGCGCAATGTCGGCCACCTGATGACCAACCCGGCCATCCTGCTGGACGACGGCGGCGAGATCCCCGAGGGCATCATGGACGCGGTCGTCACGACGACCATCGCGATGCACGATCTGAAGCGCCGCGGCAACAGCCGCACCGGCAGCGTCTACATCGTCAAGCCCAAGATGCACGGCCCGGCCGAGGTGGCCTTCGCCGCCGAGCTGTTCACGCGCGTGGAGCAGCTGCTGGGCCTGCCGGACAGCACCGTCAAGCTGGGCATCATGGACGAGGAGCGCCGCACCTCAGTCAACCTGCAGGCCTGCATTGCCGCTGCGGCCAGCCGCGTCGCCTTCATCAACACCGGCTTCCTGGACCGCACCGGCGACGAGATGCACACCGCCATGCGCGCCGGCCCGATGCTGCGCAAGGGCGACATGAAGACGTCGAGCTGGATCCAGGCCTACGAGCGCAGCAACGTGCTGACCGGGCTGGCCTGCGGCCTGCGTGGCCGCGCACAGATCGGCAAGGGCATGTGGGCCATGCCCGACCTGATGGCGGCCATGCTGGAGCAGAAGATCGGCCACCCCAAGGCCGGCGCCAACACCGCGTGGGTGCCCTCTCCCACCGCGGCGACGCTGCACGCGCTGCACTACCACCAGGTCAGCGTGGCAGCTGTGCAGCAGGCGCTGGAGCAGGTCGACCTGGCCGCCGAACGCGACGCGCTGCTGAACGCACTGCTGACCATCCCGGTCGCGCCCCAGGCCGACTGGACGGCCGAACAGCGCCAGCAGGAGCTGGACAACAACGTGCAGGGCATCCTGGGTTACGTGGTGCGCTGGGTGGACCAGGGCGTGGGCTGCTCCAAGGTGCCCGACATCAACGGCGTGGGCCTGATGGAAGACCGTGCGACGCTGCGCATCAGCAGCCAGCACATCGCCAACTGGCTGCGCCACGGCGTCGTGACGGCCGAGCAGGTGCGCGAGACCTTCGCCCGCATGGCCCGCGTCGTGGACGGCCAGAACGCCGGCGACCCGGCCTACCAGCCGCTGGCCGAGCACCCGCAGGGCGCCGCCATGCAAGCCGCGCTGGACCTGGTGTTCAAGGGCGAGGCCCAGCCCAGCGGCTACACCGAGCCGCTGCTGCACGCCTGGCGACTGCGGGTAAAGGCCGGCGCCTGAAGCGCCCGCCGCTGCTAGGCTCGCGCCCCATGCGAGCCCTGCATCTCACCCCTTTGCTCATCGTACTGGCCGGCCCCGCGTTCGGCCAGGACGCTTCGCTTCAGCGCTGCCGCGTCATTGCCGACACCGCCGCCCGGCTGGCCTGCTACGACGCGCTGGCCGATGCCCGGCCCAAGCCGCCCGCGCCGCCGGCCGCGCCGGTGGCGGCGGCCCCCGCTGCCAAGCCCGCCGACAGCTTCGGCCTGCCGGCCAAACGCCCCGAGGGCGAGCCGCAGGTGGTGCAGAGCAGCGTCGGCGCCGACTTCGCCGGCTGGGGCCCCAACCAAAGCATCAAGCTGGCCAACGGCCAGGTCTGGCGCATCGTGGACGGCTCGTCGGTGTCCATGCCGCGCGGCGCGCGCAAGGTGTCGGTGCGGCGCGGCCTGTTTGGCGACTTCCTGCTGGACATAGAGGGCCTGAACACCTCGCCCAAGGTCAGGCGCGTGGAGTGAGGCTTCAGGCCGGCAGCACGTCGAACGCGACGGTCAGCCGGTGGGCCTCGTCGTCGAACGGCACGGTGCCGTGCCACAGGTAGGACGGAAACAGCAACAGCCGTCCCGGTCGCGGTGCCTCGTGCCGCCAGGGCGGCAGCCGCGAGCGCATGGGCTCTGGCAGGTCGGGCTCGCCGAACTTGATCCATCCTTCATGCGCGGCGGACGCCAGCGCCGAGGGCGGCGTCGCGACGTAGTAGCAACTGCTCAGCCAGCCCTGGCCGTGGATGTGGTTGGTGTGGAAGCCGCTGCGCCGCAGCCGTGAGCTCCAGCTGCCGGCGAACCGCCATGCCCCGGTGCGCCGCCCCAGCAGCGGGTGCGTCGCATCCACGCGGCGGCCGGCCAGCCAGGCGGTGATGGCCGCTTCGATCTGGCCGCGCAGCGCCTGCACCATCGGCAGGTCCAGATCGAACAGGTGGCCGCGCGTCTGCGTGCCCTCGCGCAGCGTCTGGTCGATGGGCGCCTCGCGGTCGGTGTGCAGGCGCTCCAGCTCCAGGGCCAGCGCAGCATTGAAGCTGGCGATGTCGGCCCAGCCCGGCGGCGGCGGCAGGTCGATGACGCCCACCAGTTCGTCGAGGTCATGCAACCAGGCGTCGCGCGGGTCGCCGGTGAGGCGCCAGCCCAGGCCCAGCAGCGCAAGCGCGAGCTGGTCGTGCGGCACCAGCTGGTGGGCCTGCACGGCCAGCGCCAGGCCTTCGTCGGCGTGACCGGCGGCGTAGAGGCTGCGCGCGGCATTCGTCAGCACGGCCACGTCCTGCGGCGCCAGCGCCACGGCGCGCTGGTGGGCGAGGCGGGCCTCGTCGTGACGGCCCAGCAGGCTCAAGGCCTGGCCCCGGCCATCGGCGTAGGCGGCGCGTTGTGGCGCCAGGCGTGCGGCCAGGTCGTAGGCCTGCAGCGCCGCGTCGGCACGGCCGGCCTTCAGCAGCAGCAGGCCCCGCAGGCCGGGCGCCGTGTCGGAGTCCGGGGCCTGGGCTTGTGCGGCCTGCAGCTCGGCGTCGAAGTCGGCATGCCCCAGCGCCCAGCGCAGCCGCGCCAGGTCGTAGAGGCTCAGCGAATGCTGCGGCGCCAGCGCCAGCGCACGCCGGTAGGCGGCCAGCGCCTCGTCCGCGCGGCCCAGCGCCTGCAGCGTGTTGCCCAGGTTGTAGTGGGCGTCCGCCACGTCCAGGCCCAGCGCCAGCGCCTGCCGGTGCGCCTCCAGCGCCTGCGCGTGGCGGCCTTGGCGGTGCAGCACGACGCCCAGGTTGTGGTGCAGTGCGGTGCGCTGCGGCGCCACGGCCAGCGCGCGGGACAGCGTCGCCTGGGCGGCTGGCAGCTGGCCCAGCTCCTCCTGCAGCATGGCCAGCAGCTGCAGCGC
>DASWWC010000118.1:0-5775 GCA_036401055.1 Roseateles sp.
GCTGCGCCTGGACCCCGGCCGCACGCTACGCCAGGCCCGACCGGCAGCCGACACCGCCTGGCGCCCCGTGGACGCACTGGCCGCGCTGGACACCGGCGACGCCGCGCTGCGCGCCACGCTGGACCGCGCCCGCCGCGTGCTGGACAAGCCGGCCATCCCGCTGCTCATCACCGGCGAGACCGGCACCGGCAAGGACGTGCTGGCCCGCGCCCTCCACGCCAGCAGCGCGCGGCGCGAGCAGCCCTTTGTCGCCGTCAACTGCGCCGCGCTGCCCGAGACGCTGATCGAGGCCGAGCTGTTCGGCTACCGCCCCGGCGCCTTCACCGGCGCCAGCCGCCACGGCGCGCCGGGCCGCATCCGCGAGGCCCACGGCGGCACACTGTTCCTCGACGAGATCGGCGACATGCCGCTGGCCATGCAGGCCCGGCTGCTGCGCGTGCTGGAGGAACGCAGCGTCACGCCGCTGGGCGGCGGCGCGGCGGTGGCGGTGGACTTCCGGCTGATCTGCGCCAGCCACCGGCGGCTGGCGGATGAAGTGGCGGCGGGGCGCTTCCGGGAGGATCTGTACTACCGGCTTGCCGGCCTGGCGCTGACGCTGCCGCCGCTGCGGGAGCGGACGGACCTGGCAGCACTGGTGGCGCGGCTTTTGAAGGCGGAGGCGCCGGAGCGGGCGCTGCGGGTGGACGACGAGGTGATGGCCCTGTTCAGCCGCTACCGCTGGCCGGGGAATGTGCGGCAGCTGGCGAATGTGGTGAGGACGGGCGTGGCGTTGCTGGACGACGGCGAGGACATGCTGACGCTGGCGCAGCTGAACGATGAGCTGCGTGAAGTGCCGGGGGCCGGCAGCGTTGAGCCGACGCCAGCGGCGCCCCAGAGCGGCGACCTGCGCCAACTGGCCCAGGCCCGCATCCGCGAAACGCTGGCGGCGGTGAATGGCAATGTGTCAGAGGCGGCGCGCCGACTTGGCGTCAGCAGGAACACGCTGTATCGGCGGCTGCGGCGGGCGGGTCAGTTGGAGGGACTTGAGATTTGAGACCTGACCCCGAACCGCACGAACCGCAGGCGAGCGCGGCAGGTGCTGCGGGGACTCGCCACTACAGCTTTGCTCTACGCGGTCTGTTGGTTGGGAAGGTCCGGAGCCCGCCCAGCATGACCGTCGGCAGGGAGCGCCCACGCTCCTAGACTGCGCACCGCCTTCACTGCCGGCCCCACCATGCCCGTCACGCCTCTCCAACGCCGCCAACTGCTGCTGGGTGCCGCTGCCTGCTGGGCCGTGCCTGGCCGGGCCGCAGATCCTGGGTCTGTCCAGGGCGTGTGGTCGGGCTTTCTCGACGCCGACGACCCGCCGGCGCTGCTGACGCTGCGCATCGCCAGTGCCACGTCGGCCGAGCTGGTCGTTGTCGGCATGGGTGCGCTGCCGCTGGCCCGGTTCGAGGCCGGTGCGGGCCGCATCAGCTTCGCGACCGACCGGCCCAGCCTGCGCTTCGACGGCGAGGTCGACGCCGCCGGTGATCTGGTCGGCACCCTGCTGCGCGGGCAGCAGCGCATCCCGCTGAGCTTCGTGCCGGGCGACCTCTACACCGAGCCGCGCATGCCGGCGCTGCCGCAGGGGCCGCTCAACGCAGAGCGCCTGGCCGCCCTGCGGCAGGCCGCCGCCTGCCCGGCAATGGGCGTGACCTGGCAGCGCGAGGGGGCGCCGACGCGGGTGCTCGTCGATGGCCGCCGCTCGGTGCGCAGCGATGCACCCGTGCAGCCGGATGACCGCTGGCACCTCGGGTCGGTGACCAAGAACATGACGGCCACGCTGGTGGCGCGCTTCGTCGAGCAGGGGCGCCTGGGCTGGGGCACCACGCTCGGCGATCTGCTGGGCGCTCAACTGCCCGACATGCATGCCGGCTACCGCAGCCTGACGCTGCCACACCTGCTCAGCCACCATGGCGGCCTCATGCGCGACGCGCCACCCGCGTCTTACCGAGGCCTGCCTGCGGCCCAGCAGCGGCTGGCGTACGCACGCGCGGCGCTGAAGCTGCCACCCATCGCGCCGGCTGGACAGGCCATGGCCTACAGCAATGCCGACTACGTCGTCACGGGCCTCGCGCTGGAGACGCTGGGCAACGCGCCGTGGGAGGAACTGATGGCCGCCCACGTGTTCGGGCCGCTGGGCGTGCGCCGGTTCGGCTTCGGCCCGCCGGCCGAGCTTGACCAGCCGCAGGGGCACCGCATGGGCGCCCGCGGGCTGGAGCCGGTGCGCTCCGACATCGCATTCGCCCTCGGCCCCGCCGGCAGCGTGCACATGGCGCTGGGCGACTTGGCCGCCTACCTCGCCGCTCACCGCGACCGGCCGGCCAGCTTCCTCAGCGCTGCCTCATGGGAGCGCCTGCACACGCCGCCCTTCGGCAACGGCCACGCACTCGGCTGGGACGTCAGCGCGGCAGGCGTGTTGTCGCACGGCGGCACCAACGGCTGGTGGAAGAGCGAGGTGCGCGTGGACCGCGCGCGGCGCACCGTCACCGCCGCTGTCACCAATGTGCTGAACCGAAACGGCCAGCGGGCACTGCTGCAGCTGGCGGACGCTGCCGTCGGCGTGTGAGCGAAACCACCGCCGGGCTCAACCCGCCCCATCCAACTTGTCCAGGACCGGGGTCAGGTCTCAAATCTAAAGTCCTCCTGCTGACGCCCCTGTCCGGCCGAACCAACCGCTTGCCCTGAGGCCTCATCAGATGCAGCCTCCGCCACATCACACCCCGCCCCATGCCCAAGGCCTACTGGATCGCCCGCGTCGATGTGACCGACCCCGACGCCTACAAGCTCTACGCGCAGCGCAACGACGCCGTGTTCGCCAAGTTCGGCGGCCGCTTCCTGGTGCGCGCGGGCCGGTTCGAGAACCCCGAAGGCAGCGGCCGTGGGCGCAACGTGGTGATCGAGTTCCCGAGCTACGAGGTGGCGCTGGCCTGCTACCGCTCGCCCGAGTACGCGCCGCAGATCACGCTGCGCCAGTCGGCCGCCGAGGCGGACGTGGTCATCGTCGAGGGCTACGACGGCCCGCAGCCCGGCGCGCAGTGCGTGCAGCGCAGCTGAAGCAGCGCTGACGAGCGCCGTCAGCGAACCCTGGCATGCTTGCCGTCTTGCACCACCCCGCTGTACCCGCCATGCCCCGCCGCCCCAACGCCGACCGCCCGCAGACGCTGGGCGAGGAGATCGCCAACGCCATCAGCCACGGCCTGGGCGCCGTGCTGGCGATTGCGGCGCTGCCCATCCTGGTGACGCGCGCCATGGGCCACGGCGGCACGGCCGACGTAGTGGCCGCCGCGGTGTTCGCGGCCACGGCCATCCTGCTGTACGGCATCTCGGCGCTGTACCACGCGCTGCCGGCCTCGCTGGCCGGTGGCCGCGTCAAGGCCTGGCTGAACCGGCTGGACCATGCGGCCATCTACGTCTTCATCGCTGGCAGCTACACACCGTTCACGCTGGGCGTGCTGCACACAGGGCCGGGCCTCACGCTGCTGATCGCCGTGTGGGCGGCGGCGGCCTTCGGCGTGGCCATCAAGCTGCTGAACCGGCTGCGCCACCCGCTGGTGTCCACGCTGCTGTACCTGGCCATGGGCTGGGTGGTGGTGTTCGCCATCGGGCCGCTGATGGAGCGCATGCCGGCCGCCGGCCTGGCCTTGCTGGTGGCGGGTGGCCTGAGCTACACGCTGGGCGCCGTCGTCTTCCTGCTGGACAACCGGCTGCGCTACGCCCACTTCGTCTGGCATTTGTTCGTGCTGGGCGGCAGCGTGTGCCACTTCTTCGCGGCGCTGTTCTACGCCTACGGCTGAGGCCGGCCAATCCCTGACGGTCGGGCCGGGCCGGCCGCAGGCGCTACGCTCGCGGGTTTTGTTCAACCCGTTGCGCCTCGCCCACCCATGACGACCCGCCCGACCCTGCTTGCCGCGCTGCTGGCTACCGCCTGCGCAGCCTTCGGCACGACTGCCGCCCACGCCCAGGCCGCCACCCCCGCGGCCACCGCGCCCGATGCCCGCTACGTGTGGGACCTGAGCCCCCTGTTCGCCAACGACGCCGCCTGGGACGTTGAGCGCCAGGCCATCCAGCAGATCCTGCCCAGCCTGCAGGCGCTACGCGCCAACTTCGGCCGCGACGCCGCCAGCCTGCGCCAGGCGCTGGACACGCTGTCCACCTGGCGCGAGCGCTACATGCGCGTGGCGGTGTACGCCAGCGCCATGGCCTCCACCGACAACCGCGACGCCCGCAACCAGGAGCGCCAGTCGCTGCTGCGCTCACTGGGCGGCCAGTGGGGCAGCGCGCTGAGCTGGGTGGACAGCGAGATCCGCCAGATCGGCGAGGCCAAGCTCAACGCCTGGCTGGCCGCCGAGCCGGGCCTGAAGAAGCACGAGAAGCGCCTGCGCGACGTGCTGCGTCTGGCCGCCCACCAGCTCACGCCCGAGGCCGAGGCCGCCGTCGCCGCCTTCGGCCCGGTGATGGGCGCGGCCACCAACGCGCGCACGCTGCTGACCACGGTGGACGCCGACTGGCCCGCCCTCGAGGTGGACGGCAAGACCGAGAAGCTCAACGACATCGGCTACACCCGGCTGCGCGCCCACCCGGACCGCGCGGTGCGCGAGCAGGTCTTCCAGCGCTTCTTCGGCGCCTATGGCCGCCTGGAGAACACGCTGGGCAGCCTGCTGGCCCAGCGCGTGGAGACGGGCGTCGTCAACGCGCGGCTGCGCGGCTACCCGTCCGCCGTGGCGGCCAGCCTGGCGGACAACGACATCCCCGAGTCGGTCTACCGCACGCTGGTGGCCGAGACGAACAAGGGCCTGCCCACGCTGCACCGCTACCTGAAGCTGCGCCAGCGCCTGCTGGGCCTGCCGGACCTGGGCTACCACGACCTCTACCCCGACCTGGTCAAGAGCGAGCGCCGCTACACGCCGGAGGAATCCGGCGACCTGACCGTGGCCGCCACCGCGCCGCTGGGCGCTGACTACCAGCGCCGGCTGCGCGAGGCGCTGGGCGCGAAGACCATGCACGTCTTCCCCGCGCCGGGCAAGTCGTCGGGCGCCTACCAGAGCGGCGTCTACGGCATGACGCCGCTGGTGTTCCTGAACCACCAGGGCACGTTCGACAGCCTCAGCACCTTCGCCCATGAGTGGGGCCACGGCATGCACACCGTGCTGGCCAATGCGACCCAGCCCTTCGAGACGGCGGGCTACCCGCTGTTCCTGGCCGAGATCGCGTCGTTCAGCAACGAGCTGCTGCTGCAGCGCCACCTGCTGGACCAGGCCAAGACCAAGCAAGAGCGGCTGTACCTGCTGACCGAGGCGGTGGAGCGGCTGCGCGGGTCCTACTTCCGCCAGACCCTGTTCGCCGAGTTCGAGCTGGCCACGCACGACGCGCTGCAACGCGGCGAGCCGCTGACCGGCAAGCGCATGACGCAGCTCTACTGCGGCCTGCTGCGCAAGTACCACGGCGCGGACCAGGGCGTCATGAAGATCGACCCCGTCGTGTGCAGCGAGTGGGCCTTCGTGCCGCACTTCCACCGGCCGTTCTACGTCTACCAGTACGCCACCTCCATGGCCGCGGCGACCTACTTCACCGAGCAGATCCTGCAGAAGAAGCCCGGCATGCCGGAGACCTACCTGTCGGTGCTGCGCTCGGGCGGCAGCGTGCATCCGGTGCCGCGCCTGCGCACGGCCGGGCTGGACATGGACTCACCCGCGCCCTACCAGGCGTTGGTGCGCCACATGGACCGGCTGCTCGACGAGATCGAGAAGCTGC
>DASWWC010000119.1:0-4052 GCA_036401055.1 Roseateles sp.
GCCGCTGCTGGCGCTGGCCGTGGCGACGCTGGGTGCCAGCGCGCTGCGCGCCGGTGTGGAGCAAGGCCGGCGCCGCGACGCCGCGCGCCGCCTGGCCGCCAGCGAGCAGCGCTACGCGCTGGCCGTGCAGGGCGCCAACGACGGGCTGTGGGACTGGGATCTGCATACCGGCGCGGTCTACTACTCGCCGCGCTGGCTGGCGCTGATGGGCCTGTCTGCCATCGAGGCCGGAACCGACATCTCGGCCTGGACGCGGCCGCTGGAGCCCGGCCAGGCCCAGGCCTTCGACGACGAGATGAAGGCGCACCTGCGCGGCGAGAGCCAGCAGTTCCATCACGTGCTGCATTTCAACCAGGGCGGCCAGGAGCGCTGGCTGCTGGCGCGTGGCCTGGCCGTGCGCGAAGGTGGCCAGCCGGTGCGCATGGCGGGCTCGCTGACCGACATCTCCGAGAGTCAGCGCCTGCAGCGCCAGATCAGCTTCGACGCGCTGCACGACCGCCTCACGGGCCTGGCCAACCGCGTGCTGTTCCGCGAGCAGCTGATGCAGCTGCTGGGCGGCGTGCCGGCGCCAGAGACCGGGCTTTTGCTGCTGGGGTTGGACGGCTTCCGGACGCTGAACGAGACCCATGGCCCGGTGGTGGGCGACGCGGTGCTGACCGAGCTGGCCGCCCGCTTGCGGCAGGCCTTCGGCGCGCGTCACCTCGTCGCGCGCATGGGGTCGGACCAGTTCGCGCTGCTGCTGGCGGGCGGCGACGCGGCGCCCGCGCTGTCGCGCCGCGTGCAGGAGCTGCTGCAGCCGCCGTTCAACGTCGCCACGCCGCTGCTGCAGCTGACGGCCGGCATCGCCTGGGCGCAGCGCCGCCACGGCCCCACCAGCGCCGACGAGCTGCTGGCCGCGGCCGAAGGCGCTCTGGCCCGCGCCAAGGCCGGCGGCCCGGGGCAGACGCACGAGTTCGACCCCGCCGAGCAACTGGTGGAGCAGTCGCGCCGCTGGCTGCGCGACGCCATCGACAACGCGCTGGCGGCGGGCGACCAGTTCGAGCTGCACTACCAGCCCTTCGTGCGGCTGTCGGACCGGGCGCTGCTGGGCTTCGAGGCGCTGATCCGCTGGCGGCACCCGACCAAGGGGCTGATCATGCCGGGCGACTTCATCCCGGTGGCCGAAGCCAGTGGCCAGATCGCATCGATAGGCCGCTGGGCGCTGCTGGAGGCCGCGGCGCAGCTGCGGCGCTGGCAGCCGCTGGGGTTCACCGGCGAGGTGGCCGTCAACCTGTCCGGCGTGCAGCTGGAGCGCGACACCGAGCTGCTGGCCGACGCCCGCGCCACGCTGGCCGCCCTGGGCGAGGTGCCCACGCACCGGCTGAAGTTGGAGGTCACCGAGAGCATGGCCATGGCCAACCCGCAGCGCAGCGCCGAGGTGCTGCAGGAGCTGGCGCGCATGGGCTTCAAGCTCAGCATCGACGACTTCGGCACCGGCTATTCGTCGCTGGCCTACCTGCACCGTTTCCCGTTCGACACGCTGAAGGTGGACCGCAGCTTCGTCATCCGCCTGCACCAGGGCCGCGAGGCGCAGGAGATCGTGCGCACCATCGTCGGCCTGGCCGTCGCGCTGGGCAAGCAGACGCTGGCCGAGGGCGTGGAGGACGAAAAGCAGGCCGAGCTGCTGGCGCAGCTGGGCATCCAGGTGGGGCAGGGCTGGCTGTTCGCCAAGGCCATGCCCGAGGCGCAGGCGACGCAGACCATCCGCAACGGCCTGGGGCGGGCCTGAGCCGGGCCCCCGGGCGTCAGCCGCCGGCTGCGGCGCGGCGTGCGAGCCAGGCCGCGGCCGGCTCGGGCTGGTGGTGCAGATAGCCCTGGAAGACGTCGCAGCCCAGCTGGCTCAGGAAGGCCTGCTGCGCCGGCGTCTCTATGCCCTCGGCGACGACCGTGAACCCCAGGTGATGGGCCAGCGAGGTCATCGCGGTGACGAGGGCGCAGTCGTTGCCGTCGGCGGGCAGGTCGCGCACGAAGCTGCGGTCGATCTTGAGTTCCTGCAGCGGCAGCCGCTTGAGGTAGGCCAGCGACGAGTAGCCGGTGCCGAAGTCGTCCAACGAGAAGCGCAGCCCCAGCGCGGCCAGCGCCTCCATGCGCTGCAGCATCAGCTCGGTGTGCTCCAGCAGCAGGCCTTCGGTGATCTCCAGCGTCAGTAGCCGGGGATCGGCGCCGGTGTCCTGCAGCACACGCTTGACGCGCTGGACGAACTCGCCCTGCTGGAACTGCCGCGGGCTGACGTTCACGGCCAGCGCCAGCGAGCGGCCTGCGGCCTGCTCCCGCGCCATCAGCTCGCAAGCCTCGCGCATCACCCAGTGGCCGATGTCGGCGATCAGCCCGGCCTCCTCGGCGATGGGGATGAACAGCGCCGGCGACACCAGGCCGCGCGTCGGGTGCTGCCAGCGCAGCAGGGCCTCGGCGCCGCAGCCCCGGCCCTGGCGGTCGTGCTTGGCCTGCAGCCAGAGCTGCAGCTGGCCGGCCGCGAGCGCGCCGCGCAGGTCCTGCTCCAGCGCAAAGCGCTCGGTGATGTGGTTCTGCATGTCCTGCGAGAACAGCGTCAGCGCATTGCGCCCGCCATCCTTGGCGCGGTAGAGGGCGATGTCGGCCTCGCGCAGCAGGTCGGCCTGGCCGTTGCCGGCGCGCGGGAACAGCGTGATGCCGAAGCTGGCGCTGGTGGTGCACTGCAGCGCCGACAGCTGCATCGGAGCACCGAGCAGCTCGCGCAGCTTGTGACCCAGTGTCAGCGCGAGGGCGCCGGCGCCGGCCTCGGTGGGCGCGAGGTCGGGCAGCAGCACGATGAACTCGTCGCCGCCGATGCGCGCCACCGTGTCGCCCTGGCGCACATGGCTGGACAGGCGCCGCGCCGCCTCCCGGATGACCTCGTCTCCTGCGCCGTGGCCATAGCTGTCGTTGATGCGCTTGAAGTGATCCAGGTCGACATACAGCATGGCGCCGTACCTGCCGCTGCGCGTTGCACTGGCCAGGGCCTGGTGCAGGCGGTCTTCGAGCAGGAAGCGGTTGGGCAGGCCGGTCAGCTGGTCGTGATAGGCCAGCTCGGCGATCGCGGCCTCGGCGCGGCGCGCTTCGGTGACGTCGCGCGAGATGCCGAAGGTGCCGATGATGCGGCCCTGCGGGTCGCGCAGCGGGCCCTTGGTGACGGCGAAGGTGGTGGTGCCCCGGGTGGTCTGGATGACCTCCTCCAGCTTTTCGATCTCGCCGTGTTCGAGGATGCGCCGGTTGGTGTCGCGCAGCATCTGCGCCTGCTCCGGCGGGAAGACGGCGCCGTCATCCCGGCCGATGACCTGCTCGGCGGGCTTGCCGACGAAGCCGGCCGCGGCCCGGTTGAAGAGCAGGTAGCGGCCCTCCAGGTCCTTGGCGAAGATGGCGTCTTCGGAGCTGTCGGCGATGTAGTGCAGCAGTGCGGAGGCTTCGAGCTGCTGGGTGACGGCCGCGTTGTGCCGGCGCCATTGGCGCTCCATCAGCACCGCGAGCAGGGCTGAGGTGATGGCCACGAACGCCCAGCCCTTGTACTGGCTGATCTGCACGATGCGTTGAGCATCCTGCGTGAAGAGCAGGATGGCCTCGTCGGACAGCAGAATCCACAGGGCCGCGAATACGGCGTAGCCCAGCACGACCCGGGACACGGCCTGCCATTTCGATGCTTGCAAATCGGTCCGGTCCAAGGATGTCCCTTTTCGTTGCGGCTGCCGGGTGGCCAGGCCTCACACCGGTTGGCGGTAGCGCTGGCCTTTGTAGCGCAGCACCAGCTCGCGGGGCGCGATCTGCTCCAGCACCAGATCGGCGCCGAGTTTGGCGCCTTCGCGCAGCACCTCGCCATTGATGATGACCATGCGCTGGGTCGGCTCGTCCGAGTACACCGAGCCGCTGATGGCCAGCGGCGGCAGCTCGCGGCGCGTTGCCTCGGGCAGCTCGGCCAGCCGCGGTATGGGGGGCGGCGTGGCTGGCGCCGGGGTGGCCGTCGGCGCCGGCATGGGCGGCAGGTAGGAGGGCTGGGCCGGGGC
>DASWWC010000120.1:0-5995 GCA_036401055.1 Roseateles sp.
TACGGCGACCGCAACCTGTTCTGCAGCTGCGTGCCGCTGTCCGAATACGACGAGGCCTGAGCCCTCGTCGCAAGAACAACCATGCATGGCCGCAACATCGGCGATGCGTGGTTTGCTGCTGGGTCGGGGCGGCCAAAAGCCGCCCCGACTTCTTCTACTGAATCGAGGTAGTCATGGCGGTTTCTGGTTTTGACCTCTTCAAGATCGGCATCGGCCCGAGCAGCTCGCACACGGTCGGCCCGATGCGAGCGGCTCGCCTCTTCGGCTTGCGCCTGCAGCATGACGGTCTGCTCGACCAGGTGGCCCGCGTGCAGGTCATCCTGTACGGCAGCCTTGGCGCCACCGGCAAGGGCCACGGCAGCGACAAGGCCGTGCTGCTGGGCCTGGCTGGGCATGAGCCGGACACGGTGGACGTGGAGGCGATCCCCGCGCTGCTGGATGCCATCCGCGCCGGCGACCTGAACCTGGTCGGGCACAAGCGCATCCCGTTCGACGAAGCCAAGGACCTGGTCTTCAAGCGACGCGAGTCGCTGCCCTTCCACGCCAATGGCATGCGCTGCATCGCCTTCGACGCCGACGGCCAGGAAACAGCCAACCGCGTCTACTACTCCGTCGGCGGCGGCTTCATCGTCAGCGACGAGGTGGCGGCCGATGGCAGCAAGCAGAAGGTGATCGCGCCCGACGTGACCGTGCTGCCCTACCCCTTCAAGACCGGCGACGAGCTGCTGGCGCTGACGAAGAAATACGGCCTCACCATCGCCGAGATCATGCGCCGCAACGAGGGTCACTGGCGGCCCGACGCCGAGACGCGCACCGGCCTCTTGAAGATCTGGAACGTCATGCAGGGCTGCGTGCAGCGCGGCTGCAAGACCGAAGGCATCCTGCCCGGCGGCTTCAAGGTCAAGCGCCGCGCGCCCAGCCTGCACGCCAGCCTGACGGCCAACCCCGAGGCCGCGCTGCGCGACCCGCTGCAGGTGATGGACTGGGTCAACCTCTACGCACTGGCCGTCAACGAGGAGAACGCCGCCGGCGGCCGCGTCGTCACGGCGCCCACCAACGGCGCGGCCGGCATCATCCCGGCGGTGCTGCACTACTACCACCGCTTCGTGCACGGCTCGAACGACGACGGCGTCATCGACTTCCTGCTGACCGCCGCGGCCATCGGCATCCTCTACAAGGAGAACGCCTCCATCTCGGGCGCCGAGGTCGGCTGCCAGGGCGAGGTGGGCGTGGCCTGCTCGATGGCCGCCGCGGCGCTGTGCGCCGTCATGGGCGGCACGCCCGAGCAGGTCGAGAACGCCGCCGAGATCGGCATGGAGCACCACCTGGGCCTGACCTGCGACCCCGTCGGCGGCCTCGTGCAGATTCCCTGCATCGAGCGCAACGCCATCGCGTCGGTCAAGGCCATCAACGCCGCACGCATGGCGCTGCGCGGCGACGGCACGCACTTCGTCAGCCTCGACAAGGTCATCAAGACCATGCGCGACACCGGCGCCGACATGATGACCAAGTACAAGGAGACGGCCCGCGGCGGCCTCGCCGTGAACATCGTCGAGTGCTGACCCATTCATGTGCCTCGCCGCCTTCGCCCTCCACGCCCACCCGCGCTTCCCGCTCGTCATCGCCGCCAACCGCGACGAGTTCTTCGCCCGCCCGGCCGCACCCATGGCCTGGTGGGACAAGCATCCCGACATCCTCGCCGGCCGTGACCTCAGTGCCGGCGGCACCTGGTTCGGCCTCACGCGCAGCGGACGCCTCGCGCTGCTGACCAATGTGCGCGAGCCCGGCCGGCAGAACCCCGACGCCCCCTCGCGCGGCGCGTTGGTCGTCGACTGGCTGGCCAGCGGCCTGGCCGCGCCCGCCTTCGCCGCGACGCTGCAACCGGGCTACAACGGCTTCAACCTCGTCACCGCCGATCTGCGCAGCAACACCTGGCACTGGCTCAGCAACCGCAGCCCGGCCCCGCAGGCGCTGGCCGCGGGCCTGCACGCGCTGTCGAACGCCGCGCTGGACACGCCCTGGCCCAAGACCGTGGGCCTGAAGGCGGCGCTGGCCGAAGCACTCGCCGCCAGCACCGACGTGGAAGACCTCACCGAGCGGCTGCTCGCCGCACTGGCCGACGACACGCCCGCCCCCGACGGCGCCCTGCCCGACACCGGCGTGGGCCTGGCGCGGGAGCGCCTGCTGTCGCCGCGCTTCGTGCGCCTGCCGGACCCCGCCGGCGGCGGGCGCGGCGTGTACGGCACGCGTTGCTCGACCGTGCTCGTGCGCGCGGCGGACGGCAGCACGCTGGTCGTGGAGCTCAGCTTTGATGATGAAGGCCGCTGCCGGTCAGAAACACGACAGCAGATCTCGCCCTGGCCGGCTCGTTGAGCTGCTATACAGGCGGACCGCTCGTTGCGTCCCGCCCGTCGATGAACCTGCTGCAAGGCCCGACCACCGCCCGCTGGGCCGCCAGCGCCTGCCTGCTGTTCTCGGGCTTTGTCGTGCTGCGCTGGCTGTTCGGCTTCGAGTGGGGCGCCGGATTTCCGGGCCTGGTGCAATCCAGCGTCGTGTCGGCCCTGCTGCTGCTGGCCAGCAGCGCCACCATCTGGGTCATGACCGGCTGGCCGCAGGCCCAGGCGCCCAGCATCCGCGCCCGGCGCATCGTGTGCGGCCTGGCCCTGCTGCTGTCCGTCGTGCCCGTGCTGATGCTGGTGCAGTCCATCACCGACGCATCGCTGGGCATCGACATCCCCCACCGCGGCGTGCTGCCCAGCGCATCCAATCCCACGCCGGGGCGCATCTCGCCCAATGCCAGCATCGCGCTGCTGCTGCTGTTCGCGGCCATGGCCTTGCTCGCCGGCGCACCGCTGCGCCGTGCCCAGCGGCTCGGCGCAGCCTGCGTGGGCGCCGCCGCGCTGATCGCCTGCCTCGGCGCCCTGGGCCACCTGCTGCGGCTGGAGCAGCTCTACCACTGGGGCAGCTTCCACAAGCTGACGCTGCCGACCGCACTGGGCGTGCTGCTGCTGGCGACCGCGCTGTGGGAACAGCTGCTGCGCTGGAGCGGCACCGCCGCGCGCATCGACCTGAACGAGCGCCGCATCACCTGGCGCTCGCTGGGCGTGCTGTCCTTCGTGGCCATTGCAGCCGGTGCGAGCGGCTTCGCGGCACTGGAGTCCGAGTTCGAACGCGCCCGCAAGGACGACATGCGCGCCACCGCCTTCATCACCGGCGAGGCCCTGACGCATGCGCTGGACGCCGGCACCTGGCTGTCCGCCAACATCACGACGCGACCCGTCGTCGTGGAGCCGCTGACCCGCCTGGCCGCGACCGAGGCCGACCCGGCGGCGCTGGAGCGGCTGCGCGCCACCACCCGCAGCCTGCTGACCGACGGCGTCGCGGCCGTCCGCTTCCTGGACCCCGCCGGCCGGCCGCTGGCCGAGGCCGGCCGCTTCGCTGCCACGCCCGCCACGCCGGGCCTGGCACTGGCCCAGCCCTATGCGCCCGACGCGCGCCTGGTCTGGGCCGGCGGCTATGTGCTGGTGACCGAGCAGCCCGTCATGGACCGCGGTCAGCTGGTCGGGCTGTTCCATGCCGAGCAACGGCTGAGCCTGATGGACCGGCTGGCCGCCCGCATCCGCGACGGCGAGGCCTCGTCGGACGTGCTGGTCTGCAACCGCATCGCCGACCGCGCCACCTGCCTGCCGTCCAGGCTGCACCCCGTTCCCGCCAACGTGCCCATGTTCGACGCCCAGGGCCGCCCCCTGCTGCCCGTCGCCCGGGCGCTGCTGGGCGAGTCCGGCGTGGACCTGACGGCGGACGTGCGCGGCGTGCAGGTCGCGGCGGCCTATGCACCGCTGGGACGCACCGGCCTGGCCATGATCGTGAAGACCGACACGGCCGACCTGTTCGGCGCGATACGCCAGCGCCTGAGCCTGCTGGCACTGCTGCTGGCAGGGTTGGTACTGGCCGGCACCTGGGTGCTGCGCCGCCACGTGCGGCCGCTGGTGCAGCAGCTGTCCAGCGAACAGGCCCGCTACCGCGCCATCCTGGACAACTCCAGCGACGCCTTCATCGGCCTGAACGGCGCCGGCGACGTGACCGACTGGAACCTGCAGGCCGAGCGCATGTTCGGCTACACCGCCGCCGAGGCCCAGGGCCGTCGCCTGTCCGAGCTCATCATCCCGCCGGAGTCCCGTGCCGCCCACGATGCCGGCATGGCGCGCTTCTGCCTCACCGGCACCGGGCGCATCGTCAACCAGCGCATCGAGCTGGCCGCGCTGCACCGCGACGGCCGGCTGGTGGACGTGGAGCTGTCCGTCGCCGCCATGCCGTTGGGCAACGGCTTTGTGGCCCATGCCTTCCTGCGCGACATCGGCCAGCGCAAGACCGCGGCCCGCCTGCTCGCCGCCAGCGAGCAGCGCATGCGCGATATCGCCAACAGCATCCCGGCCATGGTGGGCGTGTTCGATGCCCAGGAGCGCTGCGTCTATGCCAACGACATGGCGCTGCAACTGCACGGTCTGGCACACGGCAAGGGTGTGGGCATGCTGATGCGCGACAGCCTGGGTGCGCGGAGCTACGCGCTGCACGAGCCTCATGTGCGCGAGGTGCTGAAGGGCCATGCCCAGACCTTCGAGGGCGCGCTGCCCTGGCGGGGCGGCACCGGCCATTTCCAGGTCCACCTGGTGCCCATGCGCGACCCGGACGGCGACGCGGTCACCGGCTTCTACCTGATGACCTTCGACATCACCGAGCTGCGCAGCGCCCAGCTGCAACAGCAGCGCAGCGAACACCGGCTGCGCGCCATCGCCGACAACCTGCCGGTGCTGATCTCCTACATCGACCGCGAGCAGCGGCTGGGCTTCATCAACAAGACCTTTCATGAATGGATAGGCGTGGAGCCTGAGCAGGCCATGGGCAAGCCGCTGAAGACGCTGCTGGGGCCCGAGCTGTATGGGCAGCGCCAGGCCGCGCTGGAGCGCGCGCTGGCCGGCGAGCGCCAGGAATTCGAGGTCGTCTCCACGGCCCTGGGCATCACCCGCCACCTGCACATCGTCTACGAGCCCGACCGCCAGGCCGACGGCAGCATCGTGGGCGTGTTCGGCATGGCGGCGGACGTCACCGTCATGAAGCAGGCCGAGCTGCACCTGCAGGAGCTGGCCCACGTGGACCCGCTGACCGGCCTGCCCAACCGCCGCGAGTTCGAGAGTCGGCTGCAGCTGGCGCTGGCGCGCGCGCGTCGGCAGCGCCAGGCCATGGCGGTCATCTTTCTGGACGTGGACCATTTCAAGGCCATCAACGACGGCCACGGCCATGCCGTGGGCGACGTGGTGCTGAAGGAGTTCGGCGAGCGCGTGCGCGCGGCCATTCGCGGTACCGACACCGCCGCGCGGCTGGCCGGCGACGAGTTCGTCGTCATCCTCGAAGGCCTGCACGGCGACGCCGAGGCCACCCGCGTGGCGGCCAAGCTGGTGGCCGCCATACGCCCGCCCATGCTGCTGCCGGGCGGCGGCGAGATCGAGGTCACGACCAGCGTGGGCATGGCCTGCTGGAGCGGCCAGGGCGACGGCGCGCAAGACATCCTGGCGCGCGCCGACCGCGCGCTGTACCGCGCCAAGGCAGCCGGCCGTGACACCTTCTCGCAAACCACCTTCTGAGTCACGGGGCCGTCCCACCGCGCAGGCCACAATCGCCCGGCAGTGACCGCCATCGCCCTCAACCGCCGCCCGCCGCCCGACCCGCGCCTGCTGCAGCGCTGCCTGCTGCTGGCCGTGCTGCTGCACATCTGGCTGGTGCTGATGTTCGGCAACACCACCGGTACGGCCGAACCGGGCCAGGGCGTCTGGGGCAGCCTCAGCGTGCGCCTGAGCGGGCGCAGCGGCAGCCAAACCGACGCGCCGCCCAGCGTGGATGCTGGCCGCAGCCCCGCCGGCCAGACGGGCGCCCAAGCCGCCCAGGCCGCCAACCCGCTGGCGCAGGCCGAGGGCCGGACCCGCACCGCCTCGCTGCC
>DASWWC010000121.1:0-16564 GCA_036401055.1 Roseateles sp.
CGCGCGTCACCCTCGCGCGGGCCGGCGAAGACGATGTCCATCACCACCAACCGTGCGCCGGCCTGGCGCAGATAGTCCAGCATCAGCGCATAGACCTCGCGCGAGTACGGCCACTCGCCCAGCGGCTGGCGCAGTGCGCGCAGCGAGGCGTCGTCGATGTCCACGATGACGCTGCCGGGCTGCGACACCGCGGGCGGCGCGGCGGCGCGCACCAGCAGGTCGCCCAGCGCGTGGTCCACGCGGGCCTGCAGGCCGAGCAGGCTCAGCGCCGCCCATAGCGCGAGGGCGCCGGGCAGGGCGAGCCAGGGCCAATGCTTCAAAGGAGCGGCACGAGCAGCAAGGGCAGCAGCCACAGCCAGCGCGGATAGGGCACTTCGATCATCTGCGTCTGGCCCCAGGGCCCGGCCGCGCCGGCGGCATTGAAGCCGCGCGCACGCAGGAAATACTTGCCTGCGGAGGGCTTGGCCATCGCGGCCTCGGGCTTGTCGGTGGCGATGCGCTTCAAGTCAGCGCCCTCGAACTTGTCGTCCTTGGCCCACTCCAGCTCGTAGCGCACCACGCCCGCGTCGGCGCGCCAGCGCAGCTTGAGCTGGTCGCCGCTGAGGTCGGGCTCGGCCGGCGGCGGCGCGGGCGGCGGCGGCTGGATCTCGAAGCGCTGCGGGTCGCCGAACGGGCCCGCGCGGCCGCCGGCCTCGACGGACGCGATGCGCCAGTGGTAGGCGCCGTCCGGCAGCTTGGCCTCGAAGCCGGCAGCGGACAGTGGCGGCGGTTGCAGCACCAGCTCCTTGAACTGCGCGTCCCTGGCGATCTGCAGCCGCACGTCGGGCGCGGCGGTGTTGCGCGTCCACGCCAGCGCCATCGCGCCGTTGTAGCTGACGGCCCCTTGGGCCGGCGCCTGGATGAAGGGCGGCTCGGGCCGGGCCTTGAGGCGCACGTCGGCATTGGCCGCCAGCCCCTCCTGGCCGCGCGCGTCGATGGCGCGCACACGCAGCGTGTAGTCGCCGTCGGGCAGCTCGCGGGCCTCGTTCCAGCTCACTGCGGGTTCTCCCACCTGGGCGTCCAGCAGCAGGCGGTCGAAGTCGCCGCGCGCGTAGAGCTGCGCGCGCCAGGTGGCGGCGCCGCTGGGGCCGCCCACCCAGGCCAGCCGCAATGGCAGGCGCTCGGCCTCGGGCGCCAGGCCGCTCAGGTCCGGTGCGGGCAGCAAGGGCGCGACGGACAAGGCCTTGCCCTCGGCCAGCAGGCCGTGGCCCGCGGCGACGTCGGCCTTCAGTCCGTCGGCCGCCACGGCACCGGACAGCACCTGCATGCGCGTTGCGCCGCCGGCCGTCTGCACGCGGAACTCGGTGCCGCGCACGCCCAGGTTCACGTGCGGCGTGCGGATCTCGTACAGCGGCACGCGCTGCGCGTTGGGCGCGACGCGGCTGTCCGCTCCGCCCTGCTGCACCCCCAAGCGCACGGCGGGGATGGCGCCGCGCCCCAGCACCAGCAGCTGCTCCAGCGCGACCTCGCTCTCGGGCGGGATCAGCAGCCGCGAGCCGTCGGCGAAGCGCAGCGACGCGCTGGACTGGGCGCCGGTGGTGATGCGGTCGCCGCTTTGCAGCCGGGCGCCGGCCACCAGGGCCTCGCTGGCGCCGCCGCGCTGGCGCGTGACCTGGCCGCGGGTGAACTGGGCCTCGGCCACGCTGGCCTCGCGCTTCAGCCAGGCCACGGGCATGCGCAGCGTGCGGCCGGGCATGAGCCGCAGCGGGTCGGGCACGCGGTTGAGCTTTTGCAGGTCGCGCCAGGTCTTGCCCGGCGCCAGCCAGGCCTCGGTCAGCGTGATCAGCGTGTCCCCCGGCTGGATGCGGTAGGGCCAATCGGCGTCGGCCGCGGCCGTCTGTGCGCGCGCCCAGCCGCCGCACAGCAGCAGGCCCGTGGCGAACCAGACTCTCATTGCGTTCATCGGAGCCTCCTTCCCTGGCAGGAAGCCGGATCCTAGCCAGCGGCGCCGAGGTCGAACACCGGTAAAGACCGCGAGTCAGGCCTCAGACAGCGCGTCCTGCAGCCGGCCGCGCAGCCGGCGCAGCCGCTGCAGCTCCTGGTTGGGGGCCTGCAGTGCAGGCCACAGCAATGCGACGAGGTCGCGGCTGCTCTGCTCCACATCGATCTGCCGGCCGGTGATGACTACCTCCCACAGCATGTGTTCCATGGGCCCGAACACCAGCGAGCGCAGCAGGCGCAGCGGGATGTCGCCGCGCACCTCGCCGGCCTGCTGGCCGCGCGCCAGCAGGTCCATCAGCGGCGCGGTGTAGCGGCGCTGCAGCTCGACGAAGCCGTCGCCGAGGTCCTGGCCCTTGGTCCTGCCCTCGGACAGCACCAGCGCGCACAGCCCCGTGCCCTGGATCAGGAACAGCCGCAGGTGCGTCAGCACGACGAACTCCAGTTGCGCGCGCACCGGCTGGTCGCGCGGCAGGCCGGCCTCGATGGCGTCGATGATCTCGTCGTACCAGTCCTGGATGACGCGCATGCACAGCTCTCGCTTGCCGCGGAAGTAGGTGAACACCGTGGCCTCGGAGATGCCCAGGCGCTGCGCGATCTCGGTCGTCGTCGCGCGCTCGTAGCCGCGCTCGGCGAACACCTCGCGGCCCACGCGCAGGAGGTCGCGCACGCGCTGCTCGGCCTTGGGGCCGGCGGGCGAGCGGCGTTGCGGCGCGGTTGCGGTCGTCATCGGGGCCGCATTCTGCGCAATTGTTGAGGATTGCTCAAGTCTGATTGCATCCACGTTCACGCTGAATTATCCTGGCGCCCATCGCGCGACTCACAAGGTCGCCCATTCATAAGTTGAGCCTCGCTTAAGCCAGGCTCGCCGGGAGACTCCATGCCGGTCCTGACCACCCAGCTCAACCCGCGCTCCGCCGACTTCAAGGCCAACGCCGACGCGATGCGCGGCCTCATCGATGACCTGAACGCCAAGCTCGCGCAGATTGCCCAGGGCGGCGGCGAGGCCGCGCGCGCCAAGCACACCGCCCGCGGCAAGCTGCTGCCGCGCGACCGCGTCGAGATGCTGCTGGACCCGGGCACGCCCTTCCTGGAACTGGCGCCGCTGGCCGGCCTGAACCTCTACGACAACGCCGCACCCGGCGGCGGCGTGGTGGCCGGCATCGGCCGCGTGTCGGGCGTGGAGTGCGTCATCGTCTGCAACGACGCGACCGTGAAGGGCGGCACCTACTACCCGATCACCGTCAAGAAGCACCTGCGCGCGCAGGAGATCGCGCAGCAGAACCGCCTGCCCTGCATCTACCTGGTGGACAGCGGCGGCGCCAACCTGCCCAACCAGGACGAGGTCTTCCCCGACCGCGACCACTTCGGCCGCATCTTCTTCAACCAGGCCAACCTGAGCGCCGACGGCATTCCGCAGATCGCCGTCGTCATGGGCTCGTGCACGGCCGGCGGCGCCTACGTGCCGGCGATGAGCGACGAGACCATCATCGTGAAAAACCAGGGCACCATCTTCCTGGGCGGCCCGCCGCTGGTGAAGGCCGCGACCGGCGAGGTCGTGACGGCCGAGGACCTGGGCGGCGGCGACGTACACACGCGCCTGTCGGGCGTGGCCGACCACCTGGCCAACAACGACACGCATGCGCTGGCCATCGCGCGCCAGTCCGTCGCGCGCCTCAACTGGACCAAGGCGAATCCGCTGGCGATGCAGGCCCCGAAAGCGCCTGCGTTCGATCCGGCCGAACTGCACGGCGTGATACCGACCGACACCCGCAAGCCCTTCGATGTGCGCGAGGTCATCGCCCGCATCGTCGACGGCTCCGAGTTCGACGAGTTCAAGGCCCGCTACGGCGCCACGCTGGTGTGCGGCTTCGCCCACATCGAGGGCATGCCCGTCGGCATCGTCGCCAACAACGGCATCCTGTTCGCCGAGAGCGCCAACAAGGGTGCGCACTTCATCGAGCTGTGCTGCCAGCGCAAGATCCCGCTGGTGTTCCTGCAGAACATCACCGGCTTCATGGTCGGCCGCAAGTACGAGAACGAGGGCATCGCCCGCGCCGGCGCCAAGATGGTGACGGCCGTGGCCTGCGCCCAGGTGCCCAAGTTCACCGTCATCATCGGCGGCAGCTTTGGCGCCGGGAACTACGGCATGTGCGGCCGGGCCTACTCGCCGCGCTTCCTGTGGATGTGGCCCAACGCACGCATCTCGGTGATGGGCGGCGAGCAGGCCGCCAGCGTGCTGAGCACCCTCCGCCGCGACGCCATCGAGGCCAAGGGCGGGTCGTGGTCTGCGGAGGAAGAGGAAACGTTCAAGGCGCCGCTGCGCCAGCAGTACGAGGACCAGGGCCACCCGTACTACGCGTCGGCGCGGCTGTGGGACGACGGCGTCATCGACCCGGCCGACACGCGCCGCGTGCTGGCGCTGGGCTTGAGCGCGTCGCTGAACGCGCCCATCCCGGAGACGAAGTTCGGCGTGTTCCGCATGTGATGAACATCCGACCGCTGCAACCGGGCGATTCGCTCGAAGACCTGACCGCGCTGCTGCACGCCAGCTACGCGTCGCTCGCTGCGCAAGGCTGGAACTTCACCGCCGTGGATCAGCCCGTGGAGGTCACGCGTGACCGCCTGGCCGGCGCGCAGGGCTTCGTCGCCGAGCTGGGCGGCCGCCTCGTCGGCACCGTCGCCGTGCGCGGCCCCAAGCCCCTCGGCGAAACCTACATCGCCGACCCGCCACCGCCGCTGTACACGACGCCCGGCACGGCCATCCTGTCCCAACTGGCCGCGCACCCGGACTGCCGCGGCCTGGGCCTCGGCGAGCAGCTCATCGACGCGGCCGAAGCCTGGGCCCGCGATCAAGGCTTCGCCCAGCTGGCGCTGGACACGGCCGAGCCCGCCGTGGCGCTGCGCCGCCGCTACGAGCGGCGCGGCTATGTCGCGACGGGCAGCGTGCAGTGGATGGGCAAGACGTATGCGTCGGTGCTGATGTGCAAGCTCTTGGACGACCCCGCCTAAAATACACACGAATCATCCACCTCATACACATCATGCGCACCAACATCGAGATCGACGATGAGTTGATGGCTGACGCGATGGCAGCCGGTCGCTTCAAGACGAAGCGGGAAGCCGTGGAGGCTGGGCTGGCCCTCGTGAAGCGGCAGGCGGCCTACCAGGAGATCCTGCAGCACGCAGGCAAGCTGCCCTGGGGCTGGCCCGGCGATGAGCGCTTGAGCGGGCGCCCCAATTGGTACCGCGTTGATGCCGAAGGCAACGAGCTGCCAGAAACGCCGCCGTCGCCGACCGGCACGACCACCGCGAAGAAGCGTCATGGTCGTCGTTGACAGCGGCGTCTGGATCGACCTGTTCAACGGGTCGCCCAGCCCGGCGTGCATGCAGCTCAGAACGCTGTTGGAGGAGGCGAGAACGCCGGTCGCTGCGCCTGACCTGGTCGTATTCGAGGTGCTGAGGGGCTTTCGCCATGAACGCCAGCATCGGTTGGCCATGCGCCTGTTCGAGCAGGTCCGTGTGCCGTGGAGCACGGATCTGGCGAGTTCCGAACGTGCCGCCAGCCGCTACCGGCGCCTGCGCGAAATGGGCATCACGGTGCGTAGCGCCATCGACGTGCTGGTGGCCTCGCACTGTATCGACCAGGACCTGCTGCTGCTGCAGCGCGACCGCGACTTCCTGCCCTTCGAGCAGCACTTCGGCCTGCGCCTGCTGCACCCCATCCATTGACCGCGAGCTCCTGTCCATCGTGTCCACATCCAACCTGCACCTTGCCGTCACGGGAGCGGTGGCCCGTGTCACCCTCGCGCGTCCCGACGTCCGCAACGCATTCAACGAAGGCCTGATCGCCGAGCTGACCGGCACCTTCAACGCGCTGGGCGCGCGCGACGACCTGCGCGCCATCGTGCTGGCGGCTGAAGGCAAGGCCTTCTGCGCCGGCGCGGACCTGAACTGGATGAAAGCGATGGCCGGCTACAGCTGGGAGGAAAACCATGCGGACGCCAGCAAGCTGGCTGACATGCTGTGGGCGATCTACAGCTGCCCGGTGCCGGTGATTGCGCGGGTGCAGGGCGATGTGTACGCAGGCGGCGTGGGGCTGGTGGCCTGCGCGGACATCGTCGTCTCTGTGGACACGGCGGGCTTCTGCCTCAGCGAAGCCAAGCTGGGCCTGCTGCCGGCCACCATCGGGCCCTACGTCGTCAAGGCGCTGGGCGAGCAGGCGTCGCGGCGCTACTTCGTGACGGCGGAGCGCTTCTCCGCCGATGAAGCGAAGCGGCTGGGCCTGGTGCACGAGGTCGTCACGGCCGACGCACTGGACGCCAAGGTCGATGAACTGGTCGCCGCCATCGCCGCCAACGGCCCCGTCGCCGTGCGCGCCTGCAAGCGGCTCGTCAAGGACGTGGCCGGCCGCGAGGTCACGCCGGAGCTGCGCGACGACACGGCCCGGCGCATCGCCGACATCCGAGCCAGCGACGAAGGGCGTGCCGGCGTGCAGAGCTTCCTTGCCAAGACCCCAGCGCCCTGGACGCAGCACCGATGAGCGACGCCACCCTCAGCACCTCGCCCCCCGACCTCGCCCAAGCCCAGGCCGACATGCGCCAGGCCTATTGGCACGGCGCTTTCGGCGTGCTGTCCTCGGCGCTGGTCTGGGCCGTTGCGGCCGGCGTGGCGGCATTCGCCAAGCCGCAGCAGGCGGTCTGGACGCTGCTGATCGGCGGCATGTTCATCTTCCCGATTAGCATGGTGATGGCCAAGCTCGCGGGCCGCACCGGCATGCACGAGAGGACCAACCCGCTCGGGCGGCTGGCGATGCTCAGCACCGTCGGGCTGCTGGTCGGCTGTGCGCTGGCGCTGGGCGTGGCGACGCAGAAGCTGGAATGGTTCTTCCCGACCATGCTGCTGGTCATTGGCCTGCGCATCTACCAGGCCTGCGGCCTCGCGCTCGCCGTGGCGGGCCTGGTGCTGGGCCTGGTGCTGGCCGCACCGTCACCCGAGCTGAAGGTCGTCGGCCCCTTGCTGGGCGCCCTTACCGGCGCCGTCATCGAGGCGCTGTTCGGCGCCCTGCTGCTGCGGCAAGGCCGCACAGCCGCTCGCTGATGATGAAGCTCGACGCCGTCCAGCTCATCGCCCTGGCCGCCGCCCTCGGCTGGGCCAGCGGCCTGCGGCTGTACCTGACGGTGCTGCTGGTCGGCGTGGCCGGGCATTTCGGCTGGATCGCGCTGCCGCCCGGGCTTCAGATCCTGTCCTCGCCGCTGGTCATGGGCGCTGCCGGCCTGCTGGCGCTGGTGGAGTTCCTGGCCGACAAGATCCCGCTCATCGACAGCGCCTGGGATGCGCTGCACACGCTGATCCGCATCCCCGCCGGCGCGGCGCTGGTGGCCGGCCTGGTCAGCGGCTGGGCCGGCGACGACGGGCAGGCCTGGGGTATCGTCGCGGCCCTGGCGGGCGGCGGCCTCGCGGCGGCGGCCCACACGGCCAAGTCCAGCACGCGGGCGGCGGCGAACACCTCGCCCGAACCCTTCTCCAACATCGGCCTGTCGCTGATCGGCGACGTGGCCGTGCCCACGATGCTGTGGCTGGCCTGGGCGCATCCGTTCATCTTCTTTCCGTTGCTGGCGCTCGCGCTGCTCGTCATGGCGGCGCTGATCTGGTTCTGCTTCAAATTCCTGCGCGCACTGGTCCGCCGAGTGCGCCGCCCCGCTCCCGCATGACTTCTCTCCAAGACCGCAGCCGCCAGGCCGTCTGGCATCCCTGCACGCAGATGGCCCGCCTCGACGCCGTGCCGCCGCTGCCCATTGCCCGCGGCGACGGCCCCTGGCTGTTCGACACCGACGGCCGCCGCTACTTCGACGCCAACTCGTCGTGGTGGGTCAACCTGTTCGGCCACAGCGACAAGGCCTTGCACGACGCCATCAAGCAGCAGCTCGACACGCTGCCCCATGTGATGTTGGCGGGCTGCACGCACGAGCCCGCCGTGCGACTGGCCGAGCGGCTGTCGGCTCGCACGGGCGGCGATGGCTCACCCGCTTTAGGCCATGTGTTCTTCGGCAGCGACGGCGCCAGCGCCGTCGAGATCGCGCTAAAGCAGAGTTTTCACTCCTTCAAGAACCGCGGCCGGCCAGAGAAGCGCGAGTTCGTCTGCCTGAAGAACAGCTATCACGGCGAGACGCTGGGCGCGCTCAGCGTGACCGACGTGCAGGTGTTCCGCGACGCGTATGACCCGCTGCTGATGCGCGCGCACATCGTCGCGTCGCCCGACGCGCGGCTCGGCAACGAGGCCGAGGCGCTGGCCGCGATGCGCGCGTTGCTGGCCGAGCGGCACGCCTCCATCGCCTGCGTCATCGTCGAGCCGCTGATCCAGGGCGCGGCCGGCATGGTCATGTACTCGCCGGCCTACCTGAAGGGACTGCGCGAGCTGACGCGCGAGTTCGGCGTGCATCTCATCGCCGACGAGATCGCCGTCGGCTGCGGCCGCACCGGCACCTTCTTCGCGTGGGAACAAGCGCAAGCCGAGTGGCCGGACTTCGTGCTGCTGAGCAAAGGCATCACCGGCGGCACGATGCCGCTGTCGCTGGTGCTGACCACCGACGACGTGTTCGCCGCGTTCTGGAGCGAGGACGTCACGCGCGGCTTCCTGCATTCGCACTCGTACACCGGCAACCCGCTGGCCTGTGCGGCGGCGAATGCGGTGCTGGACCGCTTCGACGCGGGCCAGCTGGACGACAACCGCCACCAGGCGGATCGACTCGCTCGCGCGTTCGCGCCCTTGGCCCCACGTGTGGCCCACTGGCGGCAACGCGGCATGATCCTGGCCTTCGACGTGCCCGGCGCCCCGCCCCGCTTCGCCGAGACCTTCCACCTGAAGGCTCGCGCACACGAATTGCTGATCCGCCCGATCGGCAACACCGTCTACCTGATGCCCCCTTACCTGATCGACGACGCGACTGCGGCCTTCCTGGCCGAGGCCGTGTCGGCGACGTTGAACGATGTCCTTGCTTGATCACCTGAGCGCCAAGCTCTCGGCAATCGCCGCGCAGAGCCTGACGCGCAAGCTGCGCCGCGCCGACGACGGCACCGCGCCGCGCCAGACCATCAACGGCCGGCCGCTGCTGATGTTCTGCTCCAACGACTACCTGGGCCTGGCCGCCGAGCCTGCCATCGCCGACGCGCTCGCCGAAGGCGCCCGCAAGTGGGGCGGCGGCTCCGGTGCATCGCCTCTCGTCAGCGGCCACAGCGCCGCGCACGAGGCCGTCACCGACACGCTGGCGCGCTGGTACGCACCGCACATCCCGCAGGCGCGCGCCATCGGTTTCTGCACCGGCTACATGGCCAACCTGGCCGTCGTCACCGCTTTAGGCGACGAGCACACCGAGATCTTCTCGGAGCAGCTGAACCATGCATCGCTGATCGACGCGGCGCGTCTCGCGAAAGCCAAGGTCACGCGCTTCCCGCACGCCGACGTCACGGCGCTGCGCACGGCGCTGGCGGCCAGTGCCGCCAAGGTGAAGCTCATCGTCACCGACGCCGTGTTCAGCATGGACGGCGACCTCGCGCCGCTGCCCGGCCTGCTCGCACTCGCGGAGGAGTTCGACGCCTGGCTCATCGTCGACGACGCGCACGGCTTTGGCGTGCTGGGCGAGAAGGGGCGCGGCACGCTGGAGCACTTCGGCCTGCACAGCGAACGACTAATCCTCGTCGGCACGCTGGGCAAGGCTGCAGGGCTCGCAGGCGCCTTCGTCGCGGCGCACGCCACCATCGTCGAGTACCTGCTGCAGTCCGCCCGCAACTTCATCTTCTCGACCGCGTCACCGCCGGCCGTCGAGCATGCGCTGCTGACCAGCTTCGCATTGATCGAAGGCCCGCTCGGTGCCGCCCGCCGCGCCAACCTCGTCGCGCGACAGACGCAGCTGCGCGACGGGCTGCTGGCACTGATCGACCAGCACCCGCGCCTCGGCTGGCAGCTCACCGACTCCGCCACGCCCATCCAGCCGCTCATCGTCGGCGGCAACGCCGAAGTCATGGCGCTGGCCGCCGCGCTGGAGGCCGCCGGCTTGCGCGTGCCGGGCATCCGCCCACCCACCGTCGCGGCCGGCACCGCGCGGCTGCGCATCACGCTGTGCGGCACGCACACGGCGGCCGACGTCGATGCGCTGCTGACTGCGCTGGAGCGCGCCGCGGCGGCCCAGGAGTGCGCGGCATGAAAGGCTTCTTCATCACCGGCACCGACACCGAGATCGGCAAGACCTTCGTCACCGCCGCGCTGACCCGCGCGCTGGCCGCGACGGGCCGACGCGTGGCGCCCATCAAGTCGCTGGCCGCCGGCCAGGCTTTCGTCGACGGCCGCTGGGTCAACGAGGACGTGGCCTCTCTGCTCGCGGCACAGGACCTCGGCCTGACCGACGCCGAGGTTGGCCCGCTGCAGTTCCGCGAGCCCTGCGCGCCGCACATCGCCGCACGACTCGAAGGCCGCAGCATCGAGCGTGAGCCTTTGCTGGCCGCCATTCGCTCGACGGGTGCAAAGGCACAGATCGCCCTTGTCGAGGGGGTGGGTGGCTTCCGGGTGCCACTTGATGAGTCCTGGGACACCGCCGACCTCGCCGTCGACCTGGGCCTGCCCGTCATCCTCGTCGTGGGCCTGCGGCTGGGCTGCATCAACCACGCGCTGCTGACGGCCGAGGCCATCCGTGCGCGCGGCCTGACGCTGGCCGCGTGGGTGGCCAATACAGCCGACCCGCACCAGCCGCACGTCGCCGACAATCTGGCCTCTCTGCAGGCCGGCCTGAAGGCGCCCTGCCTGGGGCACATCCCCCGACTTTCCGACCCGCTGGCCGCGCCGGCGTGTCTCGACATTTCTCCCTTGGTTGCCTTCGCATGAACCAGATCCAGACCCTCACGCCCACCACCGACGCCGACCGCCGCCAGGCCAAGCCCTGGACCGTCGCCGAGGTCGCCGCGCTGTTCGAGCTGCCCTTCAACGACCTGCTGTTCCGCGCCCAGCAGGTGCACCGCGAACACTTCGATGCCAACGCGGTGCAGCTGTCCACGCTGCTGTCCATCAAGACGGGCGGCTGCGAGGAGGACTGCGCCTACTGCCCGCAGTCGGCCCACTTCGACACCGGCCTGAAGGCCGAGAAGCTGATCCCGCTGGAAGAGGTGATGGAAGCCGCCCGCGCCGCCAAGGCCAACGGCGCGACGCGCTTCTGCATGGGCGCCGCCTGGCGCAGCCCCAAGCCCCGCCACCTGGAAGCCATAGCCTCGATGATTTCCGAGGTCAAGGCGCTGGGCCTGGAGACCTGCCTGACCGCCGGCATGCTGGAAGACGGCCAGGCCGAGCAGCTCAAGGAAGCGGGGCTGGACTACTACAACCACAACCTCGACACCGCGCCCGAGTTCTACGGCCAGATCATCACGACGCGCACGTATCAAGACCGCCTCGACACGCTCGACCGCGTGCGCCAGCAGGGCCTGAAGGTCTGCAGCGGCGGCATCGTCGGCATGGGCGAGACGCGCCGCCAGCGCGCCGGCCTCATCGTGCAGCTGGCCAATCTCGACCCGTATCCGGAGAGCGTGCCCATCAACAACCTGGTGCAGGTCGAAGGCACGCCGCTGGCCGGCGTCGCGCCGCTGGACCCGCTTGAGTTCATCCGCACGATCGCCGTGGCCCGCATCACGATGCCGCGCGCCATGGTGCGCCTGTCCGCCGGCCGCGAGGAGATGCCCGAGACCATGCAGGCGCTGTGCTTCCTGGCCGGCGCCAACTCCATGTTCTACGGCGACAAGCTGCTGACGACCAGCAACCCGCAGGCCGAGAAAGATCGCGCGTTGTTGGAGCGCCTGGGCATGCGCTGCTCGACCGAGGCCGAGCTGACGCCGTCGGACACCGCCGCCAAGGTGCAGGTCTGCACGCACTGACATGAAGCAACTCCTGCTCTTGCTCGCCGTTCTCTCGTTGTCCGGCTGCGCCTTTGTCTACGACCAGGTGCAGGACGTCGCGAAAGCGAACTGCGCGAACCTCAGCGACGCGCAGTCGCAACGCGCCTGCGAGAAGCGCAACGCGCCGGACTACGACCAGTACGAGGCACGCCGCAAGCGGCTGCAGGAAGGCAACAAGCCGGGTTGACCGGTTCCGCCTGCCCTGCCATCAAGGCCAGTGATCCTGGCCGCGCCTGAACAACCCGCGTAGAAGGTTCACGAGACCGGAGACAAGAAGAGATGTTCAAGAAGATCCTGATCGCCAACCGTGGCGCTCGCGCCGAAGGCGCGGTCGCGAAAGCGACAAATTGCATGGTGCTCGGCGCAGCCGAGCACGCAGGCGAGTTCCCCTCGGGAGCACGCCATGTTTAAAAAGATCCTCATCGCCAACCGAGGGGAAATCGCCTGCCGAGTCGCGGCCACCGCCAAGCGCCTCGGCATCCAGACGGTCGCCGTCTATTCCGACGCCGACCGCGATGCGCTGCACGTCGCCGCCTGCGACGAGGCCGTCCATATCGGTGGCCCGGCGCCGCGCGACTCCTACCTGCAGTGGGAGCGCATCCTGGCCGCCGCCAAGGCGACCGGCGCGCAAGCCGTCCACCCAGGCTACGGCTTCCTCAGCGAGAACGAGGCGTTCGCGCAGGCCTGCGCCGATGCCGATGTCGTCTTCATCGGCCCGCCGCCCAGCGCCATCCAGGCGATGGGCCTGAAGGCCGAGTCCAAGCGCCTGATGGAAGCCGCACAGGTACCGCTGGTGCCGGGCTATCACGGTGCCGATCAAGACCCCGCGCTGCTGAAGCGCGAAGCGGAGCGCATCGGCTACCCCGTCCTCATCAAGGCCAGCGCGGGTGGCGGTGGCAAGGGCATGCGCGCCGTCTACAACGTCGATGAGTTCGACGCCGCGCTGGCCTCCTGCAAGCGCGAGGCCATCAACAGCTTCGGCGACGACGCGGTGCTGATCGAGCGCTACGTGCAGAAGCCCCGCCACATCGAGATCCAGGTGTTCGGCGACACGCACGGCGACTGCGTCTACCTGTTCGAGCGCGACTGCTCCGTGCAGCGACGCCACCAGAAGGTACTGGAGGAAGCGCCCGCGCCCGGCATGACGCCCGAGCGCCGCGCGCAGATGGGCGAGGCCGCCGTGGCCGCCGCGAAGGCCGTGGGCTATGTCGGCGCGGGGACCGTCGAGTTCATCGCCGAGCAGGACGGCCGCTTCTATTTCATGGAGATGAACACGCGGCTGCAGGTGGAGCACCCGGTGACGGAGGCGATCACCGGACAGGACCTGGTGGAGTGGCAACTGCGCGTCGCGTCGGGTGAACCGCTGCCGTTGAAGCAACACGAATTGAAGATGCACGGCCACGCCGTCGAGGCCCGCATCTGTGCCGAGAACCCCGATGCCGGCTTCCTGCCCGCCACCGGCACGCTGGACGTCGCACGCTGGCCGGCGCATGTTGCGTTCCAGAGGGGCAACGTGCGCATCGACGCAGGCGTTCGCGAGGGCGACGCGATCAGCCCGTTCTACGACTCGATGATCGCCAAGCTCATCGTCTGGGGCGAGGACCGCGCGCAGGCGCTGGCCCTGCTGGACGCCGCGCTGCGCGACACGCACATCGTGGGCCTGCAGACCAACGTCGCCTTCCTGCGCCGCTGCGCCGCCACGGCATCGTTTGCGAACGCCGATCTCGACACCGGCCTTATCGAGCGTGAGAAGGCGGCGTTGTTCGACCAACCCGGCCTGCCGCTGCGCGTGTCGGCTGCGGCGGTCGTCGCGTACACACTGGCCGTCGAAGCCACCACGCAGGGCACCGACCCGTGGAGCGCGCGCGACGGCTTCCGCCTGTTCGGCTCGGCCACGCGCCGTTTCGACCTGGCAGCAGGTGACACGCACCACGAGGTGCTGCTGTCCCGCCACCATCGCGGCGGCATGGCGCTGACGGTCGAGGGCGAGACCCTGGACTTCGCCGTCCAGTCGCAGGACGCCGAGACGCACGAGCTGTTCCTCGACACGGATCGCGTCCGCGTGAAGACCTATGCCCAAGGCGAGCGCGTCGCCGTGTTCGCGCCGACCGGCTCCGCCGTGCTGACCGAGGTGGACCTCATCGCTCACGCCGGCGACGGCCCGGCCGAGGGTGGCCGCCTCACCGCGCCAATGCCCGGCAAGCTGATCGCCTTCCTGGCGAAGGCCGGCGACACCGTCGCCAAGGGTCAGCCGCTGGCCGTCATGGAGGCGATGAAGATGGAGCACACCATCTCGTCGCCGCGCGACGGCAAAGTCGCCGAGCTGCTGTTCGCCGTCGGCGACCAGGTCAGCGACGGCGCCGAACTGCTGAAGCTGGAGGCTTGAATATGGCCCTGCCCTCGCACGTCAAGATCCTCGACGTCGGCCCGCGCGACGGGCTGCAGAACGAGAAGGAGAACGTCGCCACCGCGCACAAGGCGCAACTGGTGGCGATGCTGCAGGACGCCGGTCTCAAGGAGATCGAGGTCACCAGCTTCGTCAGCCCGAAGTGGGTGCCGCAGATGGGCGACAACACCGCCGTCATGGCTGCCATCGCGCGCAAGCCGGGCGTGCGCTACTCGGTGCTGGTGCCCAACCTGAAGGGGCTGGAACCGGCGCTGGCAAGCCAGCCCGACGAGATCCTGGTCTTCACCGCGGCCAGCGAGGCCTTCACGCAGAAGAACATCAACTGCTCCATCGCCGAGAGCCTGGAGCGGTTCGCGCCCGTCATCGAGGGCGCGCATGCGGCCGGCGTGAAGGTGCGCGCGGCGCTGTCGTGCGCGCTGGGTTGCCCGTATGAGGGCGACATCGGCGCCGACCAGGTGGAAGCCGTCGTGAAGCCGCTGCGCACGCTGGGCGTGGACGCCATCGACATCGCCGACACCATCGGCGTCGGCACGCCACGCAAGGTGCAGGCCGCGATGGAGCGGGCGCTGAAGCACTTCCCGCTGGCGGAAGTCTCGGGCCACTTCCACGACACCTATGGCCAGGCGCTGACCAACATCTACGCGAGCATGGAGCTGGGTGTGAACAGCTTCCACGCCAGCGTGGCCGGCCTGGGCGGCTGCCCCTATGCCAAGGGTGCGACGGGCAATGTCGCGACCGAGGACGTCGTATTCATGCTGGACGGCCTCGGCATCCAGACCGGCATAGCCCTCGACAAGCTGGTGGACGCCGGCGCCTTCATCTCCAACGTGCTGGGCCGCCCGCCGGTGTCGCGCGTGGCGCGGGCGGTGCTGGCCAAGCGCGCCGGCTAAACCAGACGATCCAGCGCGTTCTCGATCTGCCCGCGCTCGTGGTCGCCCAGGCCGCGGCCGGCGCGGCGCAGGCGGTCGATGAGGGTTGCATCCACCGGCTTGGCCTGCCCCAACCGCTCCACCACACGCAGCAGCACCTGCAGCCGCTCGAAGCCGCCTTCCATGCCCTCGGCGCTGGCCAGCACGCGCTCCAGGCCCGCCAGGCCCAGCTTGGGTCTGTCCAGCAGCAGGTTCAAGGCCTCGCGCCGTTCGAAGCCGCCCGAGATGCCGCTGGCCACGCCGACGTAGGCCTCGATGAGCGGGGCCTCGTCGCCCTGCAGCCGGCGCGCGACGGCGCCCAGCGCCTCGCGCTTCTCGAAGTCACCCTGCAGCCGCTGCGCCGCCTGCAGCGCTGCGGCCAGCACGGCGGGCTGCGGTGTGGCCGCGACCTGCGTGTCGATCGCTGAGCGCAGCTCGAAGTCCCCCACGATGCGGCCCACCGCCTCACCCCAGGCCGCAAGCACGGCGGGGCTGTCGATCAGCCGCGGCGCGAGCGCGCCCAGCGCCTCGCGGCGCTCGAAGTCGCCGTCGATGCCGCCCGCCACCTTCAACCAGGCGATCTGCTGCGGCTCGGCCAGCGGCAGCGTCGCGAGGGACTGCAAGGCCTCGCGCCGCTCGAACCCGCCCTCGATACGGGCCGCCGCCGCAATGACGCGATCCTGCGCGGCGGCCGGCAGCGGCTGGCCCAGCTCCACCATGGCCTCCACGCGGCGCCTGCGGGAGAAGTCCTCGACCGCGCGCTCCACGTCGGCCAGCACGGCATCGATGCCACCGCGGTCGAACAGCCGCTGGGCGCGCACCTTCGGGTCGGTCAGGTGCTCGGCCATGCGCTGGACGGCCTGGGCCCACCATGCGTGGGCCGCATCATCCATGGGCCGGGCCTCGCGGCCCACGCGGTACTCGCGCTGGATGTGCCCCTCGCCCATGGACGTGAGCGTCATCTCGCGCGTCAGCCCGCCTTCACGATGGCGCACGGTGAGCGTGCCGGTCAGCGTCTTGACGTCGTCCTCGGCGTCGTTGAAGCCTACCTTGCCGTCCAGCGACACCGAAAAGCTGCCACCGGGGTAGCGACTCACCAGACGCGTGCCGGGACGCAGAAAGACGGGCGTGGTCAGTTCGTCCAGCCCGAAGCGCTCCAGCAGCTCGCGCCCGTCGGTGCGGCTGACCACCACGGCCGGCAGCGCGACCAGGGCGCCCACCATGGCGGCCACCAGGCCCCAGCGCAGCGCACGGCGTTCGCGCGGCGCGTCCTCGCCCTCGGGCCTCAGCAGGCGGCGCACGCGGGCGAACAGCGGCGATCCGGCGCTCGCCGCGC
>DASWWC010000122.1:0-3074 GCA_036401055.1 Roseateles sp.
GTCGGCGCGCTGGCCCGCGGCCTGGGCCTGACGCCGGCGGGGCTGTGGCGGCTGACGCTGCCCGTCGACTGGCAGCGCCGCCGGCCGCTGGCGCAGCAGCACTATCGCCAGTGGCTGGTGCCTAAACGTGGCGACGGCGCCGGCTGGCGGCTGCTGGAGGTGCCCGAGCCCTACCTGCGCGGGGTGCAGCGCCGGCTGCTGAATCAGTTGTTGAACGGCCTGCCGCCGCACGACGCGGCCTGGGGCTTCACGCCTGGACGCGACGTGGTGCAGCATGCGGCCCTGCACGCGGGCCAGGGCCGGGTCCTGCGGCTGGACCTGAGCGACTTCTTCTCCACGGTGCGGGCCGCGCGGGTTCACGCGCTCTTCAGGACGCTGGGCTATTCGACGGCCGTGGCGCGTGCGCTGACGGCGTTGTGCACAACGGCCGCGCCCGAGGCCTGGCTGCGCGCCGAGCCCCGCCTCGGCTGGCCGCAGCGCCAGCGCCTGCGCGACGCCCACCTGCCACAGGGCGCGCCCACGTCGCCGGCGCTGGCCAACCTGTGCGCCTTCGCGCTGGATGCGCGGCTCTCGGGGCTGGCCCACGCGCTGGGCGCGCGCTACAGCCGCTATGCGGACGACCTGGTGTTCTCCGGGCCGGCCTCGCTGCCGGTGCGGGCTCTCGCGGCCTGGGTCGAGGCGATTGCGGCGGACGAGGGCTTCGTCGTGAACGCGCGCAAGACGCGCAGCCAGGGTGTCGCGCAGCGGCAGTCGGTCTGCGGCATCGTCGTCAACCAGCGGCCCAACCTGGCGCGCGCCGAGTTCGACCGCCTCAAGGCCATCCTGCACCGCTGCGTCGTCGACGGACCGACAGGCCAGAACCGTGACGGCCATGCGGACTGGCGCGGCCATCTGCAGGGCCGCGTGGCCTGGGCGACCCGGCTCAATCCCGCCAAAGCCGAAAAACTCAGGCGCCTGCTCGATCGCGTGGACTGGGCGCGCTGAGCCCGCGCAGGTAGTCCAGCCCCGCGGCGCCGCGCGCGCCCCACCAGCTCAGCAGTTCGCCGTCCACCAGCTGCACGCGCGCCCGTGGGCACAGTGCCTGGGCCTCGGCGAGGTGCTCGGCCGTGAAGCGATAGGGCTCGGAGCTGAGCAGCACGCGGTCGATGCCGGCCAGCCAGGCTTCGTCGCCCGTGAGCGCGGGGTAGCGGCCCGCGCCCTGCTCGCCGCCGGCCACGTCGGGCCAGGTCTGCCAGCCGGCTTCGGCCAGCAGCGTCGAGATGTAGGTGTCGCGCGCCACGGTCATCCAGGGGCTGCGCCAGATCAGGTAGAGCACCTTCTCTGGCGGACGGACCTCGGCGCGGCAGCGCGCCAGCGCGGCGTCGAATTCGGCCGACAGCAGTGCGGCGCGCTCGTTGACGCCGGGCAGCTCGGCGAAGGCCGCGCGCAACTGCTCGAACAGCGCGGGGTTGTCTTCCGGCCTGCGCGGGTGGGTCACGATGACCTGCGGCACGAACGCCCGCAGCGCCTCGGCCGTCTCGCGGCGGTTCTCGTCAATGTTCACGACCACGTGCGTGGGCGCCAGCCGCCGCAGCTTGGCCAGGTTCACGTCCTTGGTCCCCCCTACCTTGGGGGTGTCGCGCACCGCGTCGGCCGGGTGAATGCAGAAGCCCGTGCGCGCCACCAGCCAGGGCGCCAGGCCCAGCGCCACCAGCGTTTCGGTGGCGCTGGGCACCAGACTGGCGATGCGGGGCGAGCTCATTCCTCTTCGGTCAGCGCCAGATAGACCGCGCAGCAGCCGCGCAGCCACACCAGCGTCGGCAGCACCAGCGCCAGCGCGAACACCATGCCGCCGCCGATCAGCGCCGCCAGGCCCAGGTTGCCGCCCTGCAAGGGCACGCCGCTGGCGCCCAGGCCGCGCGGCCCCAGGCCCATGACGCCGGCCAGCAGTTGGCGCGCCGGCAGCTCGATGCCGGCCCCCAGGATGGCCAGGCCGGCCAGCAACTGGCTGCCGGTCACGACCACGAAGCTGACCGCTGCCGTCGCCAGCGCCACCATCAGGTAGACGGCGGCCATCAGCAGCGCCGTCTCGGGCAGGCCGTGGCGCAGCCGTCCGCGCAGGAAGACCAGCACGTCGCGGCTGCGCCCGCCGGCCCACACCGCGGGGCCGGACAAGGGGCCGACCAGGATCACCAGCACGAAGGCGAGGCTGCCCAGCACCAGCACGCCTAGCGGCAGCACCAGGGCCAGCAGCGGCGCACCGACCCAGGGCCAGTGCGTGGCGCCCAGCAGGCCGGCCAGCACCAGCACGGCGGCACCTGCCACCGCCAGGCAGGCCAGCAGCGCCACCAGCACGCGGTGGCCGCGGCGCAGCGCGTCGCCCCAGGCGTCCTGCGGGTCCCGCACCGGGCGGCCGCGCGCCTGGTCCATCAGCATCAGGCCCGTGGCATTGACGCTGAAAAAAGCGACAGCCAGCGCCAGGCCCAGCCACAGCGCGCCCATCCAGGCCTCGTCGCGCCCCAGGGCGGAGCGTGCCGAGGCCAGCAGCAGCCCGGCCACGCAAAAGCCCATCAGCAGGCCGTAAAGGGCGCGCAGATTGCGCAACGCATCCACGCTTTGGAGCACGCGGGCCAGGGCGGGAAGCAGGGGCACTGTCATGGGGCGGCGATCGTATCGATGACGCGACGATGTGACTGTGGTTTTCCAGGGTTTGTGCTAGCTCTGAAAAACAACACTTGCCAAAGGCCCGATCCCGGATTTGTGAACCCGGCCACCATAATCAATTGCCTGTGTCTGGACGCCGCACCTTCGCTTGAATGGTTCACGATGGGTTGAAGCTCCACATGGTTTTTTTGGTTTTGAGTTAGAGAAGGGCTTCCCCATGGGAAACAAGCTGTATGTGGGCAATCTGGCCTACAGCGTGCGTGACGAATCGCTGCAAGAGGCGTTCGGTCAGTTCGGCACCGTGACCTCCGCAAAGGTCATGATGGATCGTGAAACGGGCCGCTCCAAGGGCTTCGGTTTCGTCGAGATGGGTTCCGACGCAGAGGCGCAGGCCGCCATCAACGGCATGAACGGCCAGGCCCTGGAAGGCC
>DASWWC010000123.1:0-3724 GCA_036401055.1 Roseateles sp.
TCCCCGGCATCGCCCGCACGGCGCTGTACGGCGCCCTGGCCTGGCAGCCCGCGGGCGGCTGGCGCGCCGGGCTGGAGGCGCGCGCGCTCGGCAAGGTCTGGGTCAACGACCTTAACAGCGACGCCGCACCCGGCCACGCGACGCTGGCTGCCCATCTGGGCCACCAGCTCAGCCTGGGACCTTGGGAGCTGGGCGCGCTGCTGCGCGTGGACAACCTGGCCGACCGCCGCGTGGCCGGCTCGGTCATCGTCAACGACGGCAACGGCCGCTTCTTCGAGCCCGCACCGGGCCGCGCCTGGCTGGCCGGCCTGACCGTCAGCCAGCGCTTCTGAGGCGCCGCGCAGGCGGCCTGTGCCCGCGCCGGTGCCGCCTGTCGCAAGGCCCGGGCACCGACCGCCGCGGCTCGGCACGATGGCGGCGCCCCAAAACGACAAGGAGCCTGCGATGCCTCGAATTCCCCGCATGATGACCGCCGCCCTGCTGGCCACCGTGGCCGCCGTGGCCCACGCTGCTGATACCGGCGTGCAGGTGCTGGTGCTGGGCACCTACCACTTCGGCAACCCCGGCAGCGACATCGTCAACACCCAGGTCGACGACGTGCTGCAGCCGCACCGCCAGGCCGAGTTGCAGGCGCTGACCGCCCGGCTCGCGCGCTTCGCGCCGACCAAGGTCATGGTCGAGCGCAACGGCGACTCGCACGAGGGCCAGCGCCTGCCCGCCTACGACGCCTGGCGCGCCGGCGGGCGGCGCGACGTGCGCAACGAGGTCGAGCAGGTCGGCTACCGCCTCGCGGCCTCGCTGCGGCACGAGGCCGTCTACGGTATCGACGCGGACGGCGACTTCCCATTCGAGGCCGTGCAGGCCTGGGCGAAGAAGAACGGCGCCGAGGCCCAGCTGAACGCGCAGCTGGACGAGCTGAAGCAGCGCAGCAAGGCCGACGAGCAGGCCCAGTACACCCGCACCATCACGCAGACGCTGGCCGCCTTCAACGACCCGGCGCGCATCCTGCGCGACCACCAGTTCAACACCATCGCGCTGCGCTATGGCCGCGGCGCCGAGCAGCCGGGCGCCGAACTGCTGGGGCAATGGACGCTGCGCAACGCGCGCTCCTGCGCCCGCATGGTGCAACTGGCGCAGCCGGGCGACCGCATCGTCGTGCTGTTCGGCGCGGGGCACAGCCACCTGCTGCGGCAGTGCGTGAAGGAGCAGCCGGGATGGGCGCTGGTGGAGGCGCTGGACTACCTGCGCTGACGCACGCGGGCGTTGCCCTTGCAGCCGCGGCGGCGGCCACGGGCCCCACCGTGACATGCCGACGCTACAGGCGCATTTCCGCCCCCCAACCCGCGAGGGCTTCGGGGCCGCGTGGTACATTCGGGCCCATAGATTCGCACAAGACCGTTTTCGCAAGGTCTTATCTGCAGCCCCGCTGGCCACCCCCTGGCCCTTCTCGCGAGCGGCTCGCTTCAGCAACTCCCGGTGAGTGTTCTTGAGTGTTTCTGTCTCCGCACGGCATGTCGCTGGCGGAGTTTTCTCCCATTCAATTGTTCAAAGGAAACACCATGTCTACTGAAACCGGCACCGTGAAGTGGTTCGACGACGGCAAGGGCTTCGGCTTCATCACGCCTGACAACGGCGGCAAGGATCTGTTCGCCCACCACAGCGAAATCAAGAACAGCGGCGGCTTCCGCTCGCTGGCCGAAGGCGCGAAGGTCGAGTTCGAAACCAAGCAGGGCCCCAAGGGCCTGCAGGCTTCGAGCATCCGCGCGCTCTGAGCAACCGGGCGCCCCGCGCGCCCACACCGCGCCCGACCCAGGAGGCCGGCGCGGCACTACCAAGAAGAAGAAAATGAACAACAACAAGAACATCGAAGTGGGACGCTACGTCGTCTCGCCCATGACCCAGGCTCGCGACGGCGGTGGCTTCGACGCCCTCGTCTCGATCCGATCCGGCCAGGGCATGGCCAGCGTGGACCGTGTCATGCAGTTCACGCCGCGCTTCCCCAGCCCCCAGGCCGCATTGCGCTACGCCAGGACGCAAGGCCTGGCCTGGGCGCATTGCCACTGACCCACGCGGCTGCGCCGCACCTGCAGCCGGCACGGCGACGTGCCGGCCTACCGTCCAACCTGTCGCAAAAGGAGCCCACACTTGGCCAAGGAAGAACTGATTGAAATGCACGGCGTCGTCGACGAAATCCTGCCGGACTCGCGCTTTCGCGTGACGCTGACGAACGGCCACAAGGTCATCGCCTACACCGGCGGCAAGATGCGCAAGCACCACATCCGAATCCTGGCCGGCGACAACGTGTCGCTGGAGATGTCGCCCTACGACCTGAGCAAGGGCCGCATCACGTTCCGCCACCTGGCCTCCCGCGGCCCGGCGCCGACCGGCCAGCGCTGAACGCGCACCCGCGGGTGGCCTGCACGGCCGCCTGCCAGACCGACGCCATCGCCCCACCCGCCAGCCGGGTCTGACCGGGCGCGGTGCTGGCGATGAAGTCTTCGGCGGCGGGCCGGCTCAGGCCTCGCAACGCTGGATCTCGATGGTGGTGTGCACGATCTCCTCGTGCACGGACAGCCAGTCGCGCACGCAGGCCGGCGTGAGCGCGGCGTCATGCGTGACCAGGCCCAGCGCACAGGCATAGCCCGCCCGGCCCACACGCCACACGTGCAGATCGGCGATGACCGTCTCGCCGGCCGCGCCACGCTCGGCGATCACGTCGCGGATCTCGTCGACGACGGGATGGTCCATCTCGCGGTCCAGCAGCACCACCGCCGTGTCGCGGACCAGGCCCTGGGCCCACAGCGCGACGACCACGGCGCCGACGATGCCCATGGCCGGATCCAGCCAGGCCCAGCCCAGCCACCAGCCGCCAGCCAGGGCGGCGATGGCGGCGACCGATGTGGCCGCGTCGGCCACCACGTGCAGGTAGGCGGACTTGAGGTTGAGGTCGTGGTGATGGTGTTCGTGACCCTGTGAATGCCCATGGTCATGGCCGTGATGGGCATCGCCCAGGATCAACGCGCAGACCAGGTTGACGACCAGCCCCAGCACCGCGACGGCCATGGCCTCGGGGTAGTGGATGGCCTCGGGCTTGAGCAGCCGCTCGACCGAGCCCCAGACCATCAGCGCCACCACGACCAGCAGGAAGATGGCGCTGGCGAAGCCGCCCAGCACCTCGATCTTCCAGGTGCCGAACGCGAAGCGTGCATCGCCCGCATGTCGGCGCGCGGCGGCATAGGCGGCCACGCTGAGGCCGATGGCGACCGCGTGGCTGCTCATGTGCAGGCCGTCGGCCAGCAGCGCCATGGAGTTGTAGTACCAGCCCGCGGCGATCTCGACGAGCATCATCGCGGCGGTGATCCACAGCACGCGGCGCGTGCCGCGCTCGCCGGCCTCGTTGCCGCGGTCGAAGACGTGCTCGTGCCGCCAGGCGGCGAGGTCGTGGGTGTGCATGTGGGGGCCTTGGACTGCAGGGATGGCCGGCATTCTGCGCCGGCTAAAAGACCCGTCGGCGCTGGTCACCTGTGCCCGCAAAGCGGCTCGCAGCGGGGCGGTCACTAAAATCCCGCCCTTTTTCGTCTTCGCGCGCCCGCGTGAGCGAGCCGCCGCCCATGCAAGCCCCCACTCCGCAGCCCCACGCGCCCGAGCCCCTGACCCGGCTGCTGCTGCAATGGGGCGTCGCGCCGCCGCCCGCCGCGCCGGTGGCCGAGCGGCTGGGCGGCTG
>DASWWC010000124.1:0-3002 GCA_036401055.1 Roseateles sp.
AGCGCCTGGCCGCGCCAGCGTTGCGTGCCGTGGTACTCCAGCCCCAGCCCCGCCACCAGCGGCTGCAAGGCCTGGAACGCCGGGCCCCGCCGTGCCAGCGTCAATGCGCGCGGATGCTCCAGCTCCGGCCATGCACCGCCCCGGGCGGCCACGCGCTCGTGCAGCCAGTCCCGCTCCAGCGTGACGACATGGCCCGAGGTGTCGGGCTCGAACTGGAAGCCATGGATGGTCAGCGGCGGCACCCACACCAGCGCCGGCGCGGCCAGCGTCAGCCGGTGGCCGTCGATCTGAACCAGCGCCCGGCCGCGGACGATGAGCAGCAACTGCATCAGGCCGCCGTGCCGGTGCAGGCCGATTTCCCAATTGTGCAAGCGGCTGCGGTCCGCGATGGACTCCACGTGCAGCCCATCCAGCGCCGCATCCCTTCCCAGCTCGCCGTACAGCTCGTACAGCGGCGGCCTGGCGTCCTTGTGCTTGTCGCTCATGGGTTCGGATTGTGCAATTCACGGCCGGGTCCGTGCATTCCGTCCCGGCCCTTGCCGGCCTACGCTGTCGTGCATCGCAAAACTCCAAGGACGAGACATGAAGGCCCTGAAAACCCAGGTGCTCATCATCGGCGCCGGCCCCTCCGGCCTGCTGCTGGGCCAGCTGCTGCAGCGCGCCGGCGTAGACAACCTCATCCTGGAGCGCCAGACCGGCGACTACGTGCTGGGCCGCATCCGCGCCGGTGTGCTGGAGCAGACCACCGTGGACCTGCTCGACCGGGCCGGCGTCGGCGAGCGCATGCACGCCGAGGGCCTGGTGCATCACGGCTTCGAGCTGATGTTCGACGGCCAGCGCCACCACATCGACCTGAGCCGGCTGACCGGCGGCAAGTCGGTCATGGTGTACGGGCAGACCGAGGTGACGCGCGACCTGATGGAAGCCCGAGCGGCGTCCGGCGCGCCGACGCTGTACTCGGCCTCCGACGTGGAACTTTTCGGCTTCGCCGGCGACCAGCCCGGCGCGCGCTGCACGGTGGACGGCGAGCGCCTGGAGATCCGCTGCGACTACATCGCCGGTTGCGACGGCTATCACGGCGTCAGCCGCGCCAGCGTGCCGGCGGAGGCGATCCGCACGCACGAGAAGGTCTACCCCTTCGGCTGGCTGGGCCTGCTCAGCGACACGCCGCCGGTGGGACCGGAGCTGATCTACGGCCGCCACGAGCGCGGCTTCACGCTGTGCAGCATGCGCTCCGCCACGCGCAGCCGCTACTACCTGCAGGTGCCGCTGACCGAGCAGGCCGGCGACTGGAGCGATGAGCGCTTCTGGGACGAACTGCGCTCGCGGCTGGACCCCGCCGCCGCCGCGGCGCTGGTGACCGGCCCGTCGCTGGAGAAGAGCATCGCGCCGCTGCGCAGCTTCGTCGCCGAGCCCATGCGCTTCGGCCGGCTGTTCCTGGCCGGCGACGCGGCCCACATCGTGCCGCCCACCGGCGCCAAGGGGCTGAACCTCGCGGCGTCGGACGTGCACTACCTGTCGCAGGCGCTGATCGAGCACTACCGCGAGCGCAGCGAAGCCGGCATCGCCCACTACTCGGCGCGCTGCCTGTCGCGCATCTGGAAGGCCGAGCGCTTCTCCTGGTGGTTCACCAGCCTGATGCACAGCCTGCCGCACGAGCCGGAGATCGACGCCAAGCTGCACCGCGCGGAGCTGGAGTACCTGGTCGGCTCGGACGTCGCCATGGCGTCCATGGCGGAGAACTATGTCGGGCTGCCGTGGTGAAGTGCCTGGGGCTCTCGCACCAGCTTCATCAGCAGCGCCGCGGTGCGCTGCGTCAGCGGCGTGGAGCGCTTCAGCGCAGGCGTGACCAGGCACAAGGTGGTCCGCACGTCGACACCCTTGAACGGCGTGACGGCCAGGCGCTCCGGGTGCTCGAAGGCACGCAGCGCATCCTCGCCCAGCGCCGCATGGCCGAGGCCGGCGGCCACCAGGTCCAGCATGGCCGGCACGCTGGACACCTCCCACTCCACGCGCAGCTGCACGCCCGCCATCGCGGCCGCCTCCTCCATGCGCTTGCGGAACACCTGGCCCCGCTGCGGCATCACCAGCGGCAGGCGCGACAGCTGCTCCAGCGTCACCGGGCCGCGCGGCGCGTCCTTCACCGGGCTCAGCAGCTGCAGCCGCTCCTCGCGCAGCGGCAGGATCTCCAGCGCCGGCAGCGGCTCGGGGTTGTAGACCAGCGCGAGGTCCGCCCGGCCGGACACCAGCCACTCGGTCAGATGCGTGGAGAAGCCCTCCGTGATGACCAGCCGCGCGCGCGGGCAGCTGGCGGCAAAGCCTTCGATCAGCGGCAGCGTCAGCAGCCGCGCCTGCGTGGGCGGCATGGCCACGACGATCTGGCCCACGGGCTCGTTGCGGTGGGCGCCGAGGTCCTCGCGCGCCTGCGTCACCAGGTGCAGGATGCCTTGCCCGTGCTCCAGCAGCCGGCGCCCGGCCTCGGTCAGCTCCACGCCGCGGCCGTTGCGCAGGAACAGCGTCTCGTGCAGCTCGGTCTCCAGCGCGCGCACCTGCCGGCTCAGCGCCGGCTGCGCCACGCCCAGCACCAGCGCGGCCTTGCTGAAGCTGCCATGCTCGGCCACCTGGATGAAGTACTCGATCTGGTTCAAGGTCATGCGCCCATCTTGGCAGATGCCATGCCGATCCGCTATAGCTGCTAGCCGCAGCCAGACCTAGCCTGACAGGGCAGCACTGCGAAGAATCGCGCTCCATGAGTTCCGTCCTCACACTGATCTCCTCCATGGCCACGCGGCATCTGCTGGCGGCGCTGGCCCAGGCCCATGCGCAGACCGGCGCACCGGGCGTGCACCTGCAGTCCGTGGGCGGCGTGGACGCCGCGCGCCGCGTACAGGACGGCGAAGCCTTCGACCTGGCCGTGCTGGCCAGCGACGCGATCGCCAAGCTGCAGGCCGCCGGCCGGCTGCGCGCCGGCAGCGTGCGCGCCATTGCCGACTCCAGCGTGG
>DASWWC010000125.1:0-31112 GCA_036401055.1 Roseateles sp.
CGGTATGGGCTGGCGCAGCGAGGGCCAGATGCCCTGGCGCCGCGACACGCCGCGCACCGCGGACGGCCAGTCGCCACAACCGGCCGGACCGGCGCTGGCCCAGCCGCAGGTGCCCGCCCAGCCGCAGATGCAGCCACAGCCGCGACCGTCTTTCGAGACGCCGCGGGCCGGTGGCGACAACAACATGCCGTGGCGCCTGCAGGAGCGCCGCGATGACCGGCGTGACGACCGGCGCGAGGAGCGTCGTGAAGAGCGCCGCGAGGAGCCGCGCCGTGTGATGCCGCAGCCCGCGCCCCAGGTCGAGCCGCCGCGCGCCGTGCAGATGCCCGAGCGCCCGCCGGTGATGGAGCAGCCGCGCCGCGTCGAGATGCCCATCCGCCAGGCCACGCAGGAGCCGCCGCGCATGCAGATGCCGCAGCCGCAGCCACAACCCCAGCCGCAGATGCGGGCGCCGTCGCGCGACGAGGGCCCGCAGCGTGGCCGCCAGGACGGCGTGCCGGTGCGCCAGGAGAAGCGCGGCGAGCCGCCCCGTCAGATGGAGCGCTGAGTCACAGCACGAAGTCGACCGACAGCGGGCAGTGGTCGCTGGCCTCCTGCCCGTCGGTCGCGATGCTGCCCAGCCGCGGCCCGGTGTACTGCTTGCACTTGGGCGACAGGCCGCCGCGGCTGATCTGCACGCCGGCGATCGCTCCGGCCAGGCCCTTGTCGGGCAGCAGGTAGTCGAGCTGGCTGACGCTGCGCTTGGAGCTGAAGTAGTGCGTCCAGCGCTGGTCGGCGGGCAGCGCGCGCACCGGGTCCACGAACACGCTGGAGCGGGCGACCGGGTTGATGCTGTCGTCGTACTGCGGGCTGGCCACGTCCTTGTTCAGGTCACCCATCACGATGGGCAGGCGGCCAGCGGCTCGGGCGCGCTTGGCGATGGCCGCGGCGCGCTCGGCCTGGCCGCGGCGCTTGGCCGTGGTGGGGTCCGCGCCGCCGCTCGTCGTCTCCTGGGCCTTGAAATGATTCACCAGCAGCGTCAGCGCGGCGTTGCCTGCGTCGATGTCCACCTCCAGGCAGTCGCGCGAGAAGCTGGCCTTGCCGACGCGGCCCTTCATGTCCAGCATGTTGGTCGTGGTCAGGAAACCGCCCAGCGCGGCGTCGTCGGCGTGGCTGCGTATGGCCCGCACGTCGACCTTGAGGCCGCGTCGCAGCAGCATGCCCACGTCGATGCCGCGCGGGTCGTTGCCCTCCACGAGCAGGATGCGGTCGAAGTAGTTGCCCAAGTACTTGGCGTTGAACAGGCGCAGTGCCGTCAGGTTCTCGACCTCGCAGACGGCCAGGATGTCGGGCGCGGCGTCCAGGATGGCCAGGCCGGTGTTCTTGCGCTGCGCTTCGGCGATGGGGCGCGGCTTCAGCGTGTTGCTGCGCCCGGGCTCGAAGGCGACCACGTCGGTGACCTTGATGTCCTGGATGTAGTCCTTGGGCTGATCGGTGGGCGGCTTGTCCAGGAAGGCGTAGCGGCCGAACAGGTTTTCGCAGTTGAAGGTCGTCAAGCGCAGCTTCATGGGGGCTCTCCCGGCGGGCGGCCTCCGACGGAAGTCCTGGCCCGGCGGCATCAGAGCGCGCCGCGGCGCGGCCCGCAAGCCGACTTTTGAGGACGGAAACCGCTCAGAGCAGCGGCTTCAGCGCCGGCCAGACGTTGTCCAGCATCGTGGGGTGGGCCTTGGCCAGTGGATGGATGCGGTCGGGCTGGAACCACTCCAGTGCGTCCTTGCGGTCGGCCACGCCCTTGAGCAGGAAAGGCACCAGGCCCGCGCGAGTCTGCTTCGCGACCTCGGTGAACAGTCCCTCGAAGTCGCTGGCGTAGCGGGCGCCGTAGTTGGGCGGCACCTGCATGCCCACGACGACGACCTTGGCGCCGGCCTGCTGGGCCGTGCGGGCCATGGCCAGCAGGTTCTCGCGCGTGCTGGCCAGCGGCAGGCCGCGCAGCGCGTCGTTGCCGCCGAGTTCGATGATGACGATGGCCGGCTTGTGCGTGCGCAGTGCGGCGGGCAGGCGGCTGCGGCCGCCGGAGGTCGTGTCGCCGCTGATGCTGGCGTTGACGACGCGGTGCGGCTTCTTCTGCTCGGCCAGGCGTTTCTGCAGCAGGGCCACCCAGCCCGTGCCGGCCGCAATGCCGTACTCGGCCGACAGGCTGTCGCCCACGACCAGCACGACGGGCGCCTCGGCGGCGGCCATGACCCCTGACGTCCGGCCGGCCAGCACCCCCAGGCTAAAGTGCGCCACCCACGTTCGCCGCCGCAGTCCCGACATGCCTGAAGTCCTCGTCCAAGTTGAGCAGATCACCAAGCGCGTCCAGGACGCGACCGGGGAGCTGACGATTCTGCATGACATCAGCTTCACGCTGACCGCGCAGGAGTCGGTCGCCATCGTGGGGGCTTCGGGTTCGGGCAAGAGCACGCTGCTGGCCATCCTGGCGGGCCTGGATCGGCCCAGTGGTGGCACGGTGAAGCTGCGCGGCCAGGACCTGTTCGTGCTGAATGAGGACCAGCGCGCCGCGGTGCGGGCGAAGGAGCTGGGCTTCGTGTTCCAGAGCTTCCAGCTGCTGCCCAACCTGACGGCGTTGGAGAACGTGATGCTGCCGCTGGAGCTGCGCGGCGACGCGAGCGCACGCGAGCAGGCGGCGGCCATGCTGTCCCGCGTGGGCCTGGGCGAGCGCCTGGGGCACTACCCGCGCGTGCTGTCGGGCGGCGAGCAGCAGCGCGTGGCGCTGGCGCGCGCCTTCGTGCAGCGGCCGGCGCTGTTGCTGGCCGATGAGCCCACCGGCAGCCTGGACTTCGCGACCGGCGCGTCGGTGATGGAGCTGATGTTCGAGCTGAACCGCGAGGCCGGCACGACGCTGGTGCTGGTCACGCACGACCGCGAGATTGCGGGGCGCTGCGAGCGTCAGCTGCGGATCGAGGCCGGCCGCCTCGCTGCTTAAGCCAGCGCCTGGTCGAAGTCAGCGATCAGGTCTTCAGCGGCTTCCAGACCGACCGACAGCCGCACCAGCCCGTCGGCAATGCCCATGGCTGCGCGCGCTTCGGCGCCCATCTCCCAGAAGATGGTGGGCGCGACCGGAATGATGAGCGTGCGCGTGTCGGCCAGGCCGGTGGCCTTCAGCGGTAGGCGCAGGCGGTTGATGACCTCGTTGAGCCGTGCGGCGTCGCGCAGCTCGAAGGCCAGCATCCATGAGCCGCTGCCGAACCAGTCGCGCGCGCGCTGGTGCTCGGGGTGGCTCTCCAGCATCGGGTAGTGCACGGCTGCGATGGCAGGATGCGCGGCCAGGTGACGGGCCAGCGCGAGCGCCGTGTCGCTGCTGCGCTGCAGCCGCAGCTCCAGCGTCTCCATGCCCACCAGGATGCGGTGTGCCGCCTCGCTGGACAGCGTGCCGCCCATGTCGCGCAGGCCCTTCTTGCGGATCTGCTGCAGGCCCCAGCCGGCGGCGTCGCCCTTGCGGTAGGCGGGGAAGATGTTGGGGTAGGTGGACCAGTCGAAGCAGCCGGTGTCGGTGACGGCGCCGCCCAGCGCCTCGCCGTGGCCGGCGAGGGTCTTGGTCAGCGAGTTCATCACCAGGCCGGCGCCGAAGCGCTTGGGCCGGCACAGCGCGGGCGACGTGACGGTGTTGTCCACCACGTAGAGCAAGTCCTTCTCGCGGCACAGCGCGCCTATGCCTTCCAGATCGGGGATGCGGGTGCTGGGGTTGGCGATGGTCTCGACGAAGACCATGCGCGTCTCGGGCCGCAGCGCGGCGCGCACGGCGGCGGCGTCACCGGCATCGACGCGGCTGACCGCGATGCCCAGGTCTTCCAGCGTCTGGAACAGGCTGTTGGTGTTGCCGAACACGCGTGAGCTGGTGACGAGGTGGTCGCCGGCCTTCAGCAGCGTCAGGAACAGCGCGCTGAGCGCCGCCATGCCGGTCGCGAAGCTGATGGAGCCCACGCCGCCTTCCAGCTCGGTGACGGCGCGCTCAAGCACGGTCGTCGTCGGCGTGCCCTGGCGGGCGTAGTTGAATGCCCCCTTGTTCGTGCCCTGGAACACGCCGATCAGGTCTTCCACGCGCTCGTGGGCGTACTGCACGGACGGATGGACGGGGGCGTGCACGCCGCCGAACTGCGGATCGCCGCCGGTGGCGTGGACGAGTCGGGTGCTGAGGGCGTCGGACATGGTGTCTTGAACTCCGGATGTAAGAAGACCCGCCGTGGCGGGTCTTTCTGTCGTGACCCGCCGTGCGGGATCAGCGCGGGGTGAACTTGTAGTCGGTCTTGGCCTTGTCGACCAGGCTCTGCTGGTACTCGGCCATCTTGGTCTGCTCGATGCGCTGCTTGATCTGGGCCTTGACGTCGTCGAAGGCCGGGAAGGTCGCGGCGCGCGTGTCTTCGAGCTTGATGATGTGGAAGCCGAACTGGCTCTTCACCGGCTCCTGCGTCATCTCGCCCTTCTTCAGCGCGGTCATGGCCTTGCTGAACTCGGGCACGAAGTTGTTGGGGTTGGCGAAGTCCAGGTCGCCGCCGTTTTGCGCGGAGCCGGTGTCCTTGGAGTTGGCCTTGGCCAGTTCCTCGAAGTTGCCGCCCGCCTTGATCTTCTCGATCAGCGCCTTGGCGTCTTCTTCCTTCTCGACCAGGATGTGACGGGCGCGGTATTCCTCGCCGCTGTTGGCGGCCTTGAACTTGTCGTACTCGGCCTGCGCGTCGGCGTCGCTGACGGGGTTCTTGGCGCGGTAGTCGTCCATCAGGCCGCGGATCAGCAGCATCTGCTTGGCCAGGTCCAGTTGCGCCTTGTAGTCGGCCGTCTGCGGGATGCCGCGCGCTTCAGCCGCCTGCACGAAGATCTCGCGACGCACGACTTCGTCCTTGACCTGGGCTTCCAGCTCAGGCGAACGCTGCTGCTGGCCGCTCTTGGTGACCTGCTGCATCAGCATCTCGAAGCGGGCCTTGGGCACGGGCTTGCCGTTGACGGTCGCGATGTTCTGCGCGACGGCAGCAGCCGGAACGAGGGCCGCGACGAGGGCGGCGAGCGCAAACTTCTTCATGGGTGGGAGATGGATCAGGCTAAAAAAATCGCGCCCGGATCGGGCGCGCGGTTCGATCAATGCTGATCTGTCAGGGTTCACCCGGGGCCTTGGCATCGATGGCCAGGGCGTGGATGCCACGCTGCATCAGGTCAGACAGACAATGATAGACGAGGCGATGACGGGCCACGCGTTGCAGGCCGGTAAAGCGTTCCGACCGGACAGTCACGTGAAAGTGGCCGCCCTCGCGGACGCCGGCGTGGCCGGCGTGATCCGCGCTGTCGTCGCGCAGCTTGAACTCCAGCGGCGCCAGCTCGACGCGCAGCCGCGCCTCGATTTCTGCAGCCATCGTGCGATGGTTCGTCACGGCTTGGAATCCTCTTCCTGCTGCGGCAGGTGCTTGCTCATGTAGACACCTTGCGCCAGCGTGAACAGCAGGATCAGCCCGGTCACGCCGAAGACCTTGAAGTTGGCCCAGGCGGAGGTGGAGAAGTTGTAGGCCACGTAGAGGTTGACGACGCCCATGGCCGCGAAGAACAGCACCCATGCGAGGTTGAGCCGCGCCCAGACGGTGTCGGGCAGTTGCAGCTCGCCGCCCAGCATGGCCTTGATGAGGTTCTTGCCGAAGATGGCCAGCGAGGCCCACAGCGTCAGTGCCATGACCCAGTACAGGCCGGTGGGCTTCCACTTGATGAAGGTCTCGTTGTGGAACCAGATGGTGGCGCCGCCCAGCACGACCACCAGGGCCAGGCTGATCCACAGCATCAGGTCGATCTTCTGGCCACGCAGCTTCAGGACGGCGACCTGGGCCAGTGTGGCGATCATGACCGCCACCGTGGCCAGCAGCACCGGTGCCTCCGAGGGGCCCACCACGCCGCCCTGCACCAGGAAGCCGAAATGCTCGGTCGCGAACGCGGCGGCCAGGTCGGGATTGCCTTCGGCACCCTTGAAGGCGACGAAGAACAGGATCAGCGGGAGAAAGTCGAGCAGCAGCTTCATGGCGAGGAATTGTCCCCGACGAAATCGATGGCCGCCGAGTTGATGCAGTAACGCTCGCCGGTGGGCTCGGGGCCGTCCGGGAAGACATGGCCCAGGTGCGAGCCGCAGTTGTTGCAGCGCACTTCCACCCGCACCATGCCGTGGCTGCGGTCCACCACGCGCTCGATGACCTCGCTGTTGACCGGCGCCCAGTAGCTGGGCCAACCGCAGCCGGCGTCGAACTTGGTGTCGGCCTCGAACAGCGGCGTGCCGCAGCCGATGCAGTTGTAATGGCCGTCCTTGAAGTGGTCCCAGTACTTGCCGGTGAAGGCGCGCTCGGTCGCCGCGTGGCGCGCGACCTGGTACTGCATCGGGTCCAGCTGTTCGCGCCATTCGGCGTCGGTCTTCTGGACGGGGTAGGGCTTGGCGGGGTCGTGGCTCATGATGGACGGGACGTTTCCAACGGCTTGATCACACCAGTTTAGTGAGGGGCGCTTGGGCGCTGCTTTCCTGGGTGTTTCCCCGGGGGGCTCGGGTCGCGGTTGTGACGTTTCATGTCTGAAACCGCGGGCTAGACTGGACCGATAACACGGCCAGGAGACAACCATGGCATTGATGGGCCGGATGATGTCGGCGCCGCTGCTGATCTCGTCGTTGCTGACGCACGCTGAGCGGCATGCGGGCGAGACCGAGATCGTCAGCAAGCGGGTCGAAGGCGACCTGCATCGCAGCAACTGGCGCGAGGTGGCGCTGCGTTCGCGCCAGGCCGCGCAGGCGTTCGCGCGGCTGGGCTGCCGGCCCGGCGACCGCGTCGGCACGCTGGCCTGGAACGGCCATCGCCATGTCGAGATCTACTACGGCACCTCAGGCTCGGGCCTGGTCTGCCACACCATCAACCCGCGTCTGTTTCCCGAGCAGATCGTCTGGATCGCCGAGGACGCCGAGGACCGCGTCCTCTGTTTCGATGCGACCTTCCTGCCGCTGGTCGAGAAGATCGCGCCGCTGCTGAAGACGGTGCAGCACTTCGTGCTGATGACCTCGCGCGCCCACATGCCAGCGAGCAGCGCGATTCCCGGGCTGCTGTGCTTCGACGACCTGCTGGCCGCCGAAGACGGCCACTACGCCTGGCCCGAGTTCGACGAGAACACGGCGTCCAGCATCTGTTACACGTCCGGCACCACGGGCAACCCCAAGGGCGCCGTCTACAGTCACCGCTCGACGGTGCTGCATGCCTACGCGTCGGCGCTGCCCGACGCGATGGACTGCGGCAGCCGCGACGTCGTGCTGCCGGTCGTACCCATGTTCCACGTCAACGCCTGGGGCCTGCCGTACAGCGCGGCGCTGGTGGGGTTCAAGCTCGTGTTGCCGGGGCCGCATCTGGACGGCAAGAGCCTGTATGAACTGTTCGAGGGCGAGAAGGTCACGTTCAGTGCCGGCGTGCCCACCGTGTGGCTGGGCCTGCTGAACTACGTGAAGGCGGGCGGCCTGAAGTTCTCCAGCTTCAAGCGCACCGTCATCGGCGGCGCGGCCTGCCCGCCGGCCATGATGAAGTCGCTGCAGGACGACTTCGGCATCGAGGTCATCCACGCCTGGGGCATGACGGAGATGTCGCCGCTGGGCACGCTGTCCAAGCTGACGACGCGCCAGCTCAGTCTGCCCGCCGACGCGCGGCAGCGCCTGCTGGAGAAGCAGGGCCGCGTCATCTACGGCGTGGACATGGCCATCATCGACGACGAGGGCCGTTCGCTGCCCTGGGACGGCGTCAGCTCCGGCAACCTGGTCGTGCGCGGCCACTGGGTCATCAGCCAGTACTTCAAGAACGACGCGTCGCCGCTGGTCAGCGTGGACGGCCAGCCCGGCTGGTTCCCGACCGGCGACGTGGCCACCATCGATGCCGACGGCTTCATGCAGATCACCGATCGCAGCAAGGACGTCATCAAGTCCGGCGGTGAGTGGATCTCGTCCATCGACCTGGAAAACATCGCGATGGCCCACCCTGCCGTCCACGAGGCGGCCGTCATCGCGGCCCGCCACCCGAAGTGGGACGAGCGCCCGCTGCTGGTGGTTGTGAAGAAGCCGGAAGCCAGCGTCACGCGCGAGGAGCTGCTGGGCTTCTACGAAGGCCGCATCGCCAAGTGGCAGGTGCCCGACGACGTGGTCTTCGTCAGCGAGATTCCGCACACCGCTACCGGCAAGATCCAGAAGCTGAAGCTGCGCGATCAGCTCAAGGACCACCGTCTGCCGACGGCTTGATCCTCATCCAGTTCCCGTTCCGTCACAACCACAGGAGACAAGCATGTTCGACAACACTTCGGCCCGCTTCCCGCTGCGTATGCTGACCGCCGCGGCGGCCCTGGCGCTCGCTGCCGGCGCAGCCCAGGCGCAGAAGGGCGAGACCGTCAAGCTCGCCTACATCGACGCGCTGTCCGGCCTGATGGGCCCGGTGGGCCAGAACCAGGTCAAGACCTTCCAGTTCCTCGGCGAGAAGTTCAACAAGAGCAACCCGGCCGGCGTGAAGTTCGAGGTCGTGACCTTCGACAACAAGTTGAGCCCCGCCGAGTCGCTGAACCTGCTGAAGGCCGCGGCCGACCAGGGCATCCGCTACATCATGCAGGGCAACGGCTCCAGCGTCGCGCTGGCACTGAGCGACGCGGTGCAAAAGCACAACGACCGCAACCCCGGCAAGGAAATCGTCTACCTGAACTACTCGGCGGTGGACCCGGACCTGACCAACAGCAAGTGCAGCTACTGGCACTTCCGCTTCGACGCCGACACGTCCATGAAGATGGAGGCGATGTCCTCCTTCATCAAGGACCAGCCGGACGTGAAGAAGGTCTTCCTGCTGAACCAGAACTACGCCCACGGCCACCAGGTCGCCAAGTACGCCAAGGAGACGCTGGCTCGCAAGCGCCCGGACATCCAGGTCGTCGGCGAGGATCTGCACCCGCTGGCCCAGGTGCGCGACTTCGCGCCCTACGTCGCCAAGATCAAGGCCAGCGGTGCCGACACCGTCATCACCGGCAACTGGGGCTCCGACCTCGCGCTGCTCGTCAAGGCCGCCAACGAAGCCGGCTACAACGGCAAGTTCTTCACCTACTACACCGGTGTGACCGGCACGCCGACGGCGCTGGGCAGCGGCGGCGCGGGCCGTGTCTACCAGGTCGCCTACAGCCACTACAACATGGGCGGCGAGGTGCAGAAGCTGGCGGATGAGTACAACAAGCGTTTCAACGACGACATGTACACCAACAGCATCCAGCACATCTACACGATGCTGAGCCAGGCGATGGCCAATGCCAAGTCGACCGACCCGGTCAAGGTCGCCGCGGCGCTGGAAGGCCTGACGGTCAAGAGCTTCAACGGCGAGGTGACGATGCGCAAGAGCGACCACCAGCTGCAGCAGCCGCTGTTCATCTCGGTCTGGCAGAAGGCCGATGCGAAGTACCCGTACAGCCCCGAGAAGACGGGCATGACGCTGGCGCCGGTGAAGCAGTACGACAGCTATGTGTCGTCCACGCCGACGTCCTGCCAGATGAAAAGGCCAGGCTGATCGCCTGAGCGCCTGACCCGACCGCACCGCCGCCCTGAAGTGGCGGTGCGATCCCTGAACCTTGCCGGCGGCTGCCCTTGGATCAAGTCTTCATCAACCTGCTGAACGGCCTGTCGTCCGGCCTGCTGCTGTTCATGCTCAGCTCCGGGCTGACGCTGATCTTCAGCATGATGGGCGTGCTGAACTTCGCGCACGCGAGCTTCTACATGGTGGGCGCCTACGTCGCCTATACGCTGGTGGGCATCGTCGGTTTCTGGCCGGCGCTGTTGCTGGCGCCGCTGGCCGTGGGCGTGCTGGGCGCGGGCTTCGAGCGGCTGGCGCTGCGCCGGGTGCACAAGTTCGGCCATGTGCCGGAGCTGCTGATCACCTTCGGCCTGTCCTACGTCATCCTGGAGCTGGTGCAGCTGATCTGGGGCCGCACGGCCGTGCCGTTCACGCCGCCGCCGGAACTGCAGGGCTCGGCCTTCACCATCGTGTCGCACCCGCTGGAGGGCATGTCGCTGATGCTGGGCAAGGCGGGGCCGGAGATCTGCGCCGCGGCTTCGTGTTCCAACTTCCCACTGACCAAGGTCTTCATGATGGCGGTGGCGCTGCTGATGCTGCTGGCGCTGTGGCTGCTGCTGACGCGCACCCGCGTGGGCCTGCTCATCCAGGCGTCCCTCACGCATCCCGAGATGGTGGAGGCGCTGGGCCACAACGTGCCGCGCGTGCTGATGCTGGTGTTCGGCAGCGGCTGCGCGCTGGCGGGGCTGGCCGGCGTGGTGGGTGGCATCACCTTCGTGACCGAGCCCAATATGGCGGCCTTCATCGGCGCCATCATCTTCGTCGTCGTGGTGGTGGGCGGCATCGGCTCGCTGGCCGGTGCCTTCGTGGGCTCCATCGTCGTGGGCCTGCTGCAGACGCTGCCGCTGACCATCAACGGTTCGCTGGTCACGCTGCTGAACAGCTTCGGCGCCGGCGTCACGCCCAGCACGTTTGGCTACCCGCTGCTGCGCCTGACCATGGCCGAGGTGGCGCCCATCCTGCCCTACCTGCTGATGGTGCTGATCCTGATCTTCCGGCCCAAGGGTCTCCTGGGTACGCGGGAGGACTGATGCGATGAGCCGCACCAAGGAATTCCATTTCAAGCCGCTCAACGTCGGGCGTTGGATCGTCTGGGGCCTGTTCGCCGTCATCCTGTTCGTCGCACCTCGCATCTGGACCAGCGGCCTCGCGCAGACCATGCTGACGCAGATGGGCATCGGCATCATCGCCTGCCTGGCCTACAACATGCTGCTGGGCCAGGGCGGCATGCTGAGCTTCGGCCACGCGGTCTACAGCGGGATGGGCGCCTTCCTGGCCATCCATGCGCTGAACATGGCCGGCGCCGGCACGCTGGGCATCCCGGTCAGCCTGATCCCGCTGGTGGGCGGCCTGGCCGGGTTGCTGTGCGCGGTGTTCCTGGGCTATGTGTCGACGAAGAAGGCCGGCACGCCGTTCGCGATGATCACGCTGGGCATCGGCGAACTGGTGTTCGCGCTGGCGCTGATGCTGCCGGAGTTCTCGGGCGGCGAGGGCGGCGTGTCCAGCAATCGCGTCATCGGCAAGCCGGTCATGGGCATCTCGTTCGGGCCGCAGATCCAGGTCTATTACCTGGTCGCCGTCTACTGCTTCGTCTGCACGGCGCTGATGTTCGCGCTGACGCGCACGCCGCTGGGCCGCATGCTGAACGCGGTGCGCGACAACCCCGAGCGCGTCGAGTTCATCGGCTACGACACGCACTGGGTGCGCTTCCTGATCTTCACCATCTCGGGCTTCTTCGCTGGCATTGCAGGCGGCCTGGGCGCCATCAACACCGAGATCGTCAACGGCGCCGACGTGCTGCACGCGGCCCGCTCCGGCGCCTACCTGCTGTTCACCTTCCTCGGCGGCGCGATGTTCTTCTTCGGACCCATCATCGGCGCGGTGCTGATGGTGTTCTGCGGCGTCATGCTGGCCGAGCTGACCAAGGCCTGGCTGTTGTACCTGGGCCTGATCTTCTTGTTCATGGTCATGTACGCGCCGGGGGGTATCGCCAGCCTGATCCTGATGAACCTGCGCGTGGCGGCCTTCGGCAAGCTGGGCCGCGTCTGGACGTCCTACCTGGCGCTGGCCGGTGCCGCGCTCGCGGCGCTGGTGGGCGCGGCGGCCATGATCGAGATGCTCTACCACCGCCAGTTGAACGAGGCGCTGGGGCCTGAGCTGCGCTTCATGGGCGCGACGCTGAACAGCTCGGGCATTGACGCCTGGTTCGGCGCCGGTTTCCTGATCGTCGTGGGTTGCGCGCTGTTCGAACTGGCGCGACGGCATTACGTGCACCAGTGGGGCGAGATCCAGGAAGAGATCGAGAAAGAGATCAAACGTCGGGAGGCGCTATGAGCTTCGCGCTTGAGTTGCGCGACGTGCGCAAGAGCTTCGGCAAGAGCGAGATCATCCGCGGCGCCAACCTGGCCGTGCAGGCCGGTGAGCGCGTCGCCATCATCGGCCCGAACGGCGCGGGCAAGAGCACGCTGTTCAACCTCATCAGCGGGCGCTTTGCGCCGACCTCGGGCGAGATCCACCTGCACGGCCAGCGCATCGACGGCAGGAAGCCTTTCGAGATCAACCGGCTGGGCCTGTCGCGCAGCTTCCAGGTGTCCAACCTGTTCACGCGTTTGAGCGTGTTCGAGAACATCCGCTGCGCCGTGCTGTGGAGCCTGGGCCACCGCTACGCGTTCTGGAAGTTCCTGGCCGACCTCGACGACGCCAACGACCGCGCCGAAGCCATCCTGGAGATGATCAAGCTCGACAAGCGGCGCGACGTGCTGGCCATGAACCTGACCTACGCCGAGGCGCGGGCGCTGGAGATCGGCATCACCATCGCCGGTGGCTCCAGCGTCATCCTGCTGGACGAGCCCACCGCCGGCATGAGCAAAAGCGAGACCAAACGCTTCATCCAATTGATCCGCGACGTGACGGTGGGCAAGACGCTGCTGACCGTGGAGCACGACATGGGCGTCGTCTTCGGCTTGGCCGACAAGATCGCCGTGCTGGTCTACGGCGAGGTCATCGCCTTCGACACGCCCGAGGCCGTGCGCGCCAATGCACGGGTGCAGGAGGCCTACCTGGGCTCGGTGCTGGCCGAACAGCAGGCGGCAGGAGCGGCGGCATGAGCGATGGACGCACCCTGAAGCTGGACAACGTCCACGCCTTCTACGGCAAGAGCCATGTGCTGCACGGCGTCAGCATGCAGGTCAACCCGGGCGAGATCGTCAGCCTGCTGGGCCGCAATGGCGCGGGCCGCTCGACCATGGTCAAGACCATCATGGGCCAGGTGGACGCCAAGGGCTCGGTGCTGTGGGGCGACCAGGAGCTGGTGGGCCGCGAGGCCTACGAGATCGCCCACCTCGGCATCGGCTACGTGCCCGAGAACCGCGACATCTTCCCCAAGCTCACGGTCCACCAGAACCTGATGCTGGGCGAGAAGACCAAGAACAAGAACCCGCGCTGGAGCTTCGACGACATGTACCGCATGTTCCCGCGGCTCAAGGAGCGCCAGCACACCGAGGCCGGCGTGTTGTCCGGCGGCGAGCAGCAGATGCTCACGCTCTGCCGCACGCTGATGGGCGACCCCGACCTCATCATGATCGACGAACCCACCGAGGGCCTGGCGCCCAAGATCGTCGAGCTGGTGGCCGAGTATCTGAAGGCGCTGAAGGACCGCGGCATCGCCGTGCTGCTGGTGGAGCAGAAGCTCGCCATCGCGCTGGAGATCTCCGAGCGCTGCTACGTGATGGGCCACGGACGTATCGTCTTCGAGGGCAGCCCGGCCGACCTGCGCGCCAACGCCTACATCCGCAAGGAGTGGCTGGAGGTCTGAAGGGGCAGGCTGCTCAGCCGCCCTGGCGCAGCGCCAGGTCCTGACAGGCCGCCTCGGCCAGTTGCCTGCCGTTGCGCCCGGCCTCCGGGAACAGCGCCCGGCCCATGCGCACGCCCAGGTACAGCCGCTGTCCCTCCAAGCCGTAGGCGCCGGTCAGGGTCTGCTGCAGCCGCTGCTCGACCAGGGTCGTCGTGTCAGCCCCGGCGCCGTGCAGCAGCACCGCGAAGCCCAGCCCGGCGACCTGTACCACCTCGTCCGTGCTGCGCACGCGATTGCGCAGCCGCAGCCCGGCGGCCTGCAGCAGCTCGTGGTCCGCCGCCGTGCCCATGCCCGCCGCTGCGCCCGGCGCCATCAGCAGCTCCAGCTCTATCCACAGCAGCGCCATCAGCTCGCAGGAGCGACGGCACAGCGCCAGGCGGCGCGACATGTGCAGGTCCAGCGACTCCATGGACCCCACCCACGGCAGGCCCGCGTTGCGGGCGCCGCGCTGGACGGCGGACGGTTCATTGGCGGCGGTGGTGGCGGTGTGGGAGAGAGACAAGGGAAAACTCCGGCATTCGGGGGAAGGGCGGGTGAGGGGCTGCCGGCGGGACGAACCCCGGCTGGGCCGGCCTCCCGGAACGGACCGTCAGCAGCCCCTCAACCTGTAAAACGGGCTGCCGCGCCGCGACCCGACATCGCGCCGCAAAAAAACTTTCGTCCGGCGGGCGTCGGCTCCGGCTGCCGCTAGAGTCCGGCCGGTGCAAGACATCACCCGACTGCTGAGCGCCGCGCAGGCCGGCGACCGCGCCGCCGCCGACCAGGTGGTGGCCCAGCTCTACGGTGACCTGCGCCGGCTGGCCCGGCGCCACATGCGCAGCGCCGGCGAGCTGACGCTGCTGGACACCACCGCGCTGGTGCACGAGGCCTGGCTGCGCCTGGCCGGCAGCGGCGGCCAGGCCTTCCCGGACCGGCGTCACTTCCTCGCCTACGCCGCCCGCGCGATGCGCACCGTCGTCATCGACCTGGTGCGCTCCCGCCTGGCCGAGCGGCACGGCGGCGGCCAGGCGCTGCTGACGCTCAATACCGTCATCGTCGAGCAGACGCCCCAGGGCGACGACCACATCCTGCGCATCCACGAGGCGCTGGACGAGCTGGCGCTGCTGGAGCCGCGGCCGGCCCAGGTCGTGGAGATGCGCTACTTCGGCGGCATGCTGGAGCAGGAGATCGCCCAGGCGCTGGGCGTCACCGAGCGCACCGTGCAGCGCGACTGGCAGAAGGCGCGGCTGTTCCTGGCCATGGCCCTCGCGGAGTGAAGCCCCTCTTCCAAGGAGTACCTTGGCCGGTCCCCCGCGGGGACGGCGATGCTGGCGGCATGGAGCCGCCAGCACATCGCCCAACGGGCCGGCTTGGGAGCGGCCCGGCGCTCGGCCCGCAAATACCGCACAAACTCATATGGATGAACAAGGCAAGCAACGCTGGCTGGCCCTGAGCCCGCTGCTGGACGAACTGCTGGACCTGGACGAGCCCGCCCGCGAGCAGCGGCTGCAGGCGCTGGACGCCGACACCGCCCGCCAGCTGCGCGAGCTGCTGGCCCGGGACGCCGAACTGCAGGCCCAGGGTTTCATGGGCCAGGGCGCCGCCGAGGCGCTGAACCTGGGCGCCGCGCCGGTGCAGCAGCAGTTGCCCGACCTCAGCGGCCAGTTGCTCGGCCCCTACCGGCTGGAGCGCGAGCTGGGCCAGGGCGGCATGGGCGCCGTCTGGCTGGCCAGCCGGGCCGACGGCCGCTTCGACGGCCAGGTGGCGGTCAAGTTCCTGAAGGCCGGCGTGTTCGGCAGCGGCGATGCCGGGCGCTTCGCGCGCGAGGGCCGCATCCTGGCGCGGCTGTCCCATCCGCACATCGCACGCCTGCTGGACGCCGGCGTCTACCAGGAGCTGCAGCCCTACCTGGTGCTGGAGTACGTGGACGGCCAGCCCATCGACGCCTACTGCCGCGAGCGCGGGCTGGACCTGCGCGCGCGCGTCGCGCTGTTCCTGGACGTGCTGGCCGCCGTGGCGCACGCCCATGCGCGGCTGATCCTGCACCGCGACCTCAAGCCCAGCAACATCCTCGTCACGCCGGCCGGCGAGGTGAAGCTGCTGGACTTCGGCATCGCCAAGCTGCTGGACGATGCGACCGATGGCGGCGCGTCTGACGCCACCGAGCTGACCCGCCGCGCCGGCAACGCCTACACGCCCCAGTACGCCGCGCCCGAGCAGGTGCAGCAGGCCGACGTGACCACCGCCACCGACGTCTACGCGCTGGGCGTGCTGCTGTTCCAGCTGCTGGGCGGCGGCCATCCGACAGCGGATGACACGCATACCCAGCTGGACCGGCTCAAGGCCATCGTCGAACTGGTGCCGCGGCGCCTCTCCGACGCCGCTGCCAGCCAGCCCGACGAGCCCATGGCACGGCATGCCCGTGAGCTGCGCGGCGACCTGGACACCATCGTCGCCAAGGCGCTGAAGAAGGCGCCGGCCGAGCGCTACGCCAACGCCCAGGCGCTGGCCGACGACCTGCGCCGCTGGCAGGCTCACGAGCCCATCGCGGCGAGGCCCGACAGCCGCTGGTATGTGGCCGGGCGCTTCGTGCGCCGCCACCGCATGGCCGTTGCGGCGGGTAGCCTGGCCGTGCTGGCGCTGCTCGGTCTGACGGCCACCAGCCTGCTGCAGACCCGGCGCGCCGAGGCGGCAGAGCGGCAGGCCCAGGCGCGCCGGCAGCAGGCCGAGGAGCTGCTGACCTACCTGCTGGGCGAGATGGCCAGCCAGTTGCGTCCGGTGGGGCGCCTGTCGTTGCTCGAAGGCATCGGTCAGCAGGCCTTGCGCGTGCTGGGTGGTCAGGAGGCGACCGATGTGCTGTCCACCGAGGATCTGATCAAGCGGGTCAAGGCGCTGCTGATGCTGGCCGAGGTGAATCTGCAGAAGGATCATGTTGATGTGGCGGCCCAGGCCCTGGCCTCGGCCGAGCGCTGGCTACAGCAGGCGCAGCGGCAGTCGTCCGACGAGGAGGCCGTGCTGCGGCAGGGGACGCAGCTGGCGTTCTGGCTCGGCGAGCTGGCGCTGCAGCAAGGCCGGCATGAGGAGGCCGTCCGGCACTGGACGAAGCACGAAGAGATCGCGCTGCATTGGCGCCGCAAGATGCCCAGCGGTGATGAGCCCTTGCTGGAAATCTCCTATGCGCGTGGCAACCTCGGCACGCTGTCGCTCTATGCGATGGCGCTGCAGGAGGCAACGCGCCGGTTCAACGAGGCGCTGGCATCCTCTCGGCAGCTCTACGCCGGGCATCCCGAGAGCGAGGAATACCAGACGAAGCTGGGCGACGACCTGGTCTGGGCGCTGGAGGCGGAGGTGGCCAGCGGCCATGCCCGGGATGCGTTGTCGTTGAGTGACGAACTGCTGGCGTTGCTGGCACGGAAAACCGCCGCCCAGCCCAAGGACCTCGTTCCCAAGGTGGACCAGGCGATTGCCCTGGGCTGGCGTGCGCAGGCGCTGGAGGCGCTGGGTCGAGCGCCCGAGGCTGCGCTGGCAGGGCAGCAGGCGCTGGCGCTGCTGCGCGAGGCCTCGGCCGGTGATGGCAGCAACCAGCGCTGGCGCCGCTTGCTGCTGGAGCGACAGGCCTTGGAGCTGCTGTCGCAGATGCAGTCGTCCTCGACGTCTGGCCCGGCGCTGCGTTCGAGCGCTGATGCCTTGCGTCGTGCCTTGGCGCCGGCCGGCACGTCGACGGCCATCACGCGTAACGTGTTGGTGCTGTGGGAGGCGCGGCAGGCCGTGCCTGCGCAAGCCGTGCAGTTCCTCAACGAGGCGCTGGCCCTGCCGGCCGATTGGGTGCCAACGGGTCAGCGACCGCGTTTCAGCGAATTACGCACGCGTGCTGCCCTCGAATTTGAGCGGCAGCGTCTGGCGCGCATGCATGATTTGCCGCTGCCCCCCGACACCTGTCGGGCGGCACTTGCCTACTGGGCACCCGTGGCCCGTGCCGGAATCGCGGGCCCCGTTCCCGAGTTGTGGCGCCAGCTCGCGGACTGCCGGTAATGCGCCGTTGTCCCTGCTCTCAAGGACTCTTCGATGTCGACCGACTCTTCACTGGCGATCGCCCACCGTCCCTATCCCGTCACGCTGACCGCCAGCATCGACGGCAACAACACCCCGTACTTCCTGTACTTCGCGCCGAATGGCGATTCGATCAGTTCCCCGCTGACCATTCCGGCCGCCGATCCGCCGTATGACGGCATCCGCTTCACGCAGACCGGCGACAACAAGACGCTGAGGCTGTGGGCGGCGGTCACGCATACGCTGGAAGTCGGCCTGCCGCCCCAGGGGGACAACCTGCTTTTCGCCGTGGGTGGTTCGGTGAGCATCACCGTGAACTGCGGCACCGAGCGTGGCACCGTGCTGATTTTTGAACAGATGGACGCCAGCGGTGCCGTCATCAACCTGGTGCCGACGCCCGACCCGCGAACCAAGAACAACGGCTGAGGCCCGTGACCGGGCTCCCGGCCTGTCAGCCCAGGCCCAGCCCGGTCAGCCGCTGGTAGCGCTTCCGGAGGAAGTCCGCTGCCAGGCTCGCATCGCCGCCCACGCGTTCGCCGATGTACAGCTCCTGGCGGCGCTCCGCGATCTGCGCGCGCAGCCGGTTGGCCATGATGTCCAGCGGGCGCATGCCACCGGCTTCGGCGCGTTCAATGGCCACGCGCAGCTGGTGCATCTGCAGGTTGTGCAGCAGCGCCGTCTGCGCCTGCACGACACGGATGCGGCCCTGCACCAGGTGCTCGCACAGGCCCAGCCAGGCGCGCACCGCGTCCGCCGGCCCGCCCACCACCTTCTCGGGCAGTTCGCCCGCCGCCAGCAGCAGGCTCTCCAGCTTGCCGCGGTCACCGCCCTCGTAGGCCTCGTTGACGGCCATCATGCGTTGCTCGCAGACCTCGCGCTCCGGCCCTTGTGGCGCCAGGTCGGGGTGAAAGCGCTTGGCTGCGCGCCGGTACAGCGTCTTCAGCGTGGGTGGCGGTAGGTCCATCGTCGGGCCGGTGGGCTCGGGCGGCAGCGGCGTGGCCGTGGGCAGCGCCGGAATCTCGGGCCAGGGCTTGGTGCGCGGCGAGGCCGCCGCCGGCACGTCCACGCCCTGGCGCTTCAGCGCGTCGGCCAGCAGCGCGGTGGCATGGTGCAACTGCGCTTCCAGTTCGTCCAGCTCGCGCATCAGCGGGCCTAACGCGTCCAGGTAGCGCAGGCGGAAGCCCAGCAGCTTGGCGCGGGCGCCGTCGTGGTCGGCTTCCAGCACGGCCAGGTAGCGCTGCAGGTCCTGCAGCTGCTCGCGCCGCCGCGTCATTTCGTGTCGGGTGACTGCCATGCTCGCCATGGCCGCCATTCTGCCGTGGCAGCCCATGAAAAACGGCCCGCAAGCGGGCCGTCTGACCGGTGTTTACCAGGCTTTACTGCGATGCGGCCGAGGCCGGCAGCTCGGCCGTGCTGGCCGCCGACGCCACCGGCTCGGCCGCGACGGCCACCGCCGCCTGCGTGGGCGAGGGCGCCTGGCTGCCGGCGCTCATCGGCAGGATGGGCACGATCAGCAGCGCGACGATGTTGATGATCTTGATCAAGGGGTTCACGGCTGGGCCGGCGGTGTCCTTGTAGGGGTCGCCCACGGTGTCGCCGGTGACGGCGGCCTTGTGCGCCTCGCCGCCCTTGCGGTGCTCCACGCCCTTGTCGTCCTTGAAGCCTTCCTCGATCAGCTTCTTGGCGTTGTCCCAGGCGCCGCCGCCGGTGCACATGGAGATGCCCACGAACAGGCCGGTGACGATGGTGCCCATCAGCAGACCGCCCAGCGCCGCCGGGCCCAGCAGCAGGCCCACGACGATGGGCGCGATGACCGGCAGCAGCGAGGGCACGATCATTTCCTTGATGGCCGCCGTGGTCAGCATGTCGACCGCGGCGCTGTAGTCGGGCTTGCGCTGGCCGGCCATGATGGCGCCGTCGGCGAACTGCTTGCGCACCTCCACGACGACCGCACCCGCCGCGCGGCCCACGGCCTCCATGGCCATGGCGCCGAACAGGTAGGGGATCAGGCCGCCCAGGAACAGGCCCAGGATGACCTTGTGGTCCGACAGGTCGAAGACGACGTGCATGCCGCGCGCTTCCAGCGCGTGCGTGTAGTCGGCAAACAGCACCAGCGCGGCCAGGCCGGCGGAGCCGATGGCATAGCCCTTGGTGACGGCCTTGGTGGTGTTGCCGACCGCGTCCAGCGGGTCGGTGACGTCGCGCACCGCGGCGGGCAGTTCGGCCATCTCGGCAATGCCGCCGGCGTTGTCGGTGATGGGGCCGTAGGCGTCCAGCGCGACGACGATGCCGGCCATGCTGAGCATGGACGTGGCGGCGACGGCGATGCCGTACAGCCCTGCCAGCGCATAGGCCGCGTAGATGGCCGCGCAGACGAACAGCACCGGCCAGGCGGTGGACTTCATCGACACGCCCAGACCCGCGATGACGTTGGTGCCGTGGCCGGTGGTGGAGGCCTGCGCGACGTGCTGCACCGGGTGGTACTGCGTGCCGGTGTAGTACTCGGTGATCCAGACCATCGCCGCCGTCAGCACCAGGCCCACGGTGCAGGCGCCGAACAGCGCCATCGCGCTGGTGGTGGCGCCGCCGGCCAGTTGCACCTCGCCGGGGAACATGGCCTTGGTGACGAAGAAGAAGGCGCCCAGGCTCAGTACGCCGGCCACGATGAGGCCCTTGTACAGCGCCGGCATCACGTTCTTCATGCCGTCACTGGCCTTGACGAAGTAGCAGCCGATGATGGACGCGATGATGGATACGCCGCCCAGCGCCAGCGGGTAGATGACGCCCGCCGCCGCGGAGCTGCCGGTCACCATCAACGCGCCCAGCGCCATCGCGGCGATCAGCGTGACCGCGTAGGTCTCGAACAGGTCGGCCGCCATGCCGGCGCAGTCGCCGACGTTGTCGCCCACGTTGTCGGCAATCACCGCCGGGTTGCGCGGGTCGTCCTCGGGGATGCCGGCCTCGACCTTGCCCACCAGGTCGGCGCCCACGTCGGCGCCCTTGGTGAAGATGCCGCCGCCCAGGCGCGCAAAGATCGAGATCAGCGACGAGCCGAAGGCCAGGCCCAGCATGGGCTTGAGCGCCGCGCTGTCATGCCCGCCGCCGATGGCGAGGTAGAAGCCGCCCACGCCCAGCAGGCCCAGGCCCACCACCAGCATGCCGGTGATGGCGCCGCCCTTGAAGGCCACGTCCAGCGCCGGGCCTATGCCCTTGGTGGCCGCCTGCGCGGTGCGCACATTGGCGCGCACCGAGATGTTCATGCCGATGAAGCCGCAGATGCCCGACAGCACCGCGCCGATGACGAAGCCCACGGCCGTCGTCAGGCCCAGGCCCGGCACGACGGCGATGGCAATCGCCAGCACGACGCCGACGAGGGCGATGGTGCGGTACTGCCGGCCCAGGTAGGCGGCGGCCCCCTGCTGGATCGCCGTGGCGATCTCCTGCATGCGGGCATTGCCCGCGTCCTGGCTCAGGATCCAGCTGCGCTGGATGAACCCGTAAATAACGGCCGCGAGGCCACAAGCCAGCGCGAAATACAGCGCCATCTCCGTCGACATGTATGCGTCTCCTCAGGTGCGTGTGAACCGGTTACTTCCCGGTACGGGGAATGTGCGGCGGAGCTTAAGTGCGGGCCTTGCGGCGTAAGGGGAGCGTTTACCCATAAAACTAGAATGCGGGTTTTCCTTGACCCCTAGAAGACGACCATGAGCCTGCACAACGTGTCCCCCGGCGCCAAGGCGCCCGACGAGTTCAACGTCATCATCGAGATCCCGATGAATGCCGACCCGATCAAGTACGAGGTCGACAAGGACAGCGGCGCGCTGTTCGTGGATCGCTTCCTGACCACGCCGATGTATTACCCGTGCAACTACGGCTACATCCCCAAGACGCTGGCCGACGACGGTGACCCGGTGGACGTGCTGGTCATCACGCCGTTCGCGCTGTCGCCCGGCGTCGTCGTGACTTGCCGCCCGCTGGGCGTGCTGATGATGGACGACGAAGCCGGTGGTGACGCCAAGCTGCTGGCCGTGCCGACCAACAAGATCCTGCCCATGTACAGCCACTGGGAGAAGATCGAGGACGTGAACCCGATGCGCCTGTCGGCCATCCAGCACTTCTTCGAGCACTACAAGGATCTGGAGAAGGGCAAGTGGGTCAAGGTCAAGGGCTGGGAAGGCCCCGAAGCCGCCAAGAAGGAAATCACCGACGGCATGGCGAACTACGCCAAGGCCTGATCAGGTTTCTTGCCCCTCAAAAGACGCCGCCTTCGCGGCGTCTTTTGCTTTGTAGGGGCCATGTTCGTTGAGCTCGCTCAGATAGCCCGTCATTGCCTCGCCCTCGCGGGCCAGGAAGTCGTTGACGGCGTCGGCGAACGCCGGGTGCGCGAGCCAGTGGCTGGATGCCGTTGGCGTGGGCATGAGCCCGCGCGCCATCTTGTGCTCGCCCTGTGCCCCGCCCTCGAAGCGCTGGTAGCCGTGGGCGATGCACCAGGCCAGCGGCTGGTAGTAGCAGGCGTCGAAGTGCAGGTTGGGAATGTGTGCGGTGGCGCCCCAGTAGCGGCCGAAGGCGGCGCGGCGCGCGGGGTCCAGTGCGATCAGCGACGTGGCGACGCGCTCGCCATCACGCATCGCGGTGAACATCAGCCAGTGCTGCGGCATGTCGCTGGCCATGCGCGCGAAGAAGTCGCGGCTCAGGTAGGGCGTGCTGTGGTGCTCGCGGTAGGTCTGCTGGTAGCAGCGGTAGAAGTAGTCCCAGTCCTCGGGCGTGATGGCCGTGCCCTCGCGGGCCTCGAACGTGACGCCGGCCTCGCGCACGCGGCGCTGCTCCTGCTGGATCTTCTTGCGCTTGTCGCGCTGCAGTCGGGCCAGGAAACCGTCGAAGTCCGCGTCTCCCTCGGACGTCCAGTGGAACTGCACGCCGGACCGTGCCGTGCAGCCGGCGTCGGCCAGCGCGGCCTGGTCGGCGTCGTCGCCGAACAGCACGTGCAGCGACGAGGCTTGCGTCTCCTTGGCCAGCGCGCGCAACGCCTGCGCCAGCAACGCCCGCGCGTCGTCGTCCACGGCCAGCAGCCGGCTGCCCGGCACCGGCGTGAACGGCACGGCCACCAGCAGCTTGGGGTAGTAGCTCAGGCCGTGGCGGCGGTAGGCATCGGCCCAGGCCCAGTCGAACACGTACTCGCCATAGCTGTGTGATTTCAGCCAGGCCGGGCAGGCAGCCAGCAACCGGTCCTCGTCCCACACGCCCAGGAACATCGGCTGCCAGCCGGTGTCGGTCGTGGCGGAACCCGAGTCGTGCAGGGCCTGCAGGTACTCGTGGCGCATGAAGGGGGTGGGGTGGGGGGCGCCGTCGAGCAGGCGATTCCAGGCCTCGCGAGGTAGGTCTGCGGGTGAGTCGTGGACACGGAGGAGGGGCATGGCGGGCTATTGGACTGCAGCCGCGACATGCGGCACTAGACTGGGGTTTTGCTGATGCCGCCCATGCGTTTCGACAACCTCTACAGCCATGACTTCGCCCGCCTCGCCGTGGGCCTGCCCCTGTGTCGCGTGGCCGATCCGGCGTTCAACGCCGGGCAGACGATTGCGCTGCTGAAGCAGGCGGCAGCGGAGGGCGCGGCCGTCGTGGCGTTCCCGGAGCTGGGGTTGTCGGCCTACACCTGCGACGACCTCTTCCACCAGCGCGCGCTGCTCGACGCCTGCGAGGCGGCGCTGGCCGAGGTGTTGGCGGCCACGACGGCGCTGCCGCTGGTGGCTGTCGTGGGCCTGCCGCTGCGCGTGGAGCAGCGCCTCTTCAACTGTGCCGCCGTGCTGCTGCGGGGCCGCATCCTGGGCGTGGTGCCCAAGACCTTTTTGCCCAACTACGGCGAGTTCTACGAGGCGCGCCAGTTCTGCTCGGGCGAGGAGGCCACCGTCGACACGGTCACGCTGCTGGGCCAGCAGGTGCCGTTCGGCAGCCGCCAGGTCTTCACCGCCGAGGACCTGCCGCTGCTGCGCCTGCATGTCGAGATCTGCGAGGACGTGTGGACGCCGATCCCGCCCTCATCCTTCGCCGCGCTGGCCGGCGCGACGGTGCTGGTCAACCTGTCGGCTTCCAACGTCGTCATCGGCAAGGCCGGCTACCGGCGGCAGCTGGTGTCGCAACAGTCGGCGCGCTGCCTGGCGGCCTATGTCTATTCGTCGGCAGGCGCTGGCGAGTCGACGACCGACCTGGCCTGGGACGGCCAGGCGCTGGTCTGCGAGAACGGCGAGCTGCTGATGGAGTCCGAGCGCTTCCTGCGCAGCGCCCAGCTGGTGACGGCGGACGTGGACCTGGAGCGCCTGGCCCGCGAGCGCATGCGGCAGACGAGCTTTGGTGATTCGGTGCGTCTGCATGCGGCGCAAGTGAACGCCTTCCGCCACATCCATTTCAAGCTGGACCTCGACCGCGAAAAGCCGCTGGCCTTGCGCCGCCGCGTCGAACGCTTCCCCTACGTGCCGGCGGACCACGACCGCCGCGACGAACGCTGCCAGGAGGTCTACAACATCCAGGTCCAGGGGCTGACGCAGCGGCTGGCGTCCAGCGGCATCCACAAGCTCGTCGTCGGCATTTCGGGTGGGCTGGACTCGACGCACGCGCTGCTCGTGGCCGCCCGCGCGATGGACGCGCTGGGGTTGCCGCGCACGAACATCATCGGCGTGACCATGCCGGGCTTCGCCACCGGCGAGCGCACCCGCGACCAGGCGCTGCGGCTGATGGCGGCCGTGGGCTGCGAGGCGCGCGAGATCGACATCCGGCCCAGCTGCACGCAGATGCTGCAGGACATCGGCCACCCGCATCGCGACGAGCAGCCGGTCTACGACGTCACCTTCGAGAACGTGCAGGCGGGCGAGCGCACCAGCCATCTGTTCCGGCTGGCCAATCTGACGGGCGGCCTGGTGCTGGGCACGGGCGACCTGTCCGAGCTGGCGCTGGGCTGGTGCACCTACGGCGTGGGCGACCACATGTCGCACTACAACGTGAATGCCAGCGTGCCCAAGACGCTGATCCAGCATCTGGTGCGCTGGGTGGCCGAGACGGGGCAGCTTGGCGCCGGGACCGATACAAAGGTGCTGCTGGACATCCTCGACACCGAGATCAGCCCCGAGCTGATCCCGGGCAGCCTGCAGAGTACCGAGGCGACCGTCGGCGCCTATGCGCTGCAGGACTTCAACCTGTTCTACACGCTGCGCCACGGCTACGCGCCGAGCAAGATCGCCTTCCTGGCGCGCCATGCGTGGAGCGAGGTCTACGCGCTGGCCGAGATCAAGCGCGTGCTGCGCATCTTCGTGCAGCGCTTCTTCAAGGGCAGCCAGTTCAAGCGCAGCTGCGTGCCCAATGCGCCCAAGGTCGGCAGTGGCGGTTCGCTGTCGCCCCGCGGCGACTGGCGTGCCCCCAGCGATTCGGAGGCCGTTGTCTGGCTGGCCGATGTGGACAGGATCCCGGATGAACGTGCTTAAATCGACGTCAAACGAAACCAGGAGCCTCGCCCCATGAAGCAGATCACCGCCATCATCAAACCCTTCAAGCTCGACGAGGTCCGCGAGGCGCTGGCCGAGGTGGGCGCCTCGGGCCTGACGGTCACCGAGGTCAAGGGCTTCGGCCGCCAGAAGGGCCACACCGAGCTGTACCGCGGCGCCGAGTACGTCGTTGACTTCCTGCCCAAGGTCAAGGTCGAGGTCGTCGTGAAGGACGACGAGGTGGACCGCTGCATCGACGCCATTCTGAAGGCCGCCAAGACCGGCAAGATCGGCGACGGCAAGATCTTCGTCGTGCCGGTGGAGCAGGTCATCCGCATCCGCACCGGCGAGACGGACGAAGCTGCGGTCTGATGTGCCCCTCGCCCAGTTGCGCGCGCTGAACGCCGCGCAATGGGGCGGTCCCCCGAGGGGACGGCGATGCTCGCGGCATCGAGCCGCAAGCACATCGCCTTACGGGCCAACTTGGGGCGGCCCGGCGCTCGGCCCGATGTGTGACTTTTACGAGCCGTGGCAGTCGCAGTCAGCGCAGGTGCTGCCAGACGGCAGCGCCCCAGACGCCGCCGGCCAGCAGCAGCGACAGCAGCACGGCGGCGCTGGCGATGTCCTTGGAGCGCTTGGACAGGTGGTGCAGTTCGAACGACACGCGGTCCACGACGGCCTCGATGGCCGAGTTCAGCAGCTCGACGATGAGCACCAGCAGCAGCGACCCGAGCAGCAGCGCGATCTGTACCCAGCCCTGACCCAGCCAGAAGGCCAGCGGCGTCGCGACGACGACCAGCCAGGTCTCCTGGCGGAAGGCGCTCTCGCCCGTGTAGGCGGCCTTCAGGCCGGCCCAGGAGTAGCCTGCCGCGTGGATGACGCGATCCAGGCCGGTGCGGCCCTTGTGGGGGTTGCTCATGGACGCAGGGGATGTTGGGTGATGACGCGCGAGCCGCTGATGAGGTCGTGCGGCAATTGTCTCTGCGGGTGCAGGCGCGCCAGCAGCAGATAGGCCAGCACCCAGGTCGTCAGGCCCGCCGCCAGAATGCCGCCGCGCATGCCCAGCGCCCACAGGCTGAGGCCCGGCAGCACCCACAGCCAGCTGAACACATAGCGCACCAGTGCACGGCCCAGGCGCAGCGGCTGGCCGTGCCGGTCCACCACGCGCAGGTGCCAGGTCTTCAGCGCCAGCGTCTGACCGGTCCGGGTCCAGAAATACAGGAAGTAGGCCGCCGGGACGACGAAAGCGAACACATAGCCCGGCAGTCCGAACAAGGCGTCCTTCTGACGCGTCAGCACCACGTAGAGGAAGCAGGCGAAGAACAGCACGGCAAACAGCAGCACACCTTCGTAAATGAAGGCTGCGAAGCGGCGCGCCAGGCCCGCGGGCCGGGCGTCCGTCGGGGCGGGCATGTTCATGAGCGCGGCGCCGACGCCGCAGGAGCCTTCTTCAACGGCAGCAGCGTGTGCGGGTCCAGCCGTCCGGGATCGGCCGGCTTGAGCTGGTCGTCCTTCAGGTGGGGAGGCTGGGTGAGATCGCGGGTGATGAGTACCGTGGTCGCGCCGGGCTTGGCCTGGACCAGGATGCTGGTCACCAGCGCCGGTGCCAGCAGCTTGGGCGGCGCGTCCACAGCGTCGGATTTGCGCGGCACCACGAGCGGCCGGGCAGCCCGTGAGGGCGCGTCGGCCAGCGCCCGACGGCGCGCCAGGGCCTTTTCGGCCAGTGCCTTGCGTTCCTCGGCAGGCAGCGCCTGGTAGGCCTCCCAGCGTGCCTGGCGCTGCTCGGGCGTCAGCTGCCTGGAGACCTGGAAGCTGATGCGCGCGTTCAGCCGCTCCGAGCCGCTCAGCATCGTCCAGTCGCGGATGCGGTCATGCACGCGCTTGATTTCCTCGCCGGACATCGTCGCCAGCGTCGGCGTGGCGCTGAGCCACTTGCTGCGCTGCGCGTCGGAGATCTCGGTCCAGTCGCGCTCCAGCGGTGCCAGCAGCGCTTGCTGCTTGGGTGTCAGTTCGCCCCAGGTGGCGGGGGCCACGCTGAGCGCACCGGGCGTGATGGGCTTGGTCAGGGGCCGCGGCCGGACGACGGGTGCCGCGGGCTGTGGCTCGGGGGCGGGCGCCTGGCTGGCCGCCGGTTCGGGGGCCGAAGCGGCATCTGCGGCCTGCGCAAGAGCAGAAAGCCCTGCCGCGCCGAGCAGCAGGGCCAGGGAGATTCGGAACAGGGCGGGCAGCGGGATCGCGGCTCGGGTCATTCGCATCCGGTCATTCTTCCGCATCTCGCAGGAACTCTGAGAAGCCGGGGTCGGTGAACGCCGCCGGCGGCAGGCTGTCGCTGAGCAGCGCGGTGTCCACCTCGGCGGCAGCGGCGATCTGCTCGTTCTCCTGGCCCATCTGCATGAGCAGCAGACCGGCGATCAACAGCAGCAAGGGCAGCGCGGACACCAGCAAGGACCACAGGCTCGCACCGTCGTTGCCGGACCCGCTGGGGCCGACTGAGCCGCCGCCGTTGAACGCCAGCGTCCCGCCGACCTGTACCGCCACGGGGCTGGCCGTGCTGGTCGCAGCCGCACGGGCCTTGGACGCGCGCGCGAGTGCCTGCTCACGTGCGAAGCGCAGGCGTTCGGACACATCGCGTGGCAGATGGGTGCCTTGCTCCGTCAGTGCGGCAGCCACCCCCCGCCCGAAACGGGTGACGCGGGCGTCCAGGTCGTCAGCAGGGGCAGAAAAATTTGGCGACTTCATAGCGTGATCCCCTTTGCCTTGAGTGCTTTCGCCAATGCGTGAACCGCTCGGGAGCAATGCGTCTTGACGCTGCCCTCCGAGCAGCCCATCACGGCAGCAGTCTCGGCTACATCCAGTTCCTCCCAGTAACGTAGCAGGAAGGCTTCGCGTTGACGCGTGGGCAGTTCCTGCACCTGGGCATCGATCTGCTGCAAGATCTGCGCCCGGCCGACCTCGTCGGCCGCGCTCAGCGCCCCCATGGCGCCGTCCTGCGTTTCCAGGACCTCCAGCAGGTCGAACTCGCCGTCGGCGTCCGCGCCCTCGAAGTCGGACATGTTGGTCATGACCGCGTTGCGCGTCTTCTGGCGACGGAAGTAGTCCATCGTCGCGTTGGACAGGATGCGCTGGAACAGCAGCGGAAGCTCAGCCGCCGGGCGGTCGAAATAGTTCTCGGCCAGCTTGATCATGGCGTCCTGCACGATGTCCAGGGCGGCATCGTCGTCGCGGACCAGATAGGCCGTGCGCTTGAACGCACGGCGATCCACGTTGCGCAGGAAATCGTTGAGTTCTTTGTCTGTGGCCAAGGCTGTCGGCGGTCCAGAGGGCGGCGCGGATTATGGCATTCGTCTCATACGAAGGCTCGCAAGTTTCGGCCCGGCATAATGCTGCTTCGCACAAAGAAGTATGGTCTCTCAGTGGTCGCCCGACAGGGGCGTCATCTGTCGACCGCGCAGGTTCCAAATCCGTCTCATGAGGGCGCGAAGAGGGGCACCAAAGGTTTTTCGTTAGAGAAATTCACAGAGGTTCGAAAAATGGACATGTCTGCCGCGGAACTCAAGCGCGCCTCCCAGGCGCAGCCGCAATCCTCCCCCTCCCAAACACCGACGGAGCTCAATGGCTCCGAGATCCTCGTTCGCTGCCTGCAGGCCGAAGGGGTGCGCCATCTCTGGGGTTATCCCGGTGGCGCGGTGCTCTACATCTACGACGCGCTCTACAAGCAGGACAGCATCCAGCATGTGCTGGTGCGCCATGAGCAGGCCGCCGTCCATGCCGCAGACGGCTTCGCCCGCGCGAGCGGCGAAGTGGGTGTCGCGCTGGTCACTTCGGGCCCGGGCGTGACGAATGCCGTGACCGGCATCGCGACCGCCTACATGGACTCGATCCCGATGGTCATCATCACGGGCCAAGTCCCCACGCCGGCGATCGGCCTGGACGCCTTCCAGGAATGCGACACGGTCGGCATCACGCGTCCCATCGTCAAGCACAACTTCCTCGTGAAGGACGTGCGCGACCTGGCGATGACGTTGAAGAAGGCCTTCCACATCGCCCGCACCGGTCGCCCCGGCCCGGTCGTCGTGGACATCCCCAAGGATGTGTCGCTCGCCAAGACGAGCTTCAGCTATCCGGACCGCATCGAGATGCGGTCCTACAACCCGGCGCGCAAGGGCCATAGCGGCCAGATCCGCAAGGCCGTGCAGCTGCTGCTGCAGGCCAAGCGGCCCTACATCTACACGGGCGGCGGCGTCATCCTCGGCGAGGCCACGGCCGAGCTGCGTCAGCTGGTCGACCTGCTGGGCTTCCCCTGCACGAACACGCTGATGGGCCTGGGCGCGATGCCCGGCACCGACCCGCGCTTCCTGGGCATGCTGGGCATGCACGGCACCTACGAAGCCAACATGACCATGCAGCACTGCGACGTGTTGCTGGCCGTGGGCGCGCGCTTCGACGATCGCGTCATCGGCAACCCCAAGCACTTCGGCTCGGTGGAGCGCAAGATCATCCACGTGGACATCGACCCGTCGTCGATCTCCAAGCGCGTGCGCGTCGACATCCCCATCGTGGGCGACGTGAAGGACGTGCTGCAAGAGTTGATCGCCCAGCTGAAGGAGTTGCAGGCAAAGCCGGATGCGACGGCCGTCAACGCCTGGTGGAGCCAGATCAACGACTGGCGTCGCCGCGACTGCCTGGCGTTCAAGGGCTCGGACGAGGTCATCAAGCCGCAGATGGTGGTGGACACGCTGTGGAAGCTGACCCGCGAGCGCGACACCTACATCACGTCCGATGTCGGCCAGCACCAGATGTGGGCCGCGCAGTACTACAAGTTCGACGAGCCGCGCCGCTGGATCAACTCCGGTGGCCTGGGCACGATGGGCGTGGGCCTGCCCTATGCGATGGGCATCAAGCTCGCCAAGCCGGAGGCGGACGTGTTCTGCATCACCGGCGAGGGCAGCATCCAGATGTGCATCCAGGAGCTGTCCACCTGCTTCCAGTACAAGACGCCGGTCAAGATCGTGTCGCTGAACAACCGCTACCTGGGCATGGTGCGCCAGTGGCAGCAGCTGGACTACGAGGGCCGCTACTCGCACAGCTACATGGACGCGCTGCCCGACTTCGTGAAGCTCGCCGAGGCCTATGGCCACGTGGGCATCCTGGTCGAGAAGCCGTCGGACGTGGAGCCGGCGCTGAAGGAAGCCATGCGCCTCAAGGACCGCACGGTGTTCCTGGACATCCGTACCGATCCGACCGAGAACGTCTGGCCCATGGTCAAGGCGGGCAAGGGCATTTCGGAAATGCTGCTGGGGTCGGAAGACCTGTGAGCGCCTGAAGCCGGCGGTTTTGGCGAGGGTTGCCGCCCTCGCCGAGGCCGGCGGTGGACCGCGCGAACAGCCGACCACGCCACTTCCTTTTTTTGAATCGAACCCGTTGCCAAGGTCTGTCGGTTACCGCCGCCAGCGCTGAAGAGCACGAAGGACGACACCCATGAGACACATCATTGCATTGCTGCTCGAGAACGAGCCCGGCGCGCTGTCGCGCGTGGTGGGCCTGTTCTCGGCCCGGGGCTACAACATCGAGAGCCTCACCGTCGCGCCGACCGAGGACGCCTCGCTGTCGCGCATGACCATCGTCACGACGGGCAGCGACGAGATCATCGAGCAAATCACCAAGCACCTGAACCGCCTCATCGAGGTCGTCAAGGTGGTGGACCTGACCGAGGGCAACTACACCGAACGCGAGCTGATGCTCATCAAGGTGCGTGCCGTCGGCAAGGAGCGCGAAGAGGTCAAGCGCACCGCCGACATCTTCCGTGGCCGCATCATCGATGTGACCGAGAAGACCTACACCATCGAGCTGACCGGCGACGCCGGCAAGCTCGACGCCTTCATCGACGCGATCGACCGCGCGTCCATCCTCGAAACCGTCCGCACCGGCGCCAGCGGCATCGGCCGCGGCGAGCGCATCCTGCGCGTCTGATCCGTCCTCACCCCCCAACACCCACACAGTTTTTTCCTGGAGCGACCCATCATGAACGTCTACTACGACAAGGACGCCGATCTCAGCCTCATCAAGGGCAAGAACGTCACCATCATCGGCTACGGCTCACAAGGCCACGCCCACGCGCAGAACCTGAACGACAGC
>DASWWC010000126.1:0-2879 GCA_036401055.1 Roseateles sp.
TGCCGCCGGGCCTGTCGGCCTGGGGCCGCAGCCGCATTGGCCTGCGCTGCACCGATGGCATCGCCCGCTGGAACGTCACGCTGCCGGTGCGGGTGTCCGTGTTCGCCCGCGTGGTGGTCGCCGCCACGCCGCTGCCGGCCGGCGTGAATTTGTCTCAAGAACAGCTGGCCCTGGCCGATATCGACATCGCGGCCGAACCCGGCGCCGTGTTTACCGACGCCAGCCAGCTGCTGGGCCGCACCCTGTCCCGGCCGCTGGCCGCGGCCGACGCCGTGCGCGCCACGGCGCTGAAGTCCCGCCAGTGGTTCGCCGCCGGCGAGACCGTGCAGGTGCGCGCCGCCGGCAACGGCTTTGCCGTCATGGCCGAGGCCCAGGCCCTGGGGCCGGGCCTGGAGGGTCAGGACGTCAGGGTGCGCTTTGAAAGCGGCCGCGTTGTCAGCGGCCGGGCGGTTGGCGAGCGCCGGGTGGAGCTGCTGCTGTGAGCAAATCCCCACGAATCAGGGGAACTGGCCGGATTAATCGGCCAATTCCGGCTCAAGAACCGGTGCCGGCGGCCGATACAGGGGGAAACTCCCCTGCAATGCCCGCCAGCGGGGCCCGCCCCGCACCTGGAGAAGCTCATGAAGATCGGTAACAGCCCCAGCCCTGACGGCAGCGCCAGTCCGGCCAAGGCCGAGCGCGCTGCCTCGCGCAAGCCGGAGGCTGCGGCGGCCGAAACCGTCCGCCAGACCGCATCCGCCCCGGCGCCCAGCGCCCAGGTGGAGATTTCCAGCGCCGCCAAGCTGGCCGCCAGCGCCGGTGCCGACGACGGCAGCTTCGACGCCGCCAAGGTGCAACGCATCTCCCAGGCCATCTCCGAGGGCAAGTTCACAGTCAATGCCAACGCGATCGCGGACAAGCTGGTCGCGAATGCGCAAGAATTGCTGAACGCGCGCGCCAACAAGCACTGATCGCCTCCACACCATGACCGCCATCGCCTCGTCCGCCCCGCTCAGTGCCGAACTGGAAGCCCCGCTGCTGGCCGTCGAGGCCACGCTGAACCAACTGGGCGACGCGCTGAGCCGCCGTGACGCGGCCGCCATCGAGCAGTACGCGGCCGAGCTGCACCAGCACCTGGCCCGCGCGGTGCAGAGCTTCGGCGAAGCCGCCCGCACCGGCGGCGTGCCGGCCGCGCTGCGCAACCGCCTGGTGCGTGCTGGTGGCCTGCTGGCCGCGCAACGTGAATCGCTCGCCCGAGGCAATGCCTCGCTGGACCGTGCGCTGGACGTGCTGATTCCGAGCGAGCCGACCGGCCTGTACGGCGCCGGTGGCAAGGCCGAGCGGCGCACCACGGGTGGCGGCAGCTTCACGGCCTGATCCAGACTCCCCAATGAGCAAAGCCACCCTCGGGTGGCTTTGTCATTTCTAGCGCGTGGCCGCCTGGCGCACCTTGTCCAGATAGGCGTGGCCGTCCGGCGGCAGGCCGCTGCGCTGCGACGCCCAGATCATCTCGCCCAGCGCCTCCATCGCCACATGGTGGGCCTCGTGGCGCGAGTTGCGTTTGGCACTGAGCAGGTCCACCGCCTGGCGGATGCCGAAGGGCTGGTCGATGGCGTGCTGCTCGGTGATGGTCAGGTGCATGGACAGGTGCAGGAAGGGGTTGGTGCGGCCTTCCTCCACGGTGTAGACCTTCTCCAGCGCGCCGGCCTCGTCGGCGAGTTCCTCGTGGTACTCCGGATGCTCGGCGATCCAGTCGGCCGCGATGGCCTCCATCGGGATCAGCGGCGCGCCGTCGCGCCATTTGCGGTAGGTGGCGCAGAAGAAGCGCCGGACTTCGAGCTGGGACGGGGCGAACATGGCCGCGATTGTCGCCGCCAGCCCAGCAGCGCGAGGCCCGCGCCCATCAACAGCCAACTGCCCGGCTCGGGTACCGGCGTGGCGAAGTCGTAGCCGCTGGCGCCGACGGTGTTGAGCCCCGTCACGGAAGGCACCAGCTGGTAGCCGGCGGAGTGGTCGAAGTCAGCCCAGGCCGTGCGGCCCAGCCGGGCATAGTCGCTGACCGAGGCGCCCACCGCCAGCATGCCGCTGAGCGAGATCGTGCGGCCGACGAAGGTGTCCAGCGTCAGCGTGAAGACGCCCGGCGCATCACGGCTGGCATCCCAGCTCTTGTTGACCTCGGCAAAGTTGCTCATGTCGCGCAACCTCACCTCGGCGATGCCGTAGGCGGTCAGGAAGCCGCCCATTTCGAAGCTGGGGTTGGACAGCGTGCCATCGATGCTGAACCTCACCGTGTAGCTGACCGGCGTGCCCGCAGCCAGCCCAGCACCGCTGACGGCGATGCTGTCGTAGAAACGACCCTGCACGCTGGCGTCGGCATAGCCCTGGACGACGCGCCGCCCGAGGGCATCGCAGCAATACGGGAAGCTGGACGCCGCAGAGGCGCGCAGCAAGCCCATGCGGCCCTCGAAGTGGGCCGTGGCGGTGCCGCCGCTGAGGGTGGTGCTGTCCGCCAGGGTCTGCAACTGGCCGGCGCGTGGGTCGTCGATCAGGTTGAGGTCGGTCCGGCGCGACGCGACGTCGGACACGGGGTAGAACGCGGTCGTGTTGACGAGCAAGGTCGCGTACAGCTGGCTGTCGATGGCGGCGGCGGGCAGGCTGCAGGCCAGCAGCAGCGCGAAGGCGGCGGCCCTGGGACGCAGCGCGTGTTGAAGCAACATGGGTTTCTCCCTGAATGCGGCGCCAACGGCGGCGCCATCTCCACACACGCAATCCGGCGCCGGAGCCGGCCAGCCGGGCTGTCGCCGATTCAGGGGGCAGCGGGGCAGCCGCTCAGGCCGGCCTCGGCGGCGAGCGCATTGGCCTGGGCGCGGTCGGCCGCGCAGCGGCGTGCCACCAGCGCG
>DASWWC010000127.1:0-35832 GCA_036401055.1 Roseateles sp.
GACCCCGCGGCGCCGCTGTTCGAGCGCCTGTGCCCCGACGCCGCCGACCGCGCCCAGCTGCGCGCCCTGGCGCTGTGGCTGGAGCCCGGCTCGGGCTATGGCCGCCAGCATGCGAAGAAGCAGGCCGGCGCGTATCACTGCGACGAGCCGCTGGACCGCCTGGCCGACGCGCTGCCGGCCGAGAGCCCGCTGATGGCGGCCCTGGGCGACGGCGCCGCCGCCTGGCAGGCCGCGCTGACCCAGGCGCGGGCTCAATTGCCCGCGTGGCGGACGCTGCAGGTGGTGTCGCCCGCGCTGCTGGACACGCTGGCGCAGCTGTTCGACCTGGGCCTGGCGCTGTGGTCCGGCCAGAGGCCCGCGGACGCGCAACTTCGTCTGCACGAAGCGGCGACGCTGGTGGACGAGATGCTGCCGGCACTGGTGCAGCCGCTGCAGCGCCGGCTGGATGGGCTCGCATGAGGCGCGCCGCGTTCGCCGCGCTGCTGATCGCCGGTAGCGCCCATGCCGCCGACCTGGAGCTGCTGCATGGCTGGACCTCGGGCAGCGAGGTGGCGATGGTGGCCGAGCTGGCCGCGGCCGCCAAGCGCGGCGGCGTGGACCTGAAGCCGACGGCCGTGGCGGGCTCGTCCAACGCCAACACGCTGTTGAAGGCGCGTTTCCTGAGCGGCCAGCCGCCGCAGCTCGCGCAGACCGACAAGCCGCTGCGCATCTGGGCCGAGGCCGTGCCGCTGGCCGACCTGGGCGCGGCGGTGAACACGCAGTTCGCCGCGCTGCCGCACGCCATCGCGGCCGAGCTGCGCGACGCCGGCGGCGCGCCCGCCGCCGTGCCGCTGAACGTGCACCGCCTCAACACGCTGTGGAGCAACCTGCGCCTGCTGCGCGCGCAAGGCCTGGCCGTGCCGCGCGACTGGGATGCGTTCCATCGCACCGCCGCGCAACTTCGCGCCCAGGGCCTGCTGCCGCTGGCCATCGGCAGCTCGGCGGGGCAGAAGCTCAGCCTGTTTGTCGCCGTGGTGCTGGGCCGCGCGGGGCGCGACTACTTCGAGCGCGCGCTGGTACAGGCCGACCCGGCGCTGCTGGCGGGCGAGCGCATGGCGGCGCTGCTGCAGGAGTTCCGGTCGTTGAAGGCGTATACCGACGCCGGGCAGGTCAGCCGCGACTGGGCCGGTGCAACCGCGCTGCTGCTGCAGGGCCGCGCGGTGTTCCAGTTCACCGGCGACTGGGCCAACGGCGAGTTCCAGAAGGCCGGCTGGCAGCCGGGGCGCGACTACGACTGCACGGCAGCACCCGGTCATGCGGGCCTGCATTACTTCGAGTTCGACCGGCTGGTGTTCTTCGGTCAGGCCGCACGGCTGGGTGCGCAGCGGCGGCTGGCAGCGGCGCTGCTGCAGCCCGCCGTGTCCACCGCGCTGGCCCGCACCAAGGGCGGCATCCCGGTGCGGCGCGACGCCGACCTGAGCGGCTTCAACACCTGCGCCCAGCGCTCGGCCGCGGACTTCCGCGCCGGTGAGGCGCAGGGCGAGCTGGTGCTGGCCTTGAGCGCGCGGCTGGGCGAGAGCGCCCATGGCGGCCTGAAGGACGTGCTGTCGGCCTACTGGGCCAGCGAGCGCATGACGGCGCAGCAGGCGCAGACGCGGCTCGCGTTGGCGCTGCGACAAAAGGACTGATCGTGAGCGAGAGACGCACCGCACTCGCCTGCCTGATCCCGCTGCTGCTGATCGGCGCGGTGTTCTTCTACGGCTTCCTGCTGTGGACCGGCTGGCTGTCGCTGACGCGCTCGGGCCTGATGCCCAGCAACGATGTCGTCGGCCTGAAGCAGTACGAGCGCCTGCTGCTGGACCCGCGCTGGCAGGCCGCGTTGTGGAACCTGTTGCGCTTCGGCGCCGGCTTCGTGCTGCTGCCGCTGGTGCTGGGCCTGGGGCTGGCGCTGCTGCTGGACCAGAAGCTGCGCGGCGAGGGCCTGCTGCGCTGGATCTGGCTGCACCCGATGGCGCTGTCCATGGTGGTCACCGGCAGCGCGTGGCGCTGGCTGATGGACCCCGAGCAGGGCCTGGCCGAGGGCGTGCGGGCCTTGGGCTGGACGAGCTTCCGCTGGGACTGGCTGGCGCAGGAGGACATGGCGGTCTACGCGCTGGTGGTGGCGGCCGTGTGGCAGATCACCGGCTTCGTGATGGCCATCTTCCTGGCCGGGCTGCGCGGCATCGACGACGCCATGCTGCAGGCCGCGCGGCTGGACGGCGCGCAGGGCTTCACGCTGCTGCGCCGCGTGATCCTGCCGCAGCTGGGGCCGAGTCTTGCGTCCGCACTGCTGGTGTTGCTGCCGGCGGCCATCAAGACCTTCGACCTCGTCGTCGTGCTGACCGAGGGCGGCCCCGGTCAGGCCAGCGAGCTGCCGGCCTTCTACATGTTCCAGATGGCCTTCGAGCGCAGCCGCCTGGGCCTGGGCGCGGCCAGCGCGATGGTGCTGGTGATGATGGTGCTGTCCATCGCGCTGCCGTATGCGGTCGTGCGTTCACGCAAGGCAGCCGCATGAAGCGCGCCGGCCTCTACCTGCTGGCCGTGCTGGCCGCGCTGCTGATCGCGCTGCCGCTGCTGCTGATGCTGCTGAACAGCCTGAAGAGCAGCGTCGAGGTGCAGGGCGGCTTCCTCGCGCTGCCGCGCGAGCCCAGCTTCGCCGCTTGGCGCCAGGCCTGGGCGCAGCTGTCGGGCAGCTTCGCGGCCAGCCTGATGCTGGCGGTGCCGGCGGTGCTGCTGTCAGCAGTGCTTGCGGCGGTGAACGGTTTCGTGCTGTGCAAGTACCGCTTCCGCGGCGAGCGCTGGGTGGGGCTGGCGCTGGTGCTGGCCTTCTTCCTGCCGATCAAGGTCTACCTGCTGCCGCTGGCCATCACGATGGCGCGGCTGGGCCTGGAGCGCTCGCTGCCGCTGCTGATCGGCATTCACGTCATCTACAGCCTGCCGCTGGCGCTGTTCTTCCGCAACCACTTCCTGGCCTTCCCGGACGAGCTGCTGCAGGCCGCGCGGCTGGACGGCGCCGGCTTCTGGCGGCTGCTGTGGCGCGTGGTGCTGCCGCTGTCCAAGCCCATCTTCGTCGTCGTGCTGATCCTGCAGTTCACGACGATCTGGAACGAGTACCTGTTCGGCCTGGTGTTCGGCCCCGACGGCGCGCGCCCCATCACCGCGGCGCTGGCGCAGCTGAGCGCGCAGACCGAGACCGGCGCGCGCGCCTACCCGCTGGAGATGGCCGCGGCGCTGCTGGCGGCGGCGCCCACGCTGGTGGTCTACCTGCTGGCCGGGCGGCACTTCACGCGGGGCCTGGTGGCCGGCGCAGTCAAGGGGTAGGGCCTCTTGGCACGGTAAGAGTCGGATGCGTTGCTACTCAAAAGCCTGCGAGCAAGGCACGAAGTCGAAGCTGGGGCTGTCCCCAGCGAGGCTTCGCAACGCCGCGCGCAGGCTTTTGAGTAACAACCCTTCGGGAGAGGGACTGCGCGGGCACATGGCGTCGTTGCGCGCCTTGCCCGGGCAACCAGCCCGGGCTTCAGCGCGGCGCCTAGCCCTGCACCTGCGCAGTCCCTCTCGCACCGATTCCTACCGTGCCAAGAGGCCCTGAGATGGTCGAGAGAGCGACAGGATTGAAGATTCACGGCCTCACGCGCCGCGTGGGTGCGCACACCATCCTGGACGACGTGACGCTGGAGCTGGAAGCCGGCGAGATGTTGATCCTGGTCGGGCCGTCGGGCTGCGGCAAGTCGTCGCTGCTGGGCGTGGTGGCCGGGCTGCAGCCGCACGAGGCCGGCGAAATCCATCTGGACGGCCGGCGCATCGAGCGCTTAAGCCCGCGCGAGCGCGACATCGCGATGGTGTTCCAGAACTACGCGCTGTACCCGCACATGAGCGTGGCCGAGAACATCGGCTTCGGCCTGGAGATGCAGGGCTGGCCGCGCGCGAAGCGCGACGAGCGTGTGCAGGAGGTGGCGCGCATGCTGCAGCTGCAGACGCTACTGGCTCGCAAGCCGGCGCAGCTGTCCGGCGGCCAGCGCCAGCGCGTGGCCATGGGCCGGGCGCTGGCGCGCCAGCCGCGGCTGTTCCTGTTCGACGAACCGCTGTCCAACCTCGACGCGCAGCTGCGCGCCGAGATGCGCAGCGAGATCAAGCTGCTGCACCAGCGCCTGGGCCGCAGCGCCGTCTACGTGACGCACGACCAGACCGAGGCCATGACGCTAGGCCAGCGCATCGCCGTGCTGAAGGCAGGACGGCTGCAGCAGCTGGGCACGCCGCAGCAGGTCTACCAGCAGCCGGCCAACCTGTTCGTCGCGCAGTTCCTGTCCAGCCCGGCGATGAATCTGCTGCCGGCGCGGCTGGAGCCCGAGGGCGAGCTGACGCTGCTGACCCGCGGCGTCGCGCCGCTGAGCTGGCGCGTGCCGTTCTCGCTGCTGCCGCCGCGCCCGCGCCTGCTGGGCCGGCCGCTGCTGCTGGGCTGGCGCGCCGAGTCGCTGCGCGCAGGGCAGGGTAGCGACACCTGTTTGCACCTGCGCGCGCCGGTGCTGCTGGTGGAGCCCACCGGCGTGGACAGCCTGGTGCAGCTGCAACTGGGCGAGCATCGCCTGCACTGGCGCTGCGCCGGCTGGCCCGATCTGCGGGCCGGCGATGCGCTGGACCTGTGCCTGCCGGCCGAGGGGTTGCTGGTGTTCGACGAGGAGACCGGCGAGCGCTTGTAGGGGTCCTTAGACTTGCGCCCCTGATGAAATGCTTGCTTGCCTCCCTGACGCTCGCCCCGCTGTTCGCGCTGGCCCAGCTGCCCACGCTGACGCTGGAGCAGCTGCCCCGCCCCACCATGCCGCCCGGCGAGCGCGGGCCGGTGGTGCCGGCGCAGGTGGAGCGTTGGCGCCAGGAGGCCAAGGCGCTGGAGTACGGCGACGGCGTGCCGCGCAACGAGGTGGCTGCCGCCAAGCTCTATTGCCGCGCCGCCCGCTATGGCGACGCAGAGGCGCAGTACAGCCTGGGCTGGATGCTGACCAATGCGCGTGGCATCCAGCGCAACGACGCCGAGGCGGCCCACATGTTCGCCGCCGCGGCCGAGCAGGGCATGGTGCAGGCGCAGAACATCCTGGACCGCATGGGCGGCACGCCGCTGGGCGACCCGCCGCCCTGCCTGCGTCCGCCCGAGACCGACCCCGAGCCCGTCGTGGCGCCCCGGCCCGCGCCGCGCGGCAATCGACCCGCCGCTGCCGTCTCGCTGTGGGCCAGCCTGCCGCTGCCGCAGCACGCGCCGCCGGCGCTGGTGAACTACGTCAAGCTGATGGCGCCGGAGTACCAGCTGTCGCCCGTGCTGGTGCTGGCCGTCATGGCGGCCGAGTCCAACTTCGACCCCGCCGCCGAGTCGCCCAAGAAGGCCATGGGCCTGATGCAGCTCATCCCCGACACGGCGGCGCGCTTCGGCGTCACCCGGCTCACCGACCCGGCGCAGAACATCCGTGGCGGCATGGCCTATCTGCGCTGGCTGCTGGCCTATTTCGAGGGCGACGTGATGCTGGCGCTGGCCGGCTACAACGCCGGCGAGGGCGCGGTAGACCGGTATCTGGGCGTGCCGCCCTATGCCGAGACGCGGCTGTACGTGCGCAAGATCATGGCGTCCGTGGGCGGGCAGCGGTTGCATCCCTTCGACGCCAGCATCACCGCCCCGTCGCCCATGGTGCAGCGCGTGAAGGCGCAGATGCAGGCCATCCAGGCGCGTTGACTTTCGGCAGGCCCGGCGGTGCCGACCAGAATGCCGCCACCATGCGAGCCGCCCTCACGCTGATCTGCCTTGCCGCCGCCCAGGCCGCGGCTGCCCAACCGACGCCCGAGCGCCACGCGCAGGCGCTGCTGGACGCGATGCGCGAGGCCGCCGCCGTGCCCGGCATGTCTGCCGCGGTGTGGCAGGACGGGCGGCCGCGCTGGCAGAGCGGCAGCGGCTGGCGCGATGTTGAGCAGCAGCTGCCGGTGCAGGCCGACACGCGCTTTCGGCTGGCCAGTGTGTCCAAGCTGTTCGCGGCAACGGCCGCCGCGCAGCTGAAGGCACAGGGGCGGCTGGACCCCGACCAGCCCGTGGGCCCGCTGCTGCCCGGTCTGGAGCCTGCGCTCGGCGCCGCGACGCCCCGCCAGCTGGCCGCCCACCTGAGCGGCATGCCGCACTACGAGTGGCGCGACGTGACGCGCGGCGCCACGCACCACGCCACCGCGCGCGACGCGCTGGTGCACCTGAAGGGCCGCGAGCTGCAGTCGACGCCGGGCAGCCGCTACGTCTATTCGTCCTGGGGCTACACGCTGCTGGGCGCGGCGGTGGAGGCCGCCGCCGGCCAGCCTTACCTGGAGCTGCTGCGCAGCCGGGTCGCGCCGGGGCTGGCCATCGGGCCGGACGAGACCGGCGCGTCGCCCACGATGTCCATCGCCTACGAGTACGCCAAGGGCAGCGTGCAGCCGACCCCGGCGCACGACTTCAGCTACAGCTGGGGTGGTGCAGGTCTGGCTGCCAGTGCGCCCGCGCTGGCCGAATGGGGTGGCCGCGTGCTGCAGGGCCGCGTGGTGGACGCCGCCACGCGCGACTGGATGTGGCAGCCGGTGCTGGACAACGCCGGCCAGGCCGTCGGCGAGCGCGGCTACCGGCTGGGCTTCGGCTGGCGGCTGGCGCAGGACGCGCAAGGCCAGCCCACGGTCCACCATGCCGGCGCCACACTGGGCGCGCGCAGCGTGCTGCTGCTGTGGCCCGGGCAAGAGACCAGCGTGAGCCTGTTGTCCAACGCGATGTGGACCTCGCCCATCGAGCGCAGTGCCGAGCTGCTGAGTGCGCCGTTTCGGGCGCCGCTGGCCGGGCTGGCGGCGCAGGACTGTCCGCTGAAGGCGGCACGCTTCGAAGGCGAGCTGGACGGCGCCGCGCTGCAGGGCAGCGCCGCCTTCCGCCGCGATGCCGACGGCCTGTGCCGCGGCGAGCTGAGCCTGCCCGACGCGCTGGCCCCGGTCGTCAACCCCGGGCCGCAGCCGGCGGGCGACAAGCTGGTCGTCATCGGGCTGCAGGGGGATATCGCGCGGGCTGCGTTGGTCACGCCCATCGGGCTGGCGGACTGGCGGGCGCAGGCCGACGGCAGCTTCCGCGTGGAGGTGGCGGGGCGGCGGCTGACGCTCAGGCTGCTGGAGCAGGGCCCGCGCTGAACCGGGCCGTCAGCGCTCCGCCAGCCAGCCGAGCACGTCGCGCACCGGCAGCACGTCGACGCCATCCTTCAGCGGATAGCGTCTGGCCACCGGTGCGACGACGGCGGCGCGCTCGGGCGTCAGGTCGGCCAGCGCCTGCCAGAAGCCCTTGCCCACCTTGGGGGCCGCCGAGAATTTGATCTCCAGCCCCAGCCGCCGGTTGCCCTGTTCGATGACGAGGTCCAGCTCCGTGCCGGCTGCCGTGCGGTAGTAGCCCATCTGCGCGTCCGGCATCACCTCGGCCACCGCGGCGGCGACCTGCTCGACGACGAAGCCCTCCCACGACATGCCGACGATGGGGTGCCCCTGCAGTGCGTCAAGATCCTGCACACCCAGCAGCGCGTGCACGAGGCCGCTGTCGCGCACATAGACCTTGGGTGACTTCACGAGGCGCTTGCCGAGGTTGGGCAGCACGGGCTCCAGCCGGCGCAGCATCAGCGCGTCCACCAGCGTGTCCAGGTAGCGGGCCACCGTCGTGTGGGCCAGCCCGCCCAGCGATGCGCCCAGCGCCGATGCGTTGAACTGCTGTCCTTGCAGATGTGCCTGCATGCGCCAGAAGCGATGCAGGCTCTCGGCCGCCACCTTGACGCCCATCTGCGCGAGGTCACGCAGCAGGAAGCTCTCGATGAAGTCGCGTCGCCAGCCGAACGACGCAGCTTCGTCGTGTGCCAGCAGGCTCAGCGGGAAGCCGCCGCGCAGCCACAGCTGCTGCAGCGCGGCCAGGCTGTCGGCCTGCTCCAGCGCCAGCACCGGCGGCAGCTCCAGGTAGCTGATGCGGCCGGCCAGGCTCTCGCTCTTCTGGCGCAGCAGGTCGCCGGAGGCCGAGCCCAGCATCAGGAAGCGCCCGGGGCGGCGCAGGGCGTCGATCTCGGGGCGCAGCGTGCTGAACAGCTCGGGCATCAGCTGAACCTCGTCCAGCACGACGAGGTGATCGCGATGCCTGGCGAAGAACAACTCGGGCTCGGTCAACTGGGCACGGTCGGAAGCGCGCTCCAGGTCCAGCATCACGGCGCCGGGCCGGCTCGCCGCCACGGTTTGCGCCAGCGTGCTCTTGCCCACCTGGCGCGGCCCGAGCAGCAGAACGGCCGGCGAGCGGGCGAGGCGCTGGTCCAGCCGGGCCTGGGTGCGGCGGTTGATCATCATTGCATTTTGAGCGTGCGACGCTCAATTTGCAATGATGAATCACATGCTGCGCCGGTACTGCCCGCCCACCTCGAACAGCGCGTAAGTGATCTGGCCCAGCGAGCACACGCGCACGGCGTCCATCAGCACCTCGAAGACGTTGCGGTTGTCGATGACGGCCTGCTGAAGGCGGGCCAGCATGGCCGGGGCCTCTGCGGCATGGCGCGCGTGGAAGTCCGCCAGCCGCGCGAGCTGGCTCTGCTTTTCTTCCTCGGTCGAGCGCGCCAACTCGATGTGCTCCGGCACCGGGGCGCCCTTGGGGTTGCGGAAGGTGTTGACGCCGATGATGGGGTACTCGCCCGTGTGCTTCAGCATCTCGTAGTGCAGGCTTTCCTCCTGGATGCGGCCGCGCTGGTAGCCGGTCTCCATCGCGCCCAGCACGCCGCCGCGTTCGCTGATGCGTTCGAACTCGGCCAGCACAGCCTCCTCCACCAGCTCGGTCAGCTCGTCGATGATGAAGGCGCCCTGCGACGGGTTCTCGTTCTTGGCCAGGCCCCACTCGCGGTTGATGATGAGCTGGATGGCCATCGCGCGGCGCACGCTGTCCTCGGTGGGCGTCGTGATCGCCTCGTCGAAGGCGTTGGTGTGCAGCGAGTTGCAGTTGTCGTAGATCGCGATCAGCGCCTGCAGCGTGGTGCGGATGTCGTTGAAGGCGATCTCCTGCGCATGCAGGCTGCGGCCGGAGGTCTGCACGTGGTACTTCAGCTTCTGGCTGCGCTCATTCGCGCCGTAACGATCGCGCATGGCGACGGCCCAGATGCGCCGGGCGACGCGGCCCAGCACGGTGTACTCGGGGTCCATGCCGTTGCTGAAGAAGAACGACAGATTGGGCGCGAAGTCGTCGATGTGCATGCCGCGCGCGAGGTAGGCCTCCACGAAGGTGAAGCCGTTGGACAGCGTCAGCGCCAGCTGGCTGATGGGGTTGGCGCCGGCCTCGGCGATGTGATAGCCGGAGATGCTCACCGAGTAGAAGTTGCGCACGTTGTGGTGCACGAAGTACTCGGCGATGTCACCCATCACCTTCAGCGAGAACTCGGTCGAGAAAATGCAGGTGTTCTGGCCCTGGTCTTCCTTCAGGATGTCGGCCTGCACGGTGCCGCGCACATTGGCAAGCACCCAGTCCTTGATCTTGGCGGCCTCGTCGGCGGTGGGCTCGCGGCCGTTGTCTCGGCGGAACTTGTCGAGGTTCTGGTCGATGGCCGTGTTCATGAACATCGCGAGGATCGACGGCGCCGGGCCGTTGATGGTCATGGAGACCGACGTGGTCGGCGAGCACAGGTCGAAGCCGTCATACAGCACCTTCATGTCGTCCAGCGTGGCGATGCTCACGCCGCTGTTGCCGACCTTGCCGTAGATGTCCGGCCGCGGCGCGGGGTCGGCGCCGTAGAGCGTTACCGAGTCGAAGGCGGTGGACAGGCGCTTGGCCGGCATGCCTTCGCTGACCAGCTTGAAGCGGCGGTTGGTGCGGAAGGCGTCGCCCTCGCCGGCGAACATGCGTGTCGGGTCTTCGCCCTCGCGCTTGAACGCGAACACGCCGGCTGCGTAGGGGAAGCTGCCGGGCACGTTCTCCAGCATCAGCCACTTCAGCAGCTCGCCGTGACACTCATACGTCGGCAGCACGACCTTGCGGATCTTGGTGCCGGACAGGCTTTGCGTGACCAGCGTGGTGCGGATCTCCTTGTCGCGGATCTTCACGACGTACTCGTCGCCCGCGTAGGCCTTGACCATGTCGGGCCATTGCTGCAGCAGCTGGCGGGCATCGCTGTCCAGCCGGGCGCGGCGTTGTTCGGCCAGTTCGCTGAGTGCATCGCGGGCGCGGTGCTTGTCGGGGTTGGCGGCTTCCAGCATCGCGCGGCTGGCGTCCAGTTGCTGGATCTCGCGGGCCAGCGCGGCCTGCCTGCGCGCACGCGCCTTGTAGCTGCGCACCGTGTCGCTAATGTCGGCCAGGTAGCGCACGCGGGCGGCCGGCACGATAGGGGTCTGGTGCGTGCTGTGGCGGGTGGCCACGGCCGGCAGGCGGCCGGAGCCCAGGCCGAGACGGGCCTTCAGCGCCTGGTAGAGCGCCGTCACGCCGTCGTCGTTGAAGCGGCTGGCCATGGTGCCGAACACCGGCATGGTGTCCGGCGACTGCCCGAAGGCCTCGCGGTTGCGCTGCACCTGCTTGCTCACATCGCGCAACGCGTCCAGCGCGCCCTTGCGGTCGAACTTGTTGATGGCGACGAACTCGGCGAAGTCCAGCATGTCGATTTTTTCGAGCTGGCTGGCGGCGCCGAACTCCGGCGTCATCACGTACATGGGGATGTCCACCAGCGGCACGATGGCCGCGTCGCCCTGGCCGATGCCGGAGGTTTCGACGATGACCAGGTCGAAGCCCGCGACCTTGGCCGCGGCGATGACGTCGGGCAGGGCGGGCGAGATCTCGGAGCCGAAGTCGCGCGTGGCCAGCGAGCGCATGAAAACCCGGGCGCCGCTGCTCCACGGCGAGATCGCGTTCATGCGGATGCGGTCGCCCAGTAGCGCTCCGCCGCTCTTGCGGCGCGAGGGGTCGATGGAGATCAGCGCCACGCGCAGCTGGTCGCCCTGGTCCAGCCGCAGGCGGCGGATCAGCTCGTCAGTCAGGCTGGACTTGCCGGCACCGCCGGTGCCGGTGATGCCCAGCACAGGCGTCTTGATCGCTGCCGCCTGCTCGCGCAGCGTGCTCACGATGGATGCTTCGGGCTTGCCGTTCTCCAGCGCCGTCAGCAACTGGGCCAGCGACCGCCACGCGGCCTCGGAATGACCGGTGATGGCGTCCAGCGACTTCGGGGCATGCACGCTGAAGTCCTGGTCGGCCTTCATGACCATCTCGCCGATCATGCCTTGCAGGCCCATGCGCTGGCCGTCCTCGGGGCTGAAGATGCGCACGCCGTGCTCGGCCAGTTCGCGGATCTCGGCCGGCACGATGACGCCGCCACCGCCGCCGAAGACCTGGATGTGCGCGCCGCCGCGCTCCTTGAGCAGCTGCACCATGTACTTGAAGTACTCGACGTGCCCGCCCTGGTAGCTGCTGATGGCGATGCCTTGCGCATCCTCCTGCAGCGCCGCGGTGACGACCTCGTCCACCGAGCGGTTGTGCCCGAGGTGGATGACCTCGGCACCCATGCCCTGCAGGATGCGCCGCATGATGTTGATGGCGGCGTCATGCCCGTCGAACAGGCTGGCGGCGGTGACGAAACGGACCTTGTGGGTCGGGCGGTACTCGGCCAGCGCCTTGTGGTCGCTAGAGAGATCGGTCATGGCTTGTCTCCTTGATCGGAGACGGATTCTAGGCGTCTGATTGACGTTAACGTCAATCGAAGATCAGGCCAGACCGAGCAGCGCAGCGCCTGCCTGCCAGCCCAGCAAGATCAGTGCGCCCGACGCGGTCAGCGCGCCGGCGCCGACACCCATCGAGACCAGCATCAGCAGGCCGTCGCGCGCCGCCAGCGCCACGCCGGCCAGCATCAGCGAGACGGCTGGCAGCAGGTTGCCGAAGGGAATGGGCAGGAAGATCAGCAGCGCCATCGTCAGCGTCATCGGGCCCAGCCACCAGCGCGCCGATGGGCTGGCGAGCCGGGTCAGCCGTGGTCGGGTGAGGCGATGGGCCAGTTCGTAGAAGCGCGCCAGCAGCGCGAGGCTGCGGGTGGCGCCTTCGCGCGGCAGGCTGATGCGGCCCAGCCGCGGCGGCAGATCGTCGTGTGGCGCCTGCCGAAGCAGCATCAGGCCCAGCAGCGCCAGACCGACGCTCAGCACGCTGCCCACGCCCGGGATGGGCAGCAGGCATGGCGCCGCCAGCAGCACCAGCAGGCTGGCCTGCCAGGCGCCGCCGTGCGCTTGCGCCATTGCGGCAAGCGGCACCGGGCCGGGAGGCAGTTGCTCGGCCTGGGTGCGCAGGCGGGAGGCCAGATCATGAATGCTCATGGGCGGCCTCCCGTCGGTTCAAGGCTCAGTCGTTCGAGCTGCCGTAGCCGAACAGGCTGAGCAGGCTGGTGAACAGGTTGAAGATGGATACGAACAGGCTGACCGTGGCCAGGACGTAGTTGGTCTCGCCACCGTTCACGATCTGCTGGGTCTCGTACATGATCAAGCCGGCCGACAGCAGGGCCACGACGGCCGACACCGTCAGCGCCAGCGCCGGGATCTGGAAGAACATGGCCGCAACGCCGGCCAGCAACGCCACGATCATGCCGGCGAACAGGAAGCCACCCATCCACGACAGGTCGCGCTTGGTGGTCGTCGCGTAGGCCGACAGCGCCAGGAACACGGCGCCCGTGGCGCCCAGAGCCAGCATGACGGTCTGGCCGCCGGACGGCAGGCTCAGCGTGCGGGTCAGCAGCGGGCCCAGCGTCCAGCCCATGAAGCCGGTCAGCGCGAACACCAGACCCACGGCGGCGCCGCTGTTCTTCAGCTTGTGGATGCCGAACAGCAGGCCGAAGTAGACGATCAGCGTCAGGATGATGCCGGGCGCCGGCAGGCTGAACGCGACGGCGGCTGCGGCCACGGCGGCGCTGAACAGCAGCGTCATGGACAGCAGCGCATAGGTGTTGCGCAGCACGCGATGGGCGGTGCCGCGGTCGACCGCGCTGCCGTAAGGCATCGCGATGGCGATGGAGCGGGGACGGTCTTGCATGGCGAACTCCTGGAGGGATTGGAACGGATCGCAGACTAAGTCCCGAATGCCGCCTAAAAAAGCAGAGAATCAAGGATAAACACTTCCAAAAAAACTGCGGAGAACGTTGCATGAGTATGAGCTTCAGCTACCGTCATCTGTATTACTTCTGGGCCGTGGCCAAGGAAGGGGGGCTGACGCGGGCGGCCGAGCGGCTGGGCCTGTCGGTGCAGACCGTGTCCACCCAGGTGCGTGAGCTGGAACAGTCCCTGGGCGCCGCGCTGCTGAAGCCGGCCGGCCGGGGCCTTGCCTTGACGGAGGCCGGTCAGTCGGCGCTGGAGGTGGCCGAGCAGATCTTCTCGCTGGGCGAGACGCTGCCAGAGCGGGTGCGTGATGCATCGACCGCGCCGACGGTTCGGCTGGCGGTGGGCATCTCGGACGGCCTGCCCAAGCTGGTGGTGCAGCGCCTGCTGCAGCCCATCATCGACACGCCCCATCTGCGCCTGCTGTGCCACGAGGACGAGTTCGACGACCTGCTGGGCGACCTGGCGCTGCACCGGCTGGACGTGGTGCTGGCCGACCGGCCCGCGCCGCCCAACCCCAACCTGCGCGTCTACAGCCACGCGCTGGGCAGCTCACCGATGGCCTGGTTCGCAGCGCCGCGCTGGGCTGAAGCAGCGGCGCGCAGCTTCCCGGCCTCGCTGGCCGACGTGCCGCTGCTGCTGCCCACCGACCACGCCGCCGTGCGCGTGCGGCTGGATCACTGGTTGACCCGCCACGGCGTGCGTGCGCGCGTGGCCGGCGAGTTCGAGGACAGCGCGCTGCTGGCCACCTTCGGGGCGGCCGGCATGGGCGTGTTCCCTGCCGCGGCGCTGATGAGCGACAAGCTGGTCGAGCGCGACGGCCTGGTGCGCGTGGGCGACTGCTCGGGCGTGGAGGAGGCCTTCTATGCCGTGGGCACGGACAAGAAGATCGTCCACCCGCTGGTGCGCCGCCTGCTGCCGCAGCCGGCCGACGCGACCGATTGACCGGGGTGCGCTTGCTACAGTTGACGTTTACGTCAATCAAAGCGCGCCGGCCGCGCCGCTACCCGCGGTGCAGGCCAGGCCCACAGGAGACCCGACCATGAATCTGCCCGGCCTCAACTTCCAGCTCGGCGAGGACATCGATGCGCTGCGCGACGCGGTGCGCGCCTTTGCCGACGAAGAGATCGCCCCCCGCGCGGCCGAGATCGACCGCAGCGACCAGTTCCCCATGGACCTGTGGCGCAAGATGGGCGAGCTGGGCGTGCTGGGCATCACCGTGCCGGAGGAGTACGGCGGCGCCAACATGGGCTATCTGGCCCATATGGTGGCCATGGAGGAGATCAGCCGCGGCAGCGCGTCGGTGGGCCTCAGCTACGGTGCGCACAGCAACCTGTGCGTGAACCAGATCAAGCGCAACGGCAACGACGCGCAGCGCGCCAAGTACCTGCCCAAGCTGATCAGCGGCGAGCATGTCGGGGCGCTGGCGATGAGCGAGCCGGGCGCCGGCTCCGACGTCATCAGCATGAAGCTGAAGGCCGAGGACAAGGGCGGCTATTACGTCCTCAATGGCAGCAAGATGTGGATCACCAACGGCCCCGACGCCGACACGCTGGTGGTCTACGCCAAGACCGAGCCCGAGCTGGGTGCGCGTGGCGTGACGGCCTTCCTCATCGAGAAGGGCATGAAGGGCTTTTCCATCGCGCAGAAGCTCGACAAGCTGGGCATGCGCGGCTCGCACACCGGCGAGCTGGTGTTCAACAGCGTCGAGGTGCCGGCCGAGAACGTGCTGGGCGCGGTGAACGGCGGCGCCAAGGTGCTGATGTCGGGCCTGGACTACGAGCGTGCGGTGCTGACCGGCGGTCCGCTCGGGATCATGCAGAGCGTCATGGACAACGTCGTGCCCTACATCCACGACCGCAAGCAGTTCGGCCAGAGCATCGGCGAGTTCCAGCTCATCCAGGGCAAGGTGGCCGACATGTACACCGTGCTGCAGGCCGCGCGCAGCTTTGCCTACACGGTGGCCAAGAACCTGGACCTGCTGGGCGCCGAGCACGTGCGCCAGGTGCGCAAGGACTGCGCCAGCGTCATCCTGTGGACGGCCGAGAAGGCCACCTGGATGGCCGGCGAGGGCGTGCAGATCTTCGGCGGCAACGGCTACATCAACGAATACCCGCTGGGCCGGCTGTGGCGCGACGCCAAGCTCTACGAGATTGGTGCCGGCACCAGCGAGATCCGCCGCATGCTGATCGGGCGCGAGCTGTTTGCCGAGACCATGTAATGGTCGAGGGGGCTGACAACAAGCCGCGCAGCGGCGCCGTTGCGGCGAAGGCTCATATCCGCAACGCGGATGTGAGCTGCGGCCAAACGATGTAACTCGGGGCTGAGAAAATAGCGGCATGACGAACGCCAATCACCAACTCCAGGATCTGCTCAACAACAACAAGCGCTGGGCCGCCGAGACCGAGGCCCAGGAGCCGGGATTCTTTTCCCGCCTGCTGAAGCAGCAGACGCCGCAATACCTGTGGATAGGCTGCGCCGACAGCCGCGTGCCGGCCAACGAGCTGGTGGACCTGCTGCCGGGCGAGCTGTTCGTGCACCGCAACGTCGCCAACGTCGTCGTGCACTCGGACCTGAACGCGCTGTCCGTCATGCAGTTCGCGGTGGATCACCTGAAGGTGCGCCACATCATCGTCGTGGGCCACAGCAATTGCGGTGGCGTGCGCGCGGCGCTGTACGACTCGCGCGTGGGCCTGGTGGAGAACTGGATCCGCCACGTGCAGGACGTGCGCCGCATGCACCAGGATTGGCTGGACACCGTGCCCGAGCTGCGCCGCGTGGACGCGCTGTGCGAGCTGAACGTGGTGGAGCAGGCCCGCAACGCCTGCCACACCACGGTCGTGCAGGACGCCTGGTCGCGCGGCCAGGATGTGGTGGTGCACGGCTGGGTCTACGGCCTGCACAACGGCCTGCTGGAAGACCTGGCGCTGACGGCGGGCAGCGCGGACGACGTGGAGCCGGCCTACCGCCGCGCGCTGGCCAACGTCAGGGCGCGCTACGCACCGGCCGGCTGAGCGAAGCGGTTTCGTCCGACAACGGCGGGCTGCGCCGGCCAACAGAATGGCCGGCAGCACAGCTCTGCCTTGGGGACGATCCGATGATCTTCGACGCCATCCGCGAAAGCCACGACCTGCAGCGCGACCTGTGCCGCAAGCTCACCGCGTCCCGCGGCGACATGGCGGCGCGCCAACTGCTGTTCCTGCAGCTGAAGGTGGAGCTGATGGCCCACGCGGCGGCCGAGGAGCGCTTCCTATACGCGCCGCTGCTGATGGAGGACGGCGGGCTGGATGCGTCCCGCCATGCGTTGCATGAGCATCACCAGGTCGACGAACTGCTGGAAGACCTGTCGGTGCGCCACAAGCAACAGGACGACTGGATCGCGACCGCGAAGACGCTGAGCTTCAAGGTGCGCCACCACCTGAAGGAAGAAGAGTCGAAGTTCTTCCACGTCGCCGGCCGTCTGCTGTCGGACACCAGGAAGACGCAGCTTGCCGGCAAGTACAAGCGCGAGATCGTGCGCATGCGCAAGCACTACGCGGCGGAGTTCCAGACCGTGGCAGTGTCGGCAGCGACCGGTCTGGTTCAGCCGGCCGGGCCGTCGTCCGACAAGCCGGCGACGCGCGGCAATGCGCGCGCCGGCGCCCAGTTGCGCGGCAAGAGCGAGCCGCGGCGCACGCGCTGAGGGCTCGCGGCACGGGCCTCACGCGTGTGGGGCCCGTGGTTCACGTCAGGGCTTGACCGTCGCGAACTCGCCGAACGCCTTCAGCTGCTCGGCGATCTTGGTGGAGTCGCCGACGACGACCCAGCTCTGCTCGTCCGGGTTGAAGTACTTCTTGCCGACCGCCTGCACCTGCGCGGCCGTGACCTTCTGGATCGCCGGCACGAAGTTGCCGAGGAACTCGGCCGGCAGGCCCACCAGCCAGTTGTTGGCGAGCTGGCGGCCCAGCGAGCCCTGCAGCTGCGTGCTGACGAGGTAGGTGCCGGCCATGTAGCGCTTGTTCATCGCCAGCTCGGCCTCGGGCACCGGCTCGGCACCGAGGCGGCGGTACTCCTTGACGTACTCGGTCATGGCCGCGGCCGTCACCTCGTTGCGCACGTCGGCGCCGCCGGTGATGGCCCCGCCCACACGCCAGGACTGGCCGCCGGCGCGCGCGCCGTAGGTGTAGCCCTTCTCTTCACGCAGGTTCTGGTTCAGCCGGCTGGAAAAGCCCGTGCCGATGACGGTGCTGGCCAGCCGCAGCGCCACCTGCTCGTCACCGCTGGCGGCCATGCCGGGGCGGCCCAGGCGCAGCGTGGCCTGCACACTGCCGGGGCGTTCCAGCAGCAGGCGCTGCACGGGGGCCGCGGCGGCCGGCGCGGGCAGCTCGGGCACGGCGTCGCCGCTGGCCTTCCAGTCGCCGAAGGCATCGCGCGCCAGCTTCATGGCCTGGTCCGCCGTGATGCGGCCGGTGATGACCAGCAGCGCGCGGTCGGGGCGCAGGCGCCGCGCATGCTCGGCGCGCAGGCCCTCCGCCGTGACGGTCTTGATGGCAGCCTCGGTCTCCTGCGTGCGACCGTAGGCGTGCTCGCCGTAGATGGCGCCGTCCAGCGCCTTGGCGGCGCGGAACGACGGCTGCGTGCTGCTGGCCTTCAGGCCTTGCAGCGCATTGGTCTTGGCCAGTTGCACCTCGCCCTCGGGGAAGGCGGGCCGGCGTGCCACGTCGGCCAGCAGCTGCGCCATGCCTTCGGCGTGCGAGGCCAGCGCGTTGGCGTAGACGCTGATGCCGTCGTTGCTGGCGCCCGCGCCCACGCCGCCGCCCATGGCCTGGGCGTCCTCGGCGATCTGCTTGGAGCTGCGCGTGGTGGTGCCCTCGGACAGCAGGCCGGCCAGCAGCTTGGCGCGGCCCGGCGCGTCGGGAGCATCGGCGCCGAAGCCGGCGCCGCGCACGGCCAGCACGAAGTCCACGCGCGGGATGCCGGTGCGCGGCACCACCCAGACCTGCAGCCCGTTGGGCAGCGTCTGCTGCGTGATCTTGGGGACGGCCAGCGGCTTGTCCTGGCCGAAGGGCGGCAGCTCGGCCGGCGTGGGCACGGTGGCGGCCTGGGCGGCACCCGCCAGCAGTGCGGCGGCGATGGCGCCGAGGCGGAAGGTGTTGGAAACGGAGTTCTTCATGTCTTCGGCTCCGGCATCAGGGTTGGGAGGCCGGCTTGGCGGCGGACGCGGCGGGCGCAGCCAGCATCGCGGCGGGCTTGCGGTCGATGACCGAGCGGTTGGCGGTGGTCAGGTAGGTGGCGGCCACGCGCTGCACGTCGGCCGACGTGACGGCGTTGATCCAGCCCGGCACCTTGTTGATGACCGTGGCATCGCCCCACAGCGCCTGCAGCTTGGCCAGGCGGTCGGCGCGGTTCAGGAACATCTCCGCGCCGTTGTACCAATCGGCCAGCAGCGCCGTCTTCAGGTTCTTCAGCGTCGGCGCGTCCACGCCGTCCTTGACGACGCGGGCGATCTCTTCATCCATGCCGGCCAGCAGCGCGTCGGCCGTGGTGTTGGGCTTGTACAGCGCGAACACGGTGAACAGGCTGGGGCCGTCGTACTCCCAGATGCTGGTGAGGCCATACAGCGAGTTCACGTTCAGCGCCAGCTCGCGGCCTTTCACGAGGCCCTGGTACAGGCGCGACGCGTCGCCACCGGCCAGCAGCTGGCCCAGCACGGCAAACGGGGCCTGGTCACGGCTAGCTCGGTCGGGCAGCTTCCACGCGGCGGCCACGGCGGGCACCTGGGCCAGCTTGTCCGGCTGCGTCAGGCGGCGCTCCTTGGTGTTCAGGCCCTCACGGAAGTCGCTGGGCTTGGGGGTGGGGCGTGCGGCGATTTTGCCGAAGTACTTCTCGGCCAGCGCGAAGCCCTGCGCCGGCGTCACGTCGCCGGCGATGGACAGCACGGCGTTGTTGGGGCCGTAGAAGTCGCGGTGGAAGGCGCGCACGTCGTCCAGGTTGGCGTTCTCCAGGTCGACGAAGCTGCCGTAGCCGTCGTGGGCGTTCTCCCACTTGTCGAAGGCCAGCGCGGAAATGTCCAGCCACATGAAGCCGCCATACGGCTGGTTCTGCACGTTGACGCGGATCTCTTCCTTCACCACGTCCTGCTGGTTCTTCAGCGTCGTGGGGTTGAAGTCCAGCGTCGTCATGCGGTCGGCTTCCAGCCACAGCATGGACTCCAGCGCCGACGACGGCGCGGTCTCGATGTAGTTGGTGAAGTCGGGCCGGGTCGAGCCGTTGTTGTTGCCGCCGCCGGACGTGATGACCTGGTCGAACACACCCTTGGGCGCCTTGGGCGTGCCCTGGAACATCAGGTGCTCGAACAGGTGGGCGAAGCCGGTGCGGTTGCGCGGCTCCAGCCGCATGCCCACCTTGTAGACGACGCTGATGCCCACCGTGGGGCTGCTCGCGTCGGGCGAGATGACGACCGTCAGGCCGTTGGCCAGCTTCTTCGTGTGGACGGGGATCTGCCAGTGGTCGGCCTGGGGTGCGGCCGCGGCGGGGCTGAGGGCAATCGCGAGCGTGGCGGCGCTGATGGCGCCCAGCACCGCGCGGCGGGTGGTCTTCAACATGGGGTCTCCTGTGCGGGAACGGCGCGCAGTGTCGCCCGGATGCGCCGGCATGCCGAAGGGCACGCCGGGCTTGTCCCTAGACCGCCGCGTGTTCAGCGTGCGGCGTCGCCGCTCAGATCGAAGTCGAAATTCCGCTCCACCAGCTGCGTGTCTGCCGGGCATTGCGCGGCCTTCATCGCATCGGACACGGCGCGAAACAGCGCGCTGTTCAGTGCGGGGTCCTTCGGGGCCGTGACGGCGCGGGTGCGCACGGTCAGCAGGCGCCCGTCCCGGAAATCCGCCTGCGAGCGGTAGGCCGCCTTGCCGCGCCAGGCCGAACTGGCGGCTGCGGCCGGCAGCGCCGGGGTCGGCACCTCGCAGGTGTCGGGGGCCAGCACGGGCTTCCAGGTCGGCATCGGCGGGACGACGATGGGTTGCTCGCCGTGGAGCAGCGGCTTGGCGTCTTGGGCAGTGAGCGTGGCAGGTGGCTGCCCGGCTGTGCCATCCGAGCGCACATCGAAGTCGAAGCGCTGCTCGAACACGTGGTCGCCCGGCTGGCAGGGGGCGCCGCGCAGCGCCTGGTCGATGGCCTGGGCGAACGCGCGTTGCGCCCGCCGGTCAACGCCGCCGTTCAGCGACGTGATCTCCACCGCCGTGACGCGGCCGTTCCTGACTTCGGCCTTGGCTCGGTAGGCGGCCTGGCCCCGCCACTGCGTCGGCGGCACCTTGAGCTGCTGCACCTGGCAGACGGGGGTGGCAGGTTGCGCCTGTGCGGCCCCGGCCAGCAGCAGCGCTGCCAGGCCGGCGAGGAAGGTCTTCGTCATGCGGTCTCCTTGAGGGCCGGCTCGCACCGCCGGCGTGCGCCGGAGCCTAACGAGGTATCCCGGTGAATCCTCACCTCGCCGATCTTTCCGCTGATTGTTTCCGCCTGTCTGGCGGGCGTCGGACCGTCGCGGCGCATCCCCGACAATGCGCCCCCTCGCTTGACCGCACCCGACAACCATGTCCGATACCGCCGATACCCGCCCCGCACTGCCCGATCACCTCAGCGTGGACCCGCGCAGCCCCCACCACGTCGCCGCCGTGTTCGAGCACGACATCGGCATCCGTTTCAACGGCAAGGAGCGCAACGACGTCGAGGAATACTGCATCAGCGAAGGCTGGGTGAAGGTGCCCGCCGGCAAGACGCTGGACCGCAAGGGCCGGCCGCTGTGCATCAAGCTCAAGGGCACCGTCGAGGCGTTCTACCGGTAAGCGTCAACGTCAGGCCGTTCGCCGGCCGCAACGTGACCGCCATGCGTGGCTTCGGCGCCTCGGTGCCGACCGGGGCCAGTTCGAAACGCTGCAACAGCAGCGCGGCGATCAGCGTCATCTCCAGCACCGCGAAGTGCTGGCCCAGGCACACGCGCGGGCCGAGGCCGAACGGGATGTAGGCGCCGCGCGTTATGGCGTGGGCGGCATCGCCCAGAAAGCGCTCGGGCCTGAAGGCCAGCGGCTCGTCCGGCCACCAGCGCGGGTCGCGGTGCAGCAGCCATGGCGTGACCCGCACCAGCGTGCGCGCCGGCAGCTGCACGCCGCCCAGCGTCACGTCGCGCGTCAGTCGGCGCGTCAGCAGGGCCGCCACCGGCGGGTACAGCCGCATGGCCTCCTTGAGCGTGGCGCCGAGATAGGGCAGGGTGGCGGCGTCGTCGGCCGTCGGCACGCGGCCGGCCAGCACCGCGTCGACCTCGTCGCGCACGCGGGCCTGGATCTCGGGGTGGGTGGCCAGCAGCCAGCTCCACCACAGCAGCGCCGTGGCGCTGGTCTCGTGGCCCGCCTGGAAGCTGACCATGCACTGGTCATAGACCTCCTGCGGCGACAGCGCCTCGCCCGTCGTCTCGTCGCGCAGGGCCTTCAGCATGCCGAGCAGGTCGGTCTTGCCGTCTTCGCCGGCCGTGTTGCGCGCAGCGATGTGCCCGCCCAGCAGCCCGTGCAGCAGCTTGCCCGCGTGGCGCTTGGCGGCCTTGCCGGGCAGCGGCAGCCAGTCGGGCAGCGTGACCGGCCAGAACATCTCGGCCAGCGCCGTCTCGCTGAGCACCTGCACAGCGTCGGCGGCGGCCGCCGTGTCGGTGCCGATGGGCGCGCTGAACAGCGTGCGCGAGATGACGTCCATGGTCAGGTGGCTGAACAGCGCGTCCATCGCGACATCGCCGGGGCGCACCGCGTCCAGCCCGGCCGCGGCGGCCTCGGTCATCAGCGCCGCGTAGCCGGCCACGCGCCTGGGCGTGAACGCCTGCATCAGCATGCGCCGCTGGCGCTGCCAGGTCGACCCTTCCGTGACAAGCACGGACTGGCCCATCAGCCCTTCGAACACTTCGGGTCCGCGCTCCCAGCGGATCAGCGCATCGGCATGGTCCACCATGGCCTCGCGCACCAGCTCGGGCGAGAACAGGTCCACGGCGCGCTCGTTGAACACGCGGTGGCCCGCGATGTCGCCCAGCCGGCGCTGCGAGCCGACGAAGGCCAGGTAGTCGCGGCGCATGGCCATCAGCGAGGGCAGGCCCCACCATCGGACAGGGTGGGCGGGCAGGTCGTTCCAGGTCAGGCTTGTCATGGCGGCGATGTTGCGCGTCGCGGTCGGCACCGTCTTGAACGAATGCGACACTGATCCGCATGACGGAGCATGAAGGCACCCGCCTCTGGCTGCCGCCTCTGGCCCTGGCTGGCTGCGTGCGCGCCGTGATGCTGCGCGACACGCGGGGCCGCGGCCTGGATGCGGTGCAGCGCGAGAACTACTTCCCGGCGACGCCGCTGGTCAGTCTGTTCTGGTGGCTGGATGGCGGCAGCGAATGGCAGGCTACGCCGGGCTTCTCGCAGCCGCCCGCCGAGCATTGGCATGCGCCCGTTATGCTGGGCGGGCCGTTCACGCTGCCGTCGCACACGCGCAACCCGGGCGACATACGCGCCTTCAAGCTGCTGATGCTGCCCGACGCGTTCACCGCGTTGACCGGGATCGCGCTGGATGGGTTGGTGAACCGCATCGTCGATCCGCGCGAGCTGCTGCCGACCGACTGGCGCGACTGGGCCGCGGCCATGTCCGCCGCCGCGGGCGATGAGGCTCGCCTGCAACTGCTGCAGGACTTCCTGCTGCCGCGCTGGCAGGCGCTGGGCGCGCGCCGGCCCAGCCACCGCTATGCGGACTGGACCGAGGCGCTGGCCGTGCGCGCGGCCACCAGCGCGGCCGGCCGCAGCCTGCGCCAGCTGGAGCGGCGCATCAAGGCGTGGGCGGGTGTGCCGCTGCGCGAGTTGCGCGCGGTGTCGCGCGCGGAAGCGGCCTTCTACGCGGTCGCAGCGGCCGATCAGCGGCCCGGCTTCAACTGGGCCGACATCGCCGCCGGGAGCGACTATGCCGACCAATCCCACCTGTGTCGCGAGACCCGCCGGCTGACCGGCTTCAGCCCCGAGGAATTGCGCTGCCGCATACGCAGCGAAGAGGCGTTCTGGCCCTACCGGCTGTGGCGCTGACTTCCGGCTGGAGCGGCCGCCCACCTAGACTCGGCCCCATGAAACGGGCGCTCGCGGCGGCGGTGTTGTGGTGCGCGGTGGCGTGGGCTGCTGCCGCCTGCCCGACGCCGCTGCGCGTGGGTTTCAACGACAGCGCCACGCCGCCGGGCCTGATGGGCCAGGGTACCCGCTTCGAGGATCCTCCCGGCTGGGAGGTGGACGCCGTGCGCGACGCCGCCAGGCGGCTGGGCTGCAGGGCCGAACTGCTGCGGCTGCCGGCACGCCGGCTCAGCGCCGCGCTGGCGCAGGGCAGCATCGATTTCGCGGTGTTGTATGGCGTGACGCCGGAACGGCTGGCGTCGCTGCGCTTCCCGCTCGACGCCCAGGGGCGCCCCGACCTGGCCTGGGCGCCGGTGTTTGGCAGCCTGATGCTGTTCGGCCGGCCGGGCACCGCGCCCGATGCCGGCTGGGACGGCCGCCGGCTGGCGGCGCACTGGCGGGTGGGCGTGGTCGCCGGCTCGGTGCAAGAGACGCTGGCCCGCGAGCGCGGCTGGCAGGTGGAGCCCGTGGCGACGCTGGACAGCGAGGTGGCCATGCTGCGCGCGGGTCGTTTCGACCTGCTGCTGACGACGCGCGAGGCGTTGACGCCGGAGCAGCGCGCGGGCCTGGTCGAATGGGCGCGGCCGGTGGCGCGGCTGGCCTACTTCATGCCGGCATCCCCGGCCTTCGAGAAGCGCCACCCGGCGTGGACGCGCGGCTTCTGGAGCGAGTTCTGCCGCTCGGTGCGGCGCTTGGCGCCGGATGCCCGTCCGGCCGACTGCGGCATCGTGCCGGTGGCCGCGGTGCGGTGAGCCCCTCGTCCAACGGGTACGTTGGCCGGTCCCCCGAGGGGACGGCGATGCTTGCGGCATTGAGCCGCAAGCACATCGCCAGGACGGGCCGGCTTGGGAGCGGCCCGGCGCTCGGCCCGCAAACCCCGTCCGTCTGCGCGGCTCTTGGAGGCGCAGCCACAATGGTGGCTTCGTTGACCGAACGGAGTTCTGAAATGTCCGATGCCATCGTCATCGTGTCCGCCGCCCGCACCCCCATCGGCGGCCTGCTGGGTGATTTCGCCGGCCTCGCCGGCTGGGAGCTGGGCGCCGTCGCCATCAAGGCCGCCGTCGAGCGTGCCGGCGTGCCCGGTGATGCCATCAACGAAGTGCTGATGGGCAACTGCCTGATGGCCGGCCAGGGCCAGGCGCCCGCCCGCCAGGCGCTGCGTCGCGCCGGCCTGCCTGATTCGGCCGGTGCCGTGACGCTGAGCAAGATGTGCGGCTCGGGCATGCGCACGATGATGTTCGCCCACGACATGCTGGCGGCCGGCAGCGCCGAGGTCGTCGTGGCGGGCGGCATGGAGAGCATGACCAATGCGCCGCACCTGATGTTCGCGCGCAAGGGCATCAAGTACGGCGCCAGCGCCGTGTTCGACCACATGGCCATCGACGGCCTGGAAGACGCCTACGAGCGCGGCAAGGCCATGGGCGTGTTCGCCGAGCAGTGCGTGTCCAAGTACAGCTTCAGCCGCGAGGCGATGGACCAGTACGCCATCGCGTCCACGCAGCGCGCCAAGGCCGCCAACGAGGACGGCAGCTTCGACTGGGAGATGGCGCCGGTGACGATCAGCTCCCCCAAGGGCGACACTGTCATCAAGTTCGACGAGCAGCCCTTCAAGGCCAAGCTCGACAAGATCCCGACGCTGAAGCCCGCGTTCAAGAAGGACGGCGCCATCACGGCCGCCACCTCGTCCAGCATCTCCGACGGCGCCGCCGCGCTGGTGCTGATGCGGGAGAGCACGGCCAAGGCGCGCGGCCTGCAGCCCATCGCCCGCATCGTCAGCCACGCGGTGCATGCGCAGGCGCCCGACTGGTTCACGACCGCTCCGGTCGGCGCCATCCAGAAGGCGCTGGACAAGGCCGGCTGGCAGGCCGGCGACGTGGACCTGTGGGAAGTGAACGAGGCCTTCGCCGCCGTGACCATGGCGGCCATGTCCGAGTTCAAGCTGCCGCACGAGATCGTCAACGTGCACGGCGGCGCGGTCGCGCTGGGCCACCCCATCGGCGCCAGCGGTGCGCGCATCGTCGTCACGCTGCTGGGCGCGCTGAAGAAGCGCGGACTCAAGAAGGGCATGGCGGCGCTGTGCATCGGCGGTGGCGAGGCCACGGCCCTGGCGCTGGAGATGGTCTGACCATGCTGGGAACCCACGACCTGGCACTGTTCGCCGCCACCGTCTTCGTGCTGAACGCCACGCCCGGCGTGGACATGGCCTACACGGTGGCCAGCACGCTGAAGGGCGGCTGGCGCCAGGGCGTGGCGGCGGCTGTCGGCGTCGGTGCGGGCTGCGTACTGCACACGCTGGCGGCGGCCTTTGGCCTCGCGGCGCTGCTGGCGACGTCGGCCGAGGCCTTCACGGTGGTCAAGCTGGTGGGCGCGGCTTATCTGCTGTACGTCGCCTGGGGCATGGCCCGCGCCGGCTTGCGGCCGGCCGCGGCGCCCGCCGAGGTGCAGGCGCCCGAGGCCTGGTGGCGCACGGTGCGCCAGGGCTTTCTGACCAATGCGCTGAACCCCAAGGTGGCGCTGTTCTTCCTGGCGCTGCTGCCGCAGTTCATCTCGGCGGACGCGCCCGACAAGACGCTGGCCTTCCTGTTCCTGGGCGGCTGGTTCATCGTGCAGGGCTTTTTGTTCCTGCTGGCGCTGATCGCCCTCGTGGCACCGCTGCGCCGCGCGAAGCCCCGGCCCTGGGCCGGCCGCGCGCTGAACCTGGGCGGCGCCGGCCTGTTCACTGCACTGGCGGCCAAGCTCGCCCTCACCAAACCATGAACGTTCTCATCATCGGCGCCTCCCGCGGCCTGGGCCTGGAGTTCGTGCGCCAGTACCGCGCAGCGGGCGCGCGCATCACCGCCACGGCGCGCGACGAGGCGGCGCTGGAGCGCCTGCGCGAGCACGGCGCCCGCGCGCTGAAGCTGGACGTGGCCGACGCGGCCAGCGTGTCCGGCCTGGCCTGGCTGATCGACGGCGATCGCTTCGACGTGGTGGTCATCAACGCGGGCGTGCTGGGCCCGCGCACGCAGGGCCTGCAGACGCCCACCGAGGCCGACTTCGACGCCGTCATGCACACCAACGTGCTGGGCCCCATGCGGCTGCTGCCGCAGATCGCCGAAGCGCTGGCGCCGGGCGCGCGGGTAGCCATCCTGTCGTCGCGCATGGGGTCCATCGCGCTGCGCGGCAGCCCCGACAACTGGCTGTATCGCGCGTCCAAGGCGGCGGCGAATTCGGTCATGAAGGACGCGGCTTTGGCCCTGGCGGGCCAGGCGACCGTCGTCAGCTTCCACCCCGGCTGGGTGCGCACCGACATGGGCGGCGCGGGCGCGGACATCGACGCCACCACCAGCATCGCCGGCATGCGCACGGTGCTGGCCGCCGTGAAGCCGGCCGACTCGGGCAGCTTCTTCAACTACGACGGCCAGCGGCTGGCGTGGTGAGGGCGCTGTCAGGCCTGCTGGCCGCCGCCGCGCTGGCGTTCAGCCTGGCGGCCGGCGCGGCGCCGCTGCACTACAGCTTCGGGCCGGTGCCCGTGCCGGGGGCGCTCAGCCTGCGCTGGAGCGCCGAGGGCGGTGCGCCGCGCTTCGAGGCCGCAACCGGCTACGGCTTCGTCGAACGCACCGGCGCGCTGCCGGCGCGCACGGTGCATGCGGTGCCCTTGCGCAGCGGCGACGACGGCGCGACGCTCAGCGAGCCGGCCTTCGAGTCCGAGGGTGAGCACGCCAACCACTTCGGCCTGGCCTTCCGCATCCAGGTGCCGCCGGGCGCCTATGCGGTGCGCGTGCGCAGCACGACGGGCGCGGACCAGGCCACCGTGTCCATCAGCGGCCTGCAGACCAGCCGGCTGCTGTCCACCGCCTTCTGGGACGCCGCCGGCCTGCTGCCGCACCGCAACCGCATGACGGTGCAGGGCCGGGAGTGGCGCTACCGGCATGTCAGCGGACGCGGTTTCATCGACATCGAGGTGGAGCCGAAGCAGCGCGGCGTGGCCGTGGGGCTGGAGGAGGTCGAGCTGACCCCGCTGCCGCCCGAGCCGCGGCCGGCCGGTGAGCGGCCCACGCTGTTCACGCTGGGCGACTCGACGATGAAGACCTACACCTTCGACGAGGCGCCCATGAGCGGCTGGGGCCAGGTGCTGGGCCGGCTCTTCGACGCCGGGCAGGTGCGGCTGCAGAACTACGCGATGGGCGGGCGCTCCTGGCGCAGCGCCTATGCCGAGGGGCGCTTCAACGACCTGCTGCTGGCCGGTCGCGTGGGCGACGTGGTGCTGATCCAGTTCGGCCACAACGACGAGAGCGCCGACGAGACGCGCCGCTGGGGCCGTGGTGGCACCGAGGCGATGGTGGAGGAGCTGATCCGCGAGGTCTATCTGCCGGCCCTGCGTGCGCGCGGCCTGCGGCCCGTGCTGGTGACGCCGATGGCGCGCGTGCCCGGTGCGCTGAAAGCCGGCGAGGTCTATGCGGACTCCTTCACCACGCGGCGCTTCCCGGCGCTGCTGCGCCGGCTGGGGGCGGAGCTGGGTGTGCCGTTCGTGGACCTGAACGCACGCAGTGTCGAGTACTACAACCAGGCCGGCCCGGCCGCCGTCACGGCCATGGTGATGTCCATCGAGGCCGGCGAGACGCCCGGCAAGACCAACACCGGCAGTTATGCCAACGGGCATCCGGCGGACAAGATCGACGGCACGCATTTCAAGGAGGCGATGTCCAGGCAATACGCGCGCCTGGTGGTTGCCGAGCTGGCGCGGCTGGCCGATGCGGGCGACCGCGTGGCCGCCGACGTGACGGCATGGCTGCGCCTCGACGTGCGGGCGGCGCTGGTGGCGGACGACTGGGCCGCCGTCTACCCGGAGATCGCGCGCGACATCGTCGATGGCGATGGCGCCTACTACCGCAACCAGATCGAGAAGCTGCTGCAACTGGGTGTGCTGAAGCTGGACGGCGAGCGACGCTTCCGCCCCGAGCTGCCCATGGACGAAGCCCGGTTCGCTGATGCACTGGGCCGGCTGCTGGGGCTGCCGCCGCAGGCGCTGGCTGCGGCCCCCGGGCCGCTGCGCCGCGAGCGCATGGGTGCGCTGCTGCTGCAGGCCTACGAGGCCAGGTTCCGCAGCAAGCCGGCCTACATGACGGACTACAACGGCCCCGCCGCCGTGCCCGGTGCTGCGGCGCTGGACCCCAACCTGAACGGCGGCGCCCGGGATGCCCGCTACGACCCGCTGCTGCCGTGGGCCGCGTTGTCCGACACGGCCGAGATCACCCCCGCGCTGGCCGCGCCCGTGCGCCAGGCCTACGAGCTGGGCCTGATCCGCTCCGAGCAGGGCATCGCCCGCGGGCGCATGCTCAACGGCCGGGTGCTGCAGCCGCAGCAGGTGGTCAGCCGCGCCAAGGCGGCCAAGGCCCTGTACTTCATGTGGGTGCTGGGCCGGCCGCCCAAGGCGCCCAACGAGCAGGATCGACTCTGACCGACACCGGCCGGGGCTGCGAGCCGGGCTGCTAAGGTCGCGTCCCCGGCATTGCGCTTGCTTGTCCCGTCATGGAACAGCGGGCCCCACGCTGGATTGCACCAACCATGAACATCAGGAGTAGTTGATGGATGCCCCCGTTGCCGAAGCCGACACCGCCAACACCCCGCTGGTCCAGGCCGGCGAGACCTGCGAGCGGCTGGTCCGCTTCTCGCGCGAAGACATTGCGACCTTTGCGCGGCTGACTGGCGACACCAACCCGCTGCACCACGACGTGCAGGCCGCCCAGCGCGCCCGCCACGGCGAGATCATCGCCAGCGGCCAGCAGACCACGGCGCTGATGATCGGCCTGGCGGCCAGTCATTTCTCGCGCGACGACGACGGCCAGCCGCGCGAGCTGCTGTGCCTGAACTTCAACTTCGCCTTCAAGGCGCCGGTGTTCGCCGAGCAGGAACTGGTGCTGAGCTGGCGCGTGGCCAGCATCGAGTGGAACGTCAAGCTGGGCGGCTGGCTGGTCCATGTGGACGGCCGCGCCACGGTGCGCCATTCGCCGCCCAGCGTGGTGGGGCGGGGCACGCTGCTGGTCAAGGACGGGCAGGGCTGACGGCGGCTGGGACAATGGCTCACCCCCATCACAGGTCGAGCCCATGCTTCTTACCGAAGACCATCTCGCCGTACAGGACGCCATCCGCGCCTTCGTGCAAGCCGAGATCGCCCCTCACGCCGCGGCGTGGGACAAGCAACACCATTTCCCTGCCGCACAGCTGAAGGGCCTCGCGGCGCTGGGCTGCTACGGCGTGGCCGTGCCCACCGAATGGGATGGCGCCGGGCTGGACTACCTGGCCCTGGCCGTCATCCTGGAGGAGATCGCCGCCGGCGACGGCGGCACCAGCACGGTGGTCAGCGTCAACAACTGCCCGGTTTGCTCCATCCTGATGGGCTTCGGCAACGCCGACCAGAAGGAGCGCTTCCTGAAGCCGCTCGCCCGGGGCGACATGCTGGGCGCCTTCTGCCTGACCGAGCCCCATGTCGGCTCCGAGGCCGGCGGTCTGCGCACGACCGCCACGCGGGACGGCGACGACTACGTGCTGAACGGCGTCAAGCAATTCATCACCAGCGGCAAGCATGGCGACGTGGCCATCGTCATGGCCGTGACCGACAAGGCCGCCGGCAAGAAGGGCATCAGCGCCTTCCTGGTGCCCACCGCCACACCCGGCTACACCGTGGCGCGCATCGAGGAGAAGATGGGCCAGCACAGCAGCGATACGGCGCAGATCCTGTTCGACAACTGCCGCGTGCCGGCCGCCAACCGGCTGGGCGACGAAGGGCAGGGCCTGAAGATCGCGCTGAGCGGCCTGGAGGGCGGGCGCATCGGCATCGCGTCGCAGTCGGTGGGCATGGCGCGTGCGGCCTTCGAGGCGGCGCTGCGCTATAGCCAGGAGCGCATCACCTTCGGCCAGCCCATCTTTCAGCATCAGGCGGTGCAGTTCAAGCTGGCCGAGATGGCCACGCAGATCGAGGCGGCGCGCCAGCTGATCTGGCATGCCGCAGCGCTGAAGGACGCCGGCCGGCCCTGCCTGAAGGAGGCGGCCATGGCCAAGCTGTTCGCCAGCGAGATGGCCGAGCGGGTCTGCTCCGACGCCATCCAGATCCACGGCGGCTACGGCTACCTCAGCGACTTCCCGGTCGAGCGCATCTACCGCGACGTGCGGGTCTGCCAGATCTACGAAGGCACGAGTGAGGTGCAGAAGATCCTGATCGGGCGGGCGCTGGCCGGCTGAGGGGGTCAGCCCAGGCGGGATAGCAGCCGGCCGGCCAGCACGTTCGCATCGTCGTCCTGCTGGCCTGCCTTCTGGCACATCGGGCGGCCCTTGATCGGCCTGCGCATCCAGCGCATGCCTGCCTTGAACTCGGGGTGGGCCACGCCGATCTCGAAGGACTTGAAGCCGCAGTGGCGCCAGAACGCCAGACCCGCCAGATTCGTCTCCAGCACGCCGAGTTCCCAGCGTGCGATGCCAGGCCAGCTCCTGGCCTGGCGGCTCAGACGTTCGACGATTTCGCACCCCACATGCTGGCGCTGCTCGCCGGGCCGCACGAGCAGCAGCAGCAAGGTGGCGGCGTCCGGGACCGGCCGATGCAAGGCCACTTGAATGAGCGCCAGCGGCTCATTGCGCCGGTAGGCCACGAAGCTGAGCCGATCTTCGGCCGGGCATGCGCCGGGGAAGCGGTCGTGCAACTGATCGCCATCTTCAGCCGAGGGCAGGCGGCCAAAGCTCTGAACCTCGTATCCCGCGCTGGCCAGGAACAACTCGGTCGCGATCGCGCGGTCGGCAGGCAGGCTCAGGTTCAAACGGCGGAGGAACATGTGACTTCAAAGGTTTCGGGAACCTTGCATAGGGTACCGAAACAATCATGAAGTTGCACGATTTTATCAAGTGAAATTGCACATTGCGTGTTATCGAATGTTTCAGGTTCGGGGGCTGTGGCGACCTAATGCATCAATCAGGTGGTTTGCGCGCCAGCGCGGGGCGGCGTGTGTTGCTGCCGTCCCTGCTGTTCATTCCGCGGCTCGTCGATTCACGCCGCCTCCCTGCCATCCGTCGGCAGCCCATCGTCCGGCCTTGTTGGCCTGCCTAGCATCCTCCTATTCGATTCAGGAGGCGATGTCATGGATGACAGCGAAGTGCTCGTGGCCCGTGGCCTGCGCAAGGCCTATGGCAGCCGGGTGGCCGTGCACGAGGTGGCGCTTGCGTTGCGCCCTGGCGAGGTGCTGGGGCTGCTGGGCCCCAACGGCGCCGGCAAGTCCACGACGGTGGGCATGATCTGCGGCCTGACGGCGCCCGACGCCGGCAGCGTGACGCTGTCGGGCGGCGTGAGCTTGGGCACGGACGAGGTCGGCTACAAGCGCCGCATCGGCCTGGTGCCCCAGGACATCGCCCTGTACGAGGAGCTGCCCGCGCGCATGAACGTGGAGCTGTTCGGTGCGCTGTACGGCATGGCGCCCGACCTGCTGAAGCGCCGTACCGACGAGGTGCTGGCCATGGTGGGCCTGTCGGACCGCGCCCGGGACAAGCCGTCCACCTTCTCCGGCGGCATGAAGCGGCGGCTGAACATCGCCTGCGCGCTCGTGCACGACCCCGAGGTCATCCTGCTGGACGAGCCCACGGCCGGCGTGGACCCGCACAGCCGCAACGCCATCTTCGACAACCTGGAGACGCTGAAGGCGGCCGGCAAGGCGCTGATCTACACCACGCACTACATGGAAGAGGCCGAGCGCCTGGCCGACCGCATCACCATCATCGACCACGGTCGCGTCGTCGCCAGCGGTACGCAGGCCCAGCTGTTCGCGCTGCTGCCGGCCGCGCAGCAACTGCATATCGAGATGGGCGGCGAGCCGGACGACGCGCTGCTGGCGGGCCTGCCCGTGAAGCGCGTGGGCCAGCGGCTGGAGGCCCGTGTGGCCGACATCGGCCGCGACGCCGGCTCGCTGCTGGCCGCACTGGCCCAGCGCGGCATCCCGGTGCGCGGCATCGCGTCGGCACGGGCCACGCTCGAAGACGTGTTCCTCCAACTCACCGGCCGCGCGCTGCGCGATTGACCAGGACCCGACCATGCAAGCCTTGCTCGCCCTCGTCCGTGCAGAACTGAAGCTGCACTTTTCCAACCGCCGTGCGCTGCTGATGAGCATCGTCGCGCCGGTGCTCATCGCGGCCTTCTTCGGCGGCCTGTTCGGCAACTCGGTCAAGCCGGCCGGCATCGCCGTGGGTGTGGTCGACCAGGATGGCAGTCCGCTGTCGCAGCGTGTCGTCGCGGCGCTGCAGGCCGAGCCGTCGCTGAAGACCTCGGTCGGCGACCCGGCCCAGCTGCTGGAGCAGGTGCGCGCGGGCAAGCTGCGCGCCGTGGCCGTGCTGCCCAAGGGCTTGGGCGAGCAGGCCTCGCGGGCCTTGTTCGGCGCCGCGCCCAAGCCCGAGATCGAACTGCACTACGACCCCTCGCAGGCCAGCGTGCTGGCCGTCGTGCGCGGCCTGCTGGCGCAGACGCTGATGCAGGAGGTCAGCCGTGCCAGCTTCAGCCCGGCGTCGCTGGGCGACCTGCAGCAGCAGGTGCGCGACGCCACCGGCGTGCCCGCCGCGCAGCGCGAGGCGCTGACAAGGATGTTTGCCGCCATCGGCGACGTGCAGCGCGGCGAGGCCGCGGCTTCGGGCGCCGGCTCCGGTGGGCTGTCCATGCCCTACACGACGCGCGAGATCGAGGCCGTGCAGTCGACGGCCAACGCGGCGCCGGCGGCCTATAACAGCTATGCGCACTCGTTCGCCGGCATGGGCGTGCAGTTCATCCTGATGGCCGGCATCGACATGGCCGTGGGCCTGCTGCTGATGCGCCGCCTGGGTCTGTGGAAGCGGCTGCGCGCCGCGCCGCTGTCGCGCGCCCAGTTGCTGGGCAGCCGGGTCGTTGCCAGCGCGCTGATCTCGCTGATCGTCTTCGCGGTGATCTACGCGGTCGCCATCGCCGGCTTTGGCGTGCGCGTGCTGGGCAGCGTGGCCGGCTTCGCGCTGGTGCTGGCCTGCTTCTCGCTGCTGACGGCCAGCTTCGGCCTGCTGGTGGCGGCGTTGGGCCGCACGCCCGAGGCCACGCGCGGCCTGGCCATTCTGGCCACGCTGCTGATGGTCATGCTGGGCGGCGCCTGGGTGCCGGCCTTCATCTTCCCCGAGTGGCTGCAGACGGTGTCGCTGGCCGTGCCCACGCGCTGGGCGGTGGATGCGCTGGACGCCATGACCTGGCGTGCCCAGCCCTTCGCCGAGGCGCTGCTGCCCAGCGCCGTCATGCTGGGCTTCACGGTGGCCTTCATGGCGGTCGCGATCTGGTGCTTCCGCTGGGAGGAGTGATCAGCGGATGGCCGTTGCCCAGCGCTCGAACCGTGGTGCCAGGCGCCAGCCGTCCTCGCCCAGCCAGTCCGCCGACACCAGCACGCGGTGGGCGCGGCCGATCAGCCGCTCGCGCGGCACGGCGCCGATGACGCGCGAGTCCGCGCTGAGGTCGCGGTTGTCGCCCAGCATGAAGTAGTGCCCGGCGGGCACCGTGGTCTCGGTGAAGTTGCGCGGCACGCCCAGCACGGGCAGCGCTTGCACGGCATGCGGCCGGCCGTCCAGGTCCTCGGTGGCGCGCACGGCGTCCACGACCCAGCCCGGCGCGATCGTCTCGCCGCGGTACCGGGCACCGGCCCGGACCTGGGGCCGGCCGTTGAGCAGCAGTTCGCCGTCGCGCATCGCGATGCGGTCGCCCGGCAGGCCCACGATGCGCTTGATGAGCCGCGTGCCGTCGGCCGGCGAGCTGAACGTGACCACGTCGCCGCGGCGCGGCTCACCCAGGGGCAGCAGCACCACATCGGTCAGCGGCAGCTTGAGGTCGTAGGCCAGCCGGTTGACCAGCACCACGTCGCCCTCCAGCAGCGTGGGCCGCATGGAGGCCGAAGGGATGGGGTTCCAATCCGCCACCGCCGTGCGCAGCAGCGCCAGGCCCAGCAGGAAGACGATGAAGCCCCGGTGGGCCTTGAGGGAGTGCAGCAGCTTGTTCATGCGGCCATGGTGCGGCTGGCGGCCGCCGGGCGGTGCGTCGGGCGGGCGAATGGCAGGATGGGCCGCCTGGTTGGCGGGTGGCGGCTGTCACTGCGCCTAGGGGCGCGGCCGCCGGACCCCGACGGTAAACTGCCTCGATGCCCGTTCTGCTTGCCCTTGACAGCTCCACCGAGACGATGGCCCTGGCCCTCGTGGCGCCGGGGGCGACGAGGCGGTTCGAGGCCGCCGGCGGCGCCCAGGCCTCGGCGCGCATGCTGCCCGAGATCAAGGCCTTGCTGGCCGAGGCCGGCATGCAGCTGGCCGACGTGGACGCCATCGCCTTCGGCCAGGGGCCGGGGGCCTTCACCGGCCTGCGCACCGCCTGCGCGGTCGCCCAGGGCCTGGCCTTCGGCCTGGACAAGCCCGTGCTGGCCATCGACAGCCTGATGCTGGTGGCCGAGGATGCGCGCGCGCAGGGCGCGGGCGACGACATCTGGGTGGCGATGGACGCCCGCATCGGCGAGATCTATGCGGCCCGCTATCGCTGGGCCGACGGCGCCTGGCAGGTGGTCGAGGCGCCGGCGCTGTACGCGCCCGCGGCGCTGGCCGGCCACTGGGGCCAGCCGGTCGCCGTCGCCGGCACCGCACTGACCGAGTATGCCGACGCGCTGGGGCCTCTGCCCCGTGCCTGGCCGCAGGCGCATTCGCGTGCCGCGGCGCTGGGCGCGCTGGCGCTGGCGGCCTGGCAGCGCGGCGAGGGGCGCGATGCCGCCGAGGCCTTGCCCATCTATGTGCGCGACAAGGTGGCGCTGACGACGGCCGAACGCGAGTTGAGCAAGGCATGAGCGCCCAGCTGGACCGCGGGCAACCGCCCTTCGAGGCCGCCGGCATGCGGCTGCCGGACCTGACCGAGGTCATGGCCGTCGAGCGGCGTGCCTACCCGGTGCCGTGGACGCATGGCAATTTCGTCGACTCGCTGGCCGCCGGCTATCCGGCCGAGGTGCTGCGTGGTCCGCGCGCCCAAGCCAACGCCGGGCCGCCCCAAGTTGGCTTGACCCCCTCGGGGGGCGGGCTGGGCGCTGCCCGGCCCTGGGGGCACTCGGAACTTCTGGGCTACTGGGTGGCCATGCCGGGCGTGGACGAGCTGCACCTGCTCAACATCACCGTCGCGCCGGCCTGGCAGGGGCGCGGCCTGGCGGTGGTCATGCTGGACCGCCTCGTCGCCGCCTGCCGCCAGCGCGGCCTGACCCAGCTGTGGCTGGAGGTGCGCGTCAGCAACGAGCGCGCGCGCGAGGTCTATCTGCGCTATGGCTTTGCCGAGGTCGGCCGGCGCCGCGCCTACTACCCGGTGGTGCAGGGGCCGCGCGAGGACGCCATCCTGATGAGCCTGCCGGTGGCGGCCGCCTGAGCATGAGCTGGGACCCACGTCAGAGGGCCATGCTGGCCGAGATGGGTTTCCGCCTGCCGGCCGCCGCGCCGCAGGCGGCGGAGACCGTCGTGGCGGACGCGGTGCCGACGGCTGCGCCGCCTGCACCCGCACCCGCACCCGTCGCTGCGCGAGCACCGACGCCAGCGC
>DASWWC010000128.1:0-38847 GCA_036401055.1 Roseateles sp.
GCCAGGCGCAGGCGCGCGTCCAGCGCGCCGATCTCCACCGCCACGCGGGTGCCCGGCGGCGCGGTGGCGCGGGCGGCGGACTCGGCCAGGTGGCGCACGCGCTCCAGCAGCGCCGGGTCGAGCGCGGTCTGCGCGCGGGCAGCCCACCCGGTCAGCAGCAGGCACAGCAGGAAGGTGGCTCGGTACAGCATGGCCGTCACTCTAGAGATGCGGCGGGCCGCGCCTAGGTCGGAATTGGCCGGCTTTGGCCCCGCTAATCCCGCTCATGTTTTCGGGCCTGGTTCAGACAATTTGCGCAAGGAGCCATACCGGCTCGCTCCTCGCAAGAGGCCCAAGATGTTGAACCGACTCACCGACGCGCTGAACTTCCAGACCCAGGCCTTGACGCTGCGGGCGGAGCGCCAGCGCCTGCTGGCCAGCAACATCGCCAACGCCGACACGCCGGGCTACCAGGCGCGAGAGATCAACTTCGCCCAGGCGCTGCGCGAAGCCACCGGCGAGGTGGGCACGCCCGGCGCGCTGGCCGCCACGCAGCGCGGCCACATGGCGCCGCTGGCCGGCGCGCGCGGCGAGAGCGGCAAGCAGTACGCGCTGCAGGCGCAGACCAGCATGGACAGCAACGGCGTCGACATGGACCGCGAGCGCGCCAGCTTCGCCGACAACGCCGTGAAGTACGAGGCCACGCTGCGCTTCATCAACGGCAGCGTGCGCACCACGCTGGACTCGATGAAGTCGCACAACCAAGCCTGATGGAGGGCTGAATCATGTCCATGTTCCAGATCTTCCACGTCAGCGGCAGCGCGGTCAGCGCGCAGAGCCAGCGCCTCAACACGGTGGCCAGCAACCTGGCCAACGCCGACACGGTGGCCGGCCCCGACGGCCAGGCCTACAAGGCACGCCAGGTGGTGTTCCAGACCGAGCTGCTGGGCGCGCGCAACGACAGCGGCACGGCCGGCGTGCGCGTGACCAACATCACCGAGGACCAGACGCCCGGCCGCAAGGTGCTGGACCCCAAGCACCCGCAGGCCGACGCCGACGGCTACGTGACCTATTCCAACGTGAACCCGGTCGAGGAGATGGTCAACATGATCTCGGCCTCGCGGTCCTACCAGAACAACATCGAGGTCATGAGCACGGCCAAGAACCTGCTGCTCAAGACGCTGCAGCTCGGCCAGTCCTGACCTGAGGGAACGACATGGACATCACCGCCCTGAACGGCAGCGCCGCCAACAGCGCCACCACCTCGGCCAAGAACGCCGCGGAGACGCAGGACCGTTTCCTGAAGCTGCTCGTCGCGCAGATGAACAACCAGGACCCGCTGAACCCCATGGACAACGCCCAGGTGACCAGCCAGATGGCGCAGATCCAGCAGGTCACCAGCCTGTCCACGCTGGACAGCAGCATCAAGACGCTGGGCCTGCAGTTCGGCCAGATGCAGGCGCTGCAGTCCATCTCGCTGGTCGGCCGCGAGGTCAGCGTGCCGGGCAACAAGCTGCAGGTCGTGAACGGCGTTGCCGAGGCCAGCTACGAGCTGGACGGCGCGGCCAAGAACGTCAAGCTGGAGATCCTCGGCCCCGCCGGCAACGTCATCGACACGCGCGAACTGGGCGCCCAGGGCTCGGGCCGCCAGACCCTCAGCTGGACCGCCGGCACGCTGGCCGCCGAGGGCACCGAGCTGAAGTACCGCATCACCGCGACCAACGGCACGGCCGCCGTCACGTCCACCACCTACTCCCACGACACCGTGGACGCCGTCTACAGCGAGGGCGGCGCCCTCAAGCTGAACCTGGCCCGCCTGGGCCCGGTGGACTACGCGTCCGTCTCGGCCGTCAACTGATCACCTCCGCACGACAGCAAGGACCCTCCCATGGCATTCCAGCAAGGCCTCTCCGGGCTCAACGCCGCGTCCAAGAACCTCGACGTCATCGGCAACAACATCGCCAACTCGGGCACCTACGGCTTCAAGTCCTCGCGGGCGGAATTCGCCGACGTCTACGCCGCCGCGCTGAACGGCGCCGGCCAGGGCCAGGTCGGCATCGGCACCTCGCTGCAGTCGGTGGCCCAGCAGTTCACGCAGGGCAACATCACCACCACCGAGAACCCGATGGACCTGGCCATCAACGGCGGCGGCTTCTTCCAGGTCACCGACGGTGCCAACCCGACGCGCTACACGCGCAACGGCCAGTTCAAGGTCAGCAAGGACGGCTTCATCGTCAACAACGACGGCCTCAAGCTGATGGGCTACCCGGCCAACGGCCAGGGCGTCATCCAGCCCGGCACGGCGCAGCCGCTGCAGCTGCCCACCGGCGGCATCCCGCCGGCCGTGACGTCCAAGGTGTCGGTGGAGTTCAACCTCGACTCGCGCCTGGCCGTGACCGCGCCCGAGGACGGCGCCGGCACCGGCCTGGACCTGACCGACAGCACCACCTACAACAACGCCACGTCCATGACCGTCTACGACGCCAAGGGCCAGGACGTGGCCGTGACCTTCTACTTCCAGAAGGCCGCCCCGCTGGACGACGGCAGCGACGTCTGGAACGTCTACGCCACCGCCAACGGCTCACCGTTCACCGTCAATGCGGCAGGTGAGGACATAGGTGAACCCGACGAGTTCGGCAATCCAACCGCACCGTATGCGGTCATCACCTTCCCGCCTACGGGCGGTTCGCCCAGCACCATCACCGGCTCTGAAACGACGCCGCCCGGCGACGTGCTGATGACCGTACCTGCGGGCAAGAGTGCGCGCGGCTACTCGACGCTGGCCATTGACAGTCCGCCCATCCAGCTCGATCTGTCCAAGATCACCGAGAACGGCAGCAGCTTCGCGGTGACCAACCTGACGCAGGACGGCTACGCGCCGGGCCAGCTGACCGGCATCCAGGTCGCCGACAACGGCACCATCCTGGCGCGCTACTCCAACGGCCAGAGCAAGCCCGCCGGCCAGGTGGAGCTGGCCAACTTCCGCAACCCGCAGGGCCTGCAGGCCCAGGGTGCCAACGTCTGGATCCGCACGGTCGCATCGGGTGACGCCGTGGTGGGCGTGCCAGGTGACGGCAACATGGGCGCGCTGCAGTCCGGCGCGCTGGAGGAGAGCAACGTCGACATCACGGCCGAGCTGGTCAACATGGTGACGGCGCAGCGCGCCTACCAGGCCAATGCGCAGACGATCAAGACGCAGGACCAGGTCCTGCAGACCATCGTCAACCTCCGCTGAACACGACTGAGGCGCTGCGATGGACCGCATGATCTACCTGTCGATGGCCGGCGCCAAGGCGGCCATGCAGCGCCAGGACGTGCTGTCGCACAACCTCGCCAACGTCACGACCAACGGCTTTCGCGCCGAGCTGCAGGCCTTCCGCGCCGTGCCCATACGCGGCGACGGTGCGACCACGCGCGCCTTCGCGCTGGAAACCACCATCGGCTACAACGACGCGCCCGGCGCGCTGACCGCCACCGGTCGCAACCTGGACGTGGCCATGCAGGGCCAGGCCTGGCTGGCCGTGCAAGCCAACGATGGCACCGAGGCCTACACCCGCGCCGGCTCGCTGGACGTGAGCGGCGAAGGCATCCTGGTCATGCGCAACGGCATGCCGGTGCTGGGCGACGGCGGCCCCATCAACGTGCCGCCCAACAGCGAAATCACCATCGGCGGCGACGGCACCGTCAGCGCCAAGTCGCCCAACCAGCGGCCCACCGCCATCGGCCGGCTCAAGCTGGTCACGCCCGAGGCCGCGACGCAGCTGACCCGCGGCGACGACGGCCTGTTCCGCGCCGCGGACGGCGACCTGCCCGCCGACCCCGCAGCCCGGCTGCAGGACGGCGCGCTGGAGAGCTCCAACGTCAGCGCCGTCGAGACCATGGTGTCCATGATCGCCGCGGCCCGCCAGTTCGAGCAGCAGATGAAGCTGCTGCAGCTGGCTCAGACCCAGGGCCAGCAATCGGCCAAGCTGCTCGGCAGCCAGTAAGCTAAGGAACCCAAGCCATGATGCGTTCACTCTGGATCGCCAAGACCGGCATGGAAGCCCAGCAGCACCAGCTGGACAACATCTCGCACAACCTCGCCAACGTCGCCACCAACGGCTACAAGCGCTCGCACGCGGTGTTCGAGGACCTGATCTACCAGAACATGCGCCAGGTCGGCGCCAACAGCACCGAGCAGACCACGCTGCCCACCGGGCTGCAGGTGGGCCTGGGCGTGCGCCCGGTGGCCACGGCGCGCATCTACACGCAGGGCAACCTGCAGCAGACCAGCAACAACCTGGACATGGCCATCAAGGGCGACGGCTTCTTCCAGATCCAGATGCCCGACGGCACCACCGCCTACACGCGCGACGGCAGCTTCCAGCTCAACGCCAACGGCCAGATGGTGACCAGCAACGGCTACACGGTGATGCCCGGCATCACCATCCCGGCCAACGCTATGAGCCTCACGGTCGGCGCGGACGGCACCGTCAGCGTCACCACGCCGGGCCAGGCGGCGGCGCAGACCGTGGGCCAGATCCAACTCGCCCGCTTCGTCAACCCCGCCGGCCTGGACCCGCGGGGCCAGAACCTGTTCACCGAGACCGCCGCGTCCGGCACGCCCAATGCCGGCACGCCCAACAACGACGGCATCGGCGCGCTGCAGCAGGGCTTCGTCGAGACCTCCAACGTCAACGTCGTCGAGGAGCTGGTGCAGATGATCCAGACCCAGCGGGCCTACGAGCTGAACTCCAAGGCCGTGCAGACCTCCGACCAGATGCTGCAAAAGCTGGCCCAGATCTGACGAGGCGCGCCATGAAGTCCGTCACCGCCCTTCTCGCCACCGCCGCTCTGCTGGCCGGCTGCGCCACGCCCTACCCCACGCCGGAGGTGGAGCTGAGCCACACGCCGGTCGTCAACCTGCCGCTGGTGCAGCCGCAGGTGTCCAGCAACGGCGCCATTTACCAGGCCGCCAGCTACCGCCCGCTGTTCGAGGATCACCGCGCCCGCCTGGTGGGCGACACGCTGACCATCAACATCACCGAACGCGTGTCGGCCACGCAGACCAGCACCAGCGAGCTCAGCAAGACCGGTGCCCTGTCGGCCGGCGTGACCGCGCTGCCGGGCATCGCCGGCAACTCCTTCGGCCGCGCCAGCGCCGGCGCCACCTCGGCCAACGACAACAAGGGCAAGGGCAGCAACCAGAACACCAACGAGTTCACCGGCGCCATCACGGCCGTCGTCACCGCCGTGCTGCCCAACGGCCACCTGATGATCAGCGGCGAGAAGCAGATCGGCGTCAACCGCAACGTGGACGTGCTGCGCTTCTCGGGCCAGGTGGACCCGCGCTCCATCGGCCAGGGCAATGCGGTGGCGTCAACCTCGGTCGCCAACGTGCGCATCGAGCAGCGGGGGCGCGGCGCGGTCAGCGACGCCCATGCCGTGGGCTGGCTGTCGCGCTTCTTCCTGAACATCGCGCCGAGCTGACCTCCAGTCTGCCTGCAGCGGGTTCTCCCGCGATCCCGGCCCCGCGGTGCCGCCCTACCATGGCCCGCAGGGCGCTGGTGGCGCGACAAGGATCAGGTGGCAGCGATGCCGGGTTGGCGACGTCGACACGCGGGGCTGGTGCTGTGCGCGCTGGCCTGGCCCGCGCGGGCCGCGCCCGCGCCGCTGCGCTTCGCGACCGATGCCAACGACCTGACCGGCCTGGCCCCCATGGGCCGCGCCATCCTGCGCCGGGCCTTCGAGAAGCTGGGGCTGGAGTTGCGGTTCGAGCCGCTGCCGCTGCGCCGCTCGCTGAAGCTGACGGAGCAGGGCCTGCTGGACGGCGAGGCCCTGCGCATCCGTGAGCTGGCCGCCCAGCATCTCGAATTGCTGCTGGTGCCGGTGCCCATCGCCACCGTTCAGGTGCTGGGCTATGTGCGCCAGTCCGGGCCACGGCCGCGCGACGAGGCGGCGCTGATGGCGCTGCGGCTGGGCTACCCGCGCGGCGTCGTGCTGCTGGAGAAATGGCTGGCCGGGGCGCCGCGCAAGATCGAGGCCAGCACGCGCACCGACCTGCTGCGGCTGCTGCGCTCCGAGGTCATCGACGTGGCGCTGCTGACCTCCGCCGCCGGCGCGCCCGACCTTGACACCGGCGACCTGGCCGGCCTGGAGCCACTGCCCACGCGCTTCCAGCTGACGCCGCTGTATGCGCTGCTGCACCAGCGCCACCGCACGCTGCTGCCGCGCCTGACGGCCGTGCTGCGCGAGATGGAGGACAGCGGCGAGTCCGCGCGGCTGCGCAGCATGGCCTGGAACACCTTGCTCATGCCCTGAGCTGCACCAGATAGTCCACCGCCAGGTGGGCCAGCGCCCGCACACCCACCTCCAGCCCGCGCTCGTCGACGACGAAGCGCGGCGAATGGTTGGAGTAGGCCTTGCTCGGCTCGATGTCCGGCGGCGTCACGCCGACGAAGAAGAACAGCCCCGGGATCAGGCGCTGGAAGAAGGAGAAGTCCTCCGCCCCCGTCGCCTTGGGCACCACCTCGATGCCCATGGGTCGCGGGCCGGTGCTGGCCACGCGCGTCAGCGTGGGCACCATCTGTTCGGTCAGCACCGGGTCGTTGCGCGTGACCGGGTAGTTCTTCGTGATGCAGACCTGGCAGGTCGCGCGCGAGGCCGCCGAGATGCCCTCGGCCAGCGTCGTGATGCGCTCGTGAATGGCGTCGCGCATGCCCTCATCGAAGCTGCGGATGGTGCCGCGCATCTCCACCGAGTCCGGGATGATGTTTTCGCGCACGCCGCCCTTGATGGCACCGATGGTGACGACGGCAGGCTCGCGGTTCAGGTCCAGCGTGCGGCTGACGATGGTCTGCAGGCCCAGCACGATCTGCGCCGACGTGACGATGGGGTCCACGCCCAGCCACGGCGCCGCGCCGTGGGTCTGCTTGCCCTGCACGGTGATCTTGAGCTTGTCGGAGCTGGCCATGGTCGGCCCCGGCCGGTAGCCGATGACGCCGGCTGGCTGGCGCGAGGTGACGTGCAGGCCGAAGATGGCGCTGGGCGTCGGATGCTCCAGCACGCCCTCCTTGATCATCAGCGCCGCGCCGCCCTCCTCGCCCTCGGGCGGCATCTCCTCGGCGGGCTGGAAGATGAACTTGATGCTGCCCGGGATCTGCGCGCGCAGCCCGGCCAGGATGCTGGCCACGCCCATCAGGATGGCCACGTGGCAGTCGTGCCCGCAGGCGTGCATGACGCCCACCTCCTCGCCATTCCACATGGCCCGCACCTTGGACGCGAACGGCAGGTCCACGAGTTCGGTGACGGGCAGCGCATCCATGTCGGCACGCAGCGCCACCACGCCGCCGGGCTGGCCGCCCTTCAGCAGCCCGACGACGCCGGTGTGCGCCACACCGGTCTTCACGTCGTCGAAGCCCAGCGAGCGCAGATGCTCGGCGACGAGGCCGGCGGTGCGGAACTCGCGGTTGCCCAGCTCGGGGTGCTGGTGCAGGTCGCGGCGCCAGGCGATGACCTGGTCTTGCAGCGCCGCGGCGGCGGCGTCGATCTCGGTGGTCAGGGACATCAATGAGCCTCCGGGGCGGACGGCGCCAGTATGGCCTCTCAAGCAAACGAAGGGCCGCTCCCGAGTTGCTTGACCCCCACGGGGGGCGGGCTGGGCGCAGCCCGGCCCTGGGGGCGCTCAGAACCCGGTGCGGGCCGCCCAACGCTGCACGGCAGCCACACCCAGCACTGCGGCAAGCACCAGCTCCACCGCCAGCCAGCCGGCCCCGCGCACCAGCGGCAGGCCGACGCCGACTGCCGCCGCCGTGAGCGTGAACACAGCGCCAAACATCAGTGCCGCGGCGAGCAACAGGCCGACAAGATCGTTACGCCGCGAGCGCATCCAGGCCGCCAACGCGAAGGCCAGGCACAGGTCGCCCAGCACGGTGGCCCCGGTGCCCAGCAAGGCCCAGCGGCCTTGCGCGGGCGTGCTGAACACCGCCCCGCCAACCACCACCGTCAACGCCAACACGCCGCTCGCCAGGCTGCGCAGCACCATGCGCCGGGCCCACTGCTTCGGGGTCATGGCACCAGGCGCCAGCCGGCGCCGCCAGTGCGCGGCCGGTTGGACCAGCGCGCAGCCGGCCAACCCGGTCAGCAAAGCCATCCAGCCGGCGTAGGTCGCCAGCCCGACCCCCTGCACCTGGGTCTCCCAGGGCTGGTGCCGCCACGCCGTCGCAGCCAAGACCCAAAGAAGGAAAAGGATCAACCGGCGCCAGGCTGGCATCTCGGCAAAACTCCCGTCCCGGCCCTCTGAATCCTCGCCGTCGAAAGGCAAGGGCTGCCAGACCTGTGCGGGCCGGAACGCGGCCCGGGCTGCCCCGTCCGCCGGCACACCCGCCCAGCGCTGGCGGCGCTGCACCAGGCGCTGCCGCAGCACCCACCAGCCCAGCGCCATCAACAGCACGACCAGCAGCGACAACGCCGGCCAGGCCACCAACAACTCCCGCAAGGCCCGCTGCCGGGCCAAGGCCAGCACCAGCACGACCCAGCCCAGCAGCACCCAGCGGCCCGCCCTGCCACGCCAGGCCAGTCCACACCAGCCGCCCAGCGCCTGCGCCGCCAGCAGCAAGGCCAGCACGGCCAGCAGCATCTGCGGCATGCGGGCGAGCGAATTCGACGTGGACACCTCGGCATGAAAGGCCAGCGCCAGCGGACCGCACACGCCGAGGCCAGCACTGACCGCCAACTGCCGCCACAGCCGTTGCCGCACCTGCACCGCAGCGCGCGACGGCGCCGCACGCCCCTGCCAGTTCGCAGTCCAGATCGCCGCTGCCGACGTCGACATGGCGGCAGCCAGCGCCAGCATCACGGCCTGCAACCCGACGAAGGCGCTCAACACCGTCTGATGAACGCCAGAAGCCATCAAGGCCGTGCCCAGCGCCAGCAGGCTGGTGAGCCCCGGCACGAGCAGGCCGATGGCGGTCGGGCCGTCCTCGAAGAAGGGGCCGCGTGGCATGGACAGGGAAGCCGTCATCTGTTGTTCCGTGGCGCCATCAGGCCAGCGCATTGAGATCCTGCCGCGCCCAGGCGCGCAGCGCGGCCCAGGCCAGCGGCAGGCTCAGCGACAGCTGCAGCAACAGCCACGCGACGCCGCGCTCCGGCACCCAGCCCAGCCACAGCGGCACCGCGATGGCCACAGCGCCACCCAGGCCCAGGGCCAGCACGGCCCACAGCCCCTCCATCTTGGATTTGCGGCGGCCACGCAGCCAGGCGGCGGTGCTGGCGGCCAGCAGCAAGTCCCCCAGCGCGGAGGCCCACACGCTGGGCGCGAACGGACGGCTCACGAACGCCAGGGCCAGGCCAAGACCCAGCGTGCCAACCAGGAACAGCAGCGACCCCAGCACCAGCCGCTGTGCCCAGCGCCGCGCCGTCAGGCCGCCGGGCGCGAGCCGGTGACGCCACAGCAGCGGTGGCGCGATCAGCCCCGCAGTGGCAAACGCCCCCAGCGCCAGCATCCACAAGCCGTAACCGAGGGCCGCGTAGAGGTCGCCAAAGCGCTGGCCCCAGGCCAGCCAGTGCATACGCTCCGCATGTATCTGCAACTGCGGCAGAAACAAGAAAATCATGAACGGCAGTTGCCGAACGGCGTTCGCCCCCTGCGCGCCGGTGGGGGGCACGGTCCGCCACACGCGGCCCAGCAAGCGCCGCAGCCAGGCCCGCGGACGCAGCGCCGGCAGCGGCGGCGCGCACACGCGCAGCGCCCGCGGCGACGCCAGCCAGCCACCCATCAGTGCCACGCCCGCCAGCACGGCGAGTACCGTGTCGGCCTCGCCCGCGCCCAGCGCCTTGACGACGGACGGCTGCGTCAGCAACACCAGCAACAACAAGGCTGGCAACAGCAGCAGACGCGGCACCCGGCCGTACCAGCCCAGGCCCAGCACCAGGCCTGCGGCCAGGCCGGCACACAGCACGGCCAAGGTGCCCAGCAACGGCGCCATGGACTGGGCCTGCCAAGCCAGCACGCCCGCCAGCGCCGCAGGCCCGGCCAGACCCAGTACCGCGATCCAGGCCAGGTCGTGCCACACGATGGCGCGCACCCGATCCCGTGCCGCCTGGGGGGCGACGCGGCTTTCCCAATAGCTCAGTTGCCCATGCGCCCGCCCGGCGATGAACACCGCGCCCCAGGCCATCAGCAAGGCCTGAAGCAGCAGCAACGGCAGCGTCAGGCCGAAATCGCGGCCGTACTGCAGCGCCAGCGTGGCCGGTAACAAAGCCAGTGCACTGACCAGCGCCGGCAGCAGCCGGGTCAGCAGCGGCAGATCGGAACGCAGGTCGGCATCCGGCACCAGGGTCGCCACGGCATTCATGTGTTCAGCACCTCCAACAGGTCTTCCATGCCCAGCCCAGGCTGGCCCGCGGCCTCCGGCCGCCGGCGGCTGTCCACCAGCAGCTGCCCGCCCTGCGCCGCACTCCAGTGCAGCCCCGTCGGGTCGGGCTCGCGGGCCGGCACGCAGCGCAGGTGCTCCACCGCCTCGTCCCATTCGATGAACAGCTGCACCCGCCCTTCGCGCAGAAACAGGACATGGCTGACCACGCGCTCCAGGTCGCTGAGCAAATGGCTGGATACCAGCACGGTGCGCGGCGCGGGCTTGCGGCGCAGCGCGAACAGCGCGCGCATGAAGTCGCGCCGCGAGATCGGGTCCAGGCTGGCGACCGGCTCGTCCAGCAGCAGCAGGTCCGGGTCATGCGCCAGCGCCAGCACGACGGCCAGCTTCTGCTGGTCGCCCAGCGACAGCGCATCGGCGCGCCGGCCCAGCGGCAGGTCCAGCCGCGCCGCCAGCGCCAGCGCGTCGGTCAGGTGCACGCCGGGGTAGACGGCGGCCATCTCCTGCAGGTGCTCCTGCCCGGTCAGCCGCGGGAACAGGTCGGGCGTCTGCGCCGCGTAGCCCAGGCGCTCGCGCACCGCATCAGTCAGCGCCAGGCTGGGCTCGCCCAGCAGCCAGGCCTCGCCCTCGTCCGGCGTCTGCAGGCCCAGCAGGCAGCGCATCAGCGTGCTCTTGCCGGCGCCGTTGCGGCCCACCAGGCCCACGACGGCGCCCTCGGGCACGTCCAGGTCGATGCGGTCCAGCAGCCGCGGGCGGGCCGAGCTCCAGTGGCTGTCGGGTGCGCGCAGGCCGAGCTGCCGGGCTTGGATGGCGGGGGTCATGGGCTGTCCTGTTCGAGGGTTTGAAAGACCTGGGCGAGGCCATCGATGGCCTCGTCGGGCGTGATGCCGAGCTGGCGCGCCTGCAGCGCCAGCGCCTGCAGCGCGGGTGCCAGCAGCGCCATGCGGTCGCGGTCCTCCGGCCGAGCGCCGGCCGCCACCACCATGCCCACGCCGCGGCGCCGCTCCAGCAGGCCTTCGGCTTCCAGCAGGCTGTAGGCCTTGCTGACGGTCATGGGGTTGATGGCGTGACGCTCGGCCACGGCGCGCACGCTGGGCAACTCGTCTCCCGCGTTCAGCTGGCCGCCGGCCACCAGGCGCTGCACCTGCTCCACCACCTGGCGGTAGATGGGCGTGGCCAGCTGCGGCTGGATGTCGAAACTGACCGGGGAGGACGGGGCCATGTGTATTAGTGTATTGCACACATAATACACATCGCAAGCGCTATCGCTTCAGCAGGCGTCTGAGCCGACGCTTGACATCCAGCCACTGCCGGCCACGCGAGCGGTCGATGCGCTTCACGTCGATCAGCGTGTAGGCGTCGCCGCAGCCGGTCAGCGTGTGCAGGCCGGCGGTGTGGGTGGTGCTGACGAGGTCACCCGTCAGGCGCTCGGTGCCGGCGTCGATGACGACGCGCTCGGGCGTCAGCACCGGGAAGCGCAGCAGCCGCGTGGCGCCGCCGTAGCCGGTGGCGCTGTCCTGCACGGGCAGCACCAGCACACCGTCGCGGCCGACGAACGGCCGGCCGGCCGGCCGGGCGCCGTCGCGGCTGTCGCGCACCGGGTTGCCTGGTAACGGCGTCCACGGGCCGGTCAGCGTCGGGGCGTGAGCGATGTGCAGCTCGCGCTGGTCACGGGCGTTGGGGCCGACCAGCGTGTAGAACATCCACCAGCGGCCGCCGTGCTCGACCAGCGACGCATCGGCGCCGGGCAGGCCGCCCAGCAGCGCGCACTCGCGCTCCCAGTGGTTCAGCGTCTCATCGGTGGCGCGGTACAGCGCGATCTCGCCGGCCTGGTAGCTCTCCGGCACCATCCAGGTCTCGCCGTCGTGCTCGAAGACCTGCGGGTAGGACAGGTGAAAGGGCTTGTCCAGCACCGTCGTGCGGTCGCGCCAGGCCAGGCCGTCCAGCGCGAACTCGTGGCGCTCGATGTGGGCGCGCTTGGTGCGGTAGTCGAACGCCTCGACGAACACGTGCAGCGCGTCGCCCCGCACCAGTCCGAAGGGATCGGCCAGGTAGCGCCAGCGGCCGGCGTCGGGCAGCCAGGTGATGCGCTCGCGCACCTCGGCCAGCCGCAGCGCGTCGACATCGCGAAGCGCCAAGGGAACGATGCCGACCTGCCAGAAGTCGGTGCGCGGACTTCGCAGCATCAGGCTGCGACGGCTTCTTCTTCGTCCTCCAGCCGCGGCTGGGCCAGCGCCTGGCGGCCCATCACGTCGCGGTAGAAGGCCAGCGTGCGCGCCACGGCGTGGCCCCGGTCGTAGGCGGCGGTGGCGTAGCTCACCGTGCGGGCCGCCGGCGGCAGCGCGCGCAGCCGCCGCAGCTCGTCGGCGATGGCGCGGCCCAGCACATCGGCATCGCCCACCGGCACGAGGCTGGCCGGCTGGCCAGCCAGCATCTCCAGCGGCCCCTGCGTGGCGGTGGACAGCACCGGCCGGCCGGCGCGCATGGCCTCCAGGATGGCCAGCGGGAAGGCCTCTTCGCGCGACGGCGACACGAACAGGTCCAGCGCCTGCAGCGCGGCGTCCACATCGCTGCGGAAGCCCAGCAGGCGGATGCGCGGGTCGCCCGCGGCCTGCGCGCGCAGCGCCGTCTCCTCCGGCCCTTCGCCCAGGATGGCCAGCACGGCGTCGGCCGGTGCGTGGGCCTTGAAGCCGGCAATCAGCAGGTCCATGCCCTTGCTGCGGTGCAACCGGCCCACCGTGCCGACCAGCAGCTGGCCGGGCGCCAGGCCCAGTTCGCTGCGCAGGTCGGTGGTGCGCGCCGCCGCGGCGCCGCGTTCGGGCGCCCAGTTGTAGATGACGCGCGCCAGCGGCGCCGCCAGCGGCAGGCCGTCGTGCTGGGCGCGGTTGACGCACACCAGCCCGTCCAGCCGCGCATGGTGGTGGGTCTTGTAGCCCACGTGCAGCGTGCCGATGCGCATGCCCTTGCCGCTGTGGGCGACAGCCTTGCAGGCAGGTCCCAGGTGGCCGTGGCAGACGTCGGCGCCCAGCCGGCGCGCCAGCGCCGCGACGCGCCAGCCGCGCAGCAACGGCAGCTTGAGGCCGTGGAAGCGCACGCCCGGCGCCAGCGCGCCGGCCACGGCGGAGCCGGCCGAGCCGATCACGTGCACCCGATGGCCCAGCGCGGCCTGGGCGTTGGCGAGATCGATGCAGTGCCGCTCACCACCCGCGATGCGGGACGAAAACACGACATGAACCAGGGTCAACGGTTCGAGATGAGACGACATGGCAGGGTGCAACTGGGGCGGAACAATTTGGTGCACCGGAATTTACGTACAGACACATTCGGAAACCTTTGGGAAGCTGTATGCCGGCTTGCTGCTGGCCGTCCGCCCCCGCGAACCCGGGACCGCACGGGCGGGAAAAGCGGGGCGGACGCCGGCCTTTTCCGCGGCTTCGCGGGCTCAAGCATCCGCAGAATCGGCCGAGTGAAGTCCCTGAAAGCCCTCCTCCTCGCCCTGGCCGTCGCGCTCGCGCCGGTGGCCGACGCCGCCCGCATCAAGGAAGTCGCGTCGGTGGCCGGCGTGCGCTCCAACCCCTTGACGGGCTATGGCCTGATCGTGGGCCTGGACGGCACGGGCGACCAGACCACGCAGGCGCCCTTCACCGGCCAGAGCCTGTCCGCCATGCTGCAGCAGTTCGGCGTGCTGCTGCCCCAGGGCGTGACCATGCAGCCGCGCAACATCGCCGCGGTCATGGTGACGGCCTCGCTGCCGCCCTTCGCGCAGCCGGGCCAGCAGCTGGACATCAATGTCTCGTCCATCGGCAATGCCAAGAGCCTGCGCGGCGGCACGCTGATCGCGACGCCGCTGCGCGGTGCGGACGGCCAGGTCTACGCCATCGCCCAGGGCAACCTGGTGGTGGGCGGCGCCGGTGCTTCAGCGGGTGGCTCCAAGGTGCAGATCAACCACCTCAGCGCCGGCCGCATCCCGGCGGGCGCCCTGGTGGAGCGCGCCGTGCCCACACCGCTGGCGCATGGCGAGTTCATCCAGTTCGACCTGAACAGCAGCGACTTCGCCACCGCCCGCGCGGTGGCCCAGGCCATCAACAAGGCCAAGGGCAACGGCGTGGCGCAGGCGCTGGACGGCCGCGTGGTGCGCGTGCGCGCACCCAGCACGCCGGACGAGCGCGTGGGCTTCCTGGCCGACGTCGAGAACCTCGCCGTCGACATGGCCTCGCCAGCCGCCCGCGTGGTCATCAACGCGCGCACCGGCTCCATCGTCATGAACCAGGCCGTCACGCTGTCGGCCTGCGCGGTGGCGCACGGCAGCCTGTCCGTGACCATCAACTCCACACCCATCGTCAGCCAGCCCAATGCGCTGTCCGGCGGACAGACGGTCGTCACCGAGAAGGCCGATATCGCCATTCGCCAGGACCCTGGCAGCCTCATCCAGCTGCCGGCCGGTGCGCGGCTGGCGGACGTCGTCAAGGCGCTCAACTCGCTGGGCGCCACCCCTCAGGATCTGCTCGCCATCCTGCAGGCCATGAAGAGCGCGGGCGCACTCAATGCCGAGCTCGAGGTGATCTGATGTCGTCCTTCCAGTCCATTGCCGGCCAGGGCCTCGGGAGCGTCGATGCCCTGAATGGCTTGAAGGCCCAGGCCGCGCGCGACCCCAAGGCGAGCATCCGCGAGACGGCCAGGCAGTTCGAGACGCTGTTCATGCAGGAGGTCATGAAGAGCATGCGCGCCTCCACGCTGGCCAGCGGCATGCTGGACAACAGCGCGACGCAGCTGGGCACCGAGATGCTGGACCAGCAGTTCGCCGGCAAGATGAGCGGCCTGCCCGGCGGGCTGTCCGAGGCCATCCAGAAGCAGCTGGCCCGCCAGATGGGCATCAAGGATTTCAGCCCCGAGGGCGTCAAGCGCGCCAGCCAGACCACACTGGCCCAGGCGCTGCCGGCGCTGGCCACCAAGGGCATCCCCAACCACGTGCAGAGCTTCATCCAGCAGCACGACGCAGCGGCCAAGGCCGCGTCAGCGGCCACCGGCATCCCGGCCAGCTTCATGGTGGCGCAGGCCGCCCACGAGAGCGGCTGGGGCAAGCGCGAGATCACCGGCGCCGACGGCAGCAAGAGCCACAACATCTTCGGCATCAAGGCCACGCCCGGCTGGAGCGGCAAGACGGTGGACGTGAGGACCACCGAGGTCATCAACGGCCAGGCGGTCAAGGTGACGGCCAAGTTCCGCGCCTACGGCAGCTATGACGAGGCATTCAAGGACTACGCCCGGCTGCTCAGCAGCAACGACCGCTATGCCAAGGCGGTCGCCCAGGCGCAGAACGGCAATGTCGCCGGCTTTGCGCGCGGGCTGCAGCAGGCCGGCTATGCGACCGACCCGGCCTACGCCGAGAAGATCGCCAAGACCATCCACACGACGCAGCGCGTCCAGAGCACGCTCGCATAAGGACTCACGATGGCAGGCCTGCTCACCCTCGGCGCCCGCGCGATGTTCGCCCAGCAGGCGGCATTGCAGACCGTCAGCCAGAACATCGCCAACGCGAACACGCCCGGCTACTCGCGCCAGTCCGTGGTGCTGACCACCTCGGCCGGCCAGTACACCGGCGCCGGCTTCTTCGGCAAGGGCGTGGACGTGCAGACCGTGCTGCGCTCGCACAACGAGTTCCTGACCCGCGAGGCCGCCACCTCCAAGTCCACCGCGATGGCCGACGCCACCCGCGCCGAGCAGCTGACGCGCATGGAGAAGGTCTTCCTGCCCGGCACCGACGGCCTGGGCTATGCGGCCAGCCAGTTCCTGAACTCGATGATGGACGTGACCAGCCGCCCCAGCGACCCTTCGGCGCGCCAGGTCGCGCTGGGCCGCGCCAGCGAGCTTGCCACACGCTTCTCCAACGCCGGCCAGCAGCTGACCGACCTGCAGTCCGGCGTGGTCAGTGACCTGAAGGCCAGCGTCACCGTCGTCAACGAGATCGTCAAGCAGATCGCCAGCGTCAACGACCAGGTGTCGCGCACCCGCGGCAGCGGCCACACGCCCAACGACCTGCTGGACCAGCGCGACCGCCTGGTGGCCCAACTGGGCGAATACTTGGCCGTGACCACGCTGCCGGCCGACGACGGCACGCTGGGCGTCTTCATCGGCGGCGGCCAGCGCCTGGTGCTGGGCAGCCAGGCCACCGCGCTGCAGGTCACGCCCGACCCCTACGACGCGCAGCGCGTGCGCCTGTCCATGAACGAGGGCGGCAACCTGCGCTCGCTGGACGAGAGCGTGCTGACCGGCGGCTCCATGACGGCGCTGCTGTCCTTCCAGAACAAGGACCTGCAGGACGCCAAGAACCTGCTGGGCCAGTTGGCCGCAGCCATCGGCACGCGCGTCAACGAGCAGAACGCGCTGGGGCTGGACCTGTCCAACCCGCCCGGCAAGGGCGCCCCCATCTTCAACGTCGCCGCGCCGCGCGTGCTGGCCGCCACCACCAACCTGCGCGACGACACGGGCCGCTTCACCAGCGGCGTGCAGGCCACCATCGTCAACGCGGGCCAGCTGCAGGCCAGCAGCTACAAGCTGACGGCCGACGACGCCGGCGGCTACCAGCTGACCCGGCTGTCCGACGGCCTGGTGCGCAGCGTCAACGAGGGCGACACCGTCGACGGCTTCCGCATCAACTTCGCGCCGGCCGCGCCGACCGCGGGCGAGAGCTTCCTCATCGAGCCGGTGGGCTCGGCCGCCGTCGAGATGCGCCGCGTGCTGGACAGCCCCAACGGCATCGCCGCCGCATCGCCGGTCACGGCCTCGACCTCGGTCAACAACACCGGCACGCTGACGGTGGACAGCATCTACGCCGTCAACCCGAGCTTCGACGCCAGCCGTGCTCCCATGACGCTGGAGTTCGGCGCCGAGGACCCCGCCAACCCGGCCGCGCGCCAGTACACGCTGACGCTGGCCGACGGCAGCACCCTCACCGGCGTGTGGAGCGCCGGCCAGGCCATCGGCAACCAGCCCGCGCTGGGCGTGGACCTGGGCTTCGAGCTGCGCACCAACGGCGTGCCGCGCGCGGGCGACCGCATCAGCATCGATCCCACCGTCTACACGGCCACCAACAACGGCAACGCCAAGGCCTTCCTGGACATCCAGAACGAGAACTTCATCGGCCGCCAGGTGCTGGCCGACGGCAGCATCACCGCCGGCTCCAACATCAACGACACCTACGCCGCCGCGATGAGCGAGGTCGGCGCGCGGGTGCAGAGCGCCACCTACCTGTCCGGCGTGTCCACCAGCGTGGCCGCCGACGCCGAGAGCAACCGTGCCGGCCAGGCCGGCGTCAACCTCGACGAGGAGGCCGCGCGGCTGATGCAGTTCCAGCAGGCCTACCAGGCCGCCGCCAAGGTGCTGCAGACGGCGCAGCAGCTGTTCGACGAAGTGCTGCAGATCGCCGCCCGCTAGGTCCAGAGGTAATCCATGAGACTCTCCACCGCCAACCTCTACGACGCCTCCATCGCCAACCTGCAGCGCCGCCAGAACGCGCTGCAGGAGCAGCAGCTGCAGCTGACCTCGGGCAAGCGCATCGCGCTGGCCAGCGACGACCCCACCGGCGCCGCGCGCGCCGAGCGGGCGCTGGCCTCCATCGGCCGCGTCGAGGCCAACCAGCGCGCGCTGGAGGCCAGCCGCAACAGCATGACGCTGGCCGAGTCCGCCTTGGGCGACGCCAACGAGCTGCTGCAGCAGATCCGCGAGACCCTGGTCTCCGCCGGCAACGGCTCCTACACCGACGCCGAGCGCCAGGGCCTGTCCAACAAGCTCCAAGGCCTGCGCGACCAGCTGCTGACCATCGCCAACCGTCCCGACGGTGCAGGCGGCTACATCTTCTCGGGCCAGGGCTCGGCCAACCCGCCCTTCTTGGACCAGGCGGGCGGCGTGACCTACGTGGGCGTGGCCGGCAACATCCAGACCGGCAACCTCGACAACTTCCAGCTCACCGTGGACGGGCGCAGCGCCTGGGAGCAGGCGCGCAGCGGCAACGGCAGCTTCGTCACCGAGGCCAACCCCAACACCATCGACCCCACGCAGCCGGCCCGCGGCTGGATCGACTCCGGCCGCGTCACCGACCCGCCCAAGGTCACCGGCCAGAACTACCGCATCGACATCACCGGCACCGCGCCGGCCCAGACCTACGCCGTCACCAACACCGACACCGGCGCCGGCGTGGCCAGCGGCGCCTTCACGCCCGGCCTGAACATCCAGTTCGACGGCATCAGCGTCGCCATCGCCGGCGCACCGGTGGACGGCGACAACTTCTCCGTCGCCCCGGCCACCAACAGCCTGAAGCTGTTCGACGTACTGGACCGCGCCGTCAACGAACTGAACACGCCGCTGCGCAACAGCGCGCAGATCCAGCAGAGCAACGTCGGGCGGCTGCGCGACCTCGACGCCGTCATGGGCAACCTGCAGAACATCCGCAGCCAGGTCGGCGAGCGGCTCAACAACCTGGACGGCACCGAGACCCGGCTGGCCGCGCTGAAGCAGTACAGCACCGAGGAACGCAGCGCCGCCGAGGACCTGGACATGGTGCAGGGCATCTCCGACTTCCAGAACCAGCAGTCGGGCTACGACACGGCGCTGAAGACCTACGCCATGGTGCAGCGCATGTCGCTGTTCCAATACATCACCTAGGGCCTGCTCCCGTCGTATTAGCAGGCCCCGGCCGCTTTGCGCACCCGGTGCGTGAAGCTGTCACGATTTGCCGCCATCGGCGCCGGACGGGCGTGGCAGACTGCCGCATTCCCCGCCCCCCCGCGCCGTGCCATGTCCGACAACATCCCCGCCGCCCTCGACCACGCCATCCTGCCTGGCGTCGCCCTGGGCTATGCCCCCGTCATCGACCGCCAGCACGCCATCGCCGGCACGCGGCTGACGCTGGTGCCGCTGCGCGCCGACGCCAGGATCGACCACGCCGAGCTGCTGGCCGCGCTGTCCGCCGCCTTCCCCCTGGGCGGCACCGTGCTGAACCCGCAGGGCGAGGCGCTGCTGGCCGCGCTGCTGCAGCAGCCGCCCGCCGAGCCCTCGCAGATCGAGGTGCCGGCCTTCATCGCCGCCGACCCAGCGCACGCCGACGCGATCGCCGCGCTGAAGGGCGCCGGCCACACCGGCCTGCTGAAGGGCCTGCCCAGCACGGCGCTGGCCGCACCGGTGGCGGCCGTGTTCAAGCAGATCGTGCTGGAGCCCGGCCAGAGCGCACCGGCCGGCACCGAGCTGGTCTGTGCCGGCATCCGCGGCGCCGACGCGGTGGACGCCGCCTTCGCCGCGGGCGCCACCGCCGTCATCGGCTGGCCCATGGACGGCCCCTACGAGCCCGCGCCGGGCGCCAAGGTCGAGATCGCGGCCGACCTGCAGGTCATCATGGAGCTGATGACCCGCGTGGACGAGGGCGAGGATGTCGAGCGCCTGGAGCAGACGCTCAAGCGCGACCCCAGCCTGGCCTTCAAGCTGCTGCGCTACATGAACTCAGCCGCCTTCGGCCTGCCGGTGGAGGTATCCAGCTTCCGCCACGCCATCATGCTGCTGGGCTATGCACGGCTGAAGCGCTGGCTGGCGCTGCTGCTCACCACCGCCAGCACTGACCACAACATGCGTCCCATCATGCACGGCGCACTGCGCCGCGGCCTGCTGATGGAGGAGCTGGCGCGCGGCATGGAAGAGCGCGAGATGCGCGACGAGATGTTCATCTGCGGCCTGTTCTCGCTGCTGGACCACATGCTGAAGGCGCCCTTCGAAAAGCTGCTGCAGAGCATCCCCGTGCCCGAGCGCGTGCGCCAGGCCCTGGTGGACGAGAGCGGCCCCTTCCTGCCCTACCTGCAGCTGGTGCAGGCCATCGAGTCCGAATCGGTGTTCGACTATCGCGAGCGGGCCGAGGCGCTGATGATCGGCGCCGGCGAGATCAACGCCTGCGTGCTGCGGGCGCTGCACAAGGCCACCCAGCTCGAATGAGCTGATGTTCGGGTCGACTGCCCATCCGGCTGCGCTGCTGGACCTGGTCAGCGACCCGGTCCTGACGCTGCGCTCCGACCTGTCGGCGCTGCGCGCCAACCCCGCGGCACGCGAATGGCTGGGCACCGATGCCGCCGAAGGCTGGCGGCTGCTGCGCCAGGCCGCCGGCAGCCGGCTGGAGACCTGGCTGCGCGAGGCCGCCCACGCCATAGACACCGGCCGCGCACCGCCGCCGGCACCGCCGCTGAAGCTGGCTGACGGCCAGCGCGCCACGCTGCAGCTGCTGCGCGAACGCCCCAACTGGCTGCTGCACGCCCGCCTCAGCGCCGCCGACCCCGGCGAGCCGCCGCTGGCCGACTGGATGGCGCTGTCGCCGCTGCCCCAGCTGCTGGCCGATGCCGCCGGCGGCGCGATGCTGCGCCACAACCTGGCCTTCGAGGCGCTGTGCCCCAGCACGCCGCGCCACCTGAACGACCTGCCCGACCTGCTGCAGGCCCTGCTGGGCTGGCACCGCGGCGCGCCGCTGCCAGCGCTGAGCAGCCTGCGCGCGCCGGACGGCCCGCTGGTCACCGAGGCCGAGTACGTCGACCCGCAGGGCCGCCACCGCTGGCTGCAGGCCCGGCTGCGCCTGTGGCGCCATGGCGGGCGCACGCTGCTGCAGGCCGTGCTGGAGGACCAGAGCCTGCTGCACGAGCGCGACCTGGCCCACCAGCAGCTGGACGCGCTGATGGACACCGCCGCCGTGGGCCTGGCTACCTTCCAGCCCGAAGGCGGCTGGCTGAAGGCCCACCGCAAGAGCGCGCCGTTCAAGGGTGCCGGCAAGACCGTGGGCTCGCTGCAGGGCATCAGCCGTGACATCGTCGAGCCGGCCTCGGTGCCCGAGTTCGAGCGCCTGCAGCGCGCGCTGAAGAAGGGCGAGGCGGTGGAGGTGCGCTATGCCGTGCGCCACCCCGAGCTGGGCCGGCGCTGGCTGCTCACGCGAGTGGCGCCGGGCCTGCTGGCCGGCGGGCGGCGCACCACCTCCGTCGTCACCTTGGACGTGACCGCCCAGGCCCAGGCCGAGAACGCGCTGCTGCTGCGCGCCGAGAGCGAGCGCGCGGTGCTGGACTCGGTGCTGGTGGGCATCGTCACCGTCGGCCCCGACGGCATCGAATGGATGAACCGCTCGGCGCGGCGCATGTTCGGCTGCGAGCTGGAGGACGTGCTGGGCCAGCCCCTGGGCGTGTTGGCGCCCGAGGACGACGACCACGCCTTCCATGCCGAGCCCGGCAGCGACGTGTTCGAGTGCCGGCTGCGCGGCCGCGACGGGCGCGAGTTCTGGGTCATCGGCAACGCCGTGCAGACCACGCGCGACGACGGCGCGGGCACGCAGCTGACCTATGCGCTGCTGGACATCGACCGCCGCCGCCAGGCCGAGGCGCAGAGCCGGCTGGCGCAGGCCTCGCTGGCCCGCATCATCGAAGGCGCGCCCATGGCCATCACGCTGCACGAGGCGCACAGCCTACGCATCGTCAAGCTCAACCAGGCCGCCGCCGCGATGGCCGGGCGCACCGAGGCCAAGCTGCTGGGCAGCGGACCCGAGGCCCTGTTCGGTGCCCAGCAGGGCGAGCGCGTGGCCGCCGACATGCGCGAGGCGCTGGCCTCGCTGGCCGTCGTGCAGCGCGAGTACCCCGTGCCGGCCGGCGCGATGACGCGCCTGTGGGACACGCGGCTGCTGCACCTGGCCGGCGTCAGCGGCGACGACGCGCCCGAGCTGCTGCTGCTGGTTGCCAGCGACGTGACCGAGCAGCGCGCCGCCGAAGCCGCGCGACTGCAGGCCGCCATCTCGCAGCGCGAGCTGCTGGTGCGCGAGGTGCACCACCGCATCAAGAACAACCTGCAGGGCGTGGCCGGCCTGCTGCAGCAGATCGCCGCGCGCCGGCCCGAGGTGGCACCGGTGCTCAAGGAGGCCGTGGGCCAGGTGCAGGCCATCGCCCAGGTCTACGGCCTGCAGGTGGGCGCGACCGGGCCGCTGGTGCTCAAGCGCGTGTTCGACGCCATCGTCGGCTCGGTGCAGCGTGCGCAGGGCCGCGTCATCACCACCACGGCCGAGGGCGGCGCGCTGCTGGACGACTGGTGCCTGCCCGAAGCCGAGGCCATCCCCATCGCGCTCAGCCTCAACGAACTGCTGGGCAACGCGCTGCGCCACGGCAACGGGGGTCAGGTGCGCTGCCAGCTCATCTGCGACCTGGCCGGCATCAGTGTCGAGATCGTCAACCCCGGCCGGCTGCCCGACGGCTTCGCGCTGCAGAACGTGCGCAGCGGCGTGTCCGGCCTGGGCCTGGTGCGCGCGCTGCTGCCGCGGCGCAGCGCCATCCTGAGCCTGGAGCAGCAGCAGGACGAGGTGCGATGCCGGCTGGAACTGATTCCACCCAGCGTGGTTCACAATCCGGCCACAAAACCAAGTTCGTGAGGGGCGCGGTGAGCAAGGGCAAGATCCTGGTCGTCGACGACGACCGTCTGGTGCTGGCGACGTTGAGTTATGGGCTGACGCAGGCCGGTTTCGAGGTCATCGACGCCGACAACGGCGACGACGCCATCCTGCTCGCCCGCGAGCACCGCCCCGAGCTCGCGCTGCTGGACATCCGCATGGAGGGCCTGACCGGCTTCGACGTGGCGGCCTATCTGCGCGAATACCTGCAGACGCCGTTCATGTTCCTGTCGGCGTTCACGGACGAGGCGACGGTGGCCAAGGTCAAGGAGCTGGGCGCCGTGGCCTACCTCGTCAAGCCACTGGACATCTCGCAGATCGTGCCGGCCGTGGAGGCCGCGTTCGCCCGCACCGGCGCACCGGCCCCCGCCTCGGCGGCACCCGTCGCGGCGCCGCCTTCCGAGCTGCCGGCCACGCTGGACCCCACCGCGCTGGCCGTGGGCGTGCTGATGCACCGCTACTCGCTGCCACGCGACGAAGCCCTGGCCCGCCTGATGAGCCTGGCCGCCGCCGACGACCACAGCCTGCCGGAGCAGGCGCGGCGCATCGTCGATGCGATCGAGCTGCTGGCCCGCCCCGGGCAGCAGCGGGCCGGCTGACGCGGCGCAGGCAGCGCGCGCGTCGTCGCCAGCCGAAATCGCCTCAGCCGCCAGCGGGCTTGACGGCGGGCGCGGCCCCGTCGGCCTGACCCGCGATGATGGTGCCCTCCACCGCCGCGCCGCGCTGATCCGGCGATTGGTCCAGCAACGCACGGGCATCCTCCAGCGCATAGCTGGTGAAGGCCAGTTGGGCGGTCACGCGCAGCTTGCCCTCGGGCGTCAGCTCCGCACTGTGCTTGGCAATGCCCATGGGACGGCGGAATGCCACGACCTGCTTGCCGGTGGCGAGATCGAACAGCCGGACCTCCTTGGTCGAACCCTGACGCACCACGGCCACCGGACCGGAGGGCGTGTTGAACCACTGGGCCTGCCAGAAGTAGTGGAAGTTGTTGGGCGAGCCGTCGGGATTCCACAGCGATTCGTAAGAGGTGGCGCTGTTGCAGCGGTTCACCACCGCGTTCTGGCGCCGGCAATCGCTGTAGCGGGTCACCTGCTTGTCGTCCAGCGACATCGTCAGCGTCGTGAGCATGCCGCTGTCCAGGTGAAGCAGCGCGTAGTCGTTCGGCTCCTCGGCGCCCACGACACGCTTGGCCAGGCTGAACAGGCCCGTCACGCTGCCGACCAGGCTGTCCTTGGCCGGCTGGCCGGAGGTGTCCTTCTCCAGCAGCAGCGTGCGCGTGCTGGCCACGTCGCCACGCTGGAGCGGCACCGGCGTCCAGCCCGACGGGATGGCGATGGTGCGCAAGGGCTGGCCGGGCCGGAACTCGAAGGCGCTGGCCGCGCGCAGCACCAGAGCGCCTTGGGAACTGAGCACCAGGCCATCGCCCGCCAGCGTCTGGCCATCGACCGTCTGCACCATCCACTGGCCCGGCCGTGCGTTGATCTGGCCCACGGTCAGCGGCGCGGCCGTACCGCGTCCGCGCTTGAGCACCTGGCTGCCATCCATGCGCTGCACCAGGTAGGCGAAGTCGCCCGTGAGCGGGTCCACCGCCGCGCGCCCGACCTTGCCTTCCGGGTCCACCATCAGCTGACCGTTGATGACGAAGCCATCCTTGCGCGGCTCGAACTGCACGGCCTGCGGCGCGGGCAGCGCGGCGATCTGCTGCGCCAACTCTGCGGTGCCACGCGTCGGCTGCGGCGCGACCGCGGCTGCCGCCATCGGCAATGCGCCAGGCACGGCCGGCGGCGGCGCAGCCAGCCCGGCACCGCCGCTGCTCAGGTTCTGCATGCGCGCTGCGGTCTCGCGGATCTTCAGACGCATCGACAGCTCCTGCTCCGGGCTCATCGTCTGCCCGCGCTGGGCCATGCCGCTGCGCAGCTTCTCGATCAATCCATCCTCGTCCACGGCCTGGGCATGGGCGCCCCCGTGAAAACCGATCACCACGGCGGCGGCAAGGGTGGCAAAAGTCTGGCGCATCAAAACTTCCTCATCAGGTGCTGGTCTGGAAACCCCGTCGCGCTCGTCACGCTCGCACCGACAGTTCTTGATCGCGCGAGATGTCGCAACTCGACCGGGGTCAGTACCGAGGCCGGTTCGGTTGCCAACGGGAGGCACCGTTGCGAGCGCAGGGCCAGCCAGCCGACAAGCGCCAAGGCATGCCAGCCGCCCATCGCACCGTGGCAGGCGATGAGGCAGCCCCGCTATCGTGGCCATTCCCCAGGGATGGCCGTAGACCGGAGGCTTTGCGACCCCGGCTTTCGCGCGGGTGTGCCGTTACGAATTGTTGCCGCGCCCGGCAGGCGCCCGGCGTGCATTTCGCACGCCCGCTGCGCAATCAGCCGAGCGTGAAGTAGAAGCGTGCGCCCTCGCCCACGGCGGACTCGGCCCAGATGTCGCCGCCATGGCGGCGCACGATGCGGCGCACCAGCGCCAGGCCCACGCCCGTGCCCTGGAAGTCGCTGGCGCTGTGCAGGCGCTGGAACACGCCGAACAGGCGCTCGGCGAAGCGCATGTCGAAGCCGGCGCCGTTGTCGGACACGACGTAGGTGCAACGCCCGCCCTGCTCCACGCTGCCGAAGCGGATCTCCGCGCTGGGCACCTTGGCGCTGTACTTCCAGGCATTGCCCAACAGGTTCTCCAGCACCATGCGCAGCAGCGTGGGATCGCCCTGCACGATCAGGTCGGGCTCGATGTCCAGCTGCAGTTCGCGCAGCGGTGCGGAGCGGCGCAGCTCCTCCATCACGTAGCCGGCCTGCTGCGACAGATTGACCGGCTGGCGCGCCAGCGGGCGCGTGGACAGCTGGCTCAGCGACAGCAGCGCGTCGATCATGCAGTTCATGCGCGCCGCGGCGCTCATGACGCGGTCCAGGTGGTCGTTGCCGACGCGGTCCAGCCGCGCGCCGTAGTCTTCCTTCAGGATGCGCGCAAAGCCCTCCACGACCCGCAGCGGCGCGCGCAGGTCGTGCGACACCGTGTAGCTGAAGGATTCGTGCTCGGCCGCCAGGTCGGCCACCGCGGGCGCAGGCGCCGAGGCCGCCACGGCCTCCTGCTCGGGCCGCGCGGTGCCCGCGTAGCCGGCGAAATGCCCCTGGCCGTCCATGACGGGCAGGCCGCGCAGCCGCCAGCGCGCATCGCCGTCCTCGATCAGCAGCTCGGCGAAGGGCTGGTGGGCCTGCACGCGCTCGCGCAGCTCGACGGCCTGGCCGGCCGCCGCGAACTTCTCCCACAGCAGCTGGGTGCCGACGCCCGATCCCACCCAGCTGGACGACGGCGCGCCCTGCGGCGCCTGCCAGCGCACCAGGTGATGCTGCGCGTCGGTGGCCCACTGCCAGTCGCGCTGCAGCTGGTGCTGCAGGTGCAGTTGCTGACGCACTTCGCGCAGCGGTTCGGCCAGGCGCTGGCGCGTCAGACGCACGCCCACATGCCAGCCCAGCGCGGCCGCCACCAACAGCATCAGTCCGGTGAAGAAAGCCGTCAGCACCAGTGCGGCATGCACCAGGCCCACCTCGCCGCCCCAGACGCGCACCAGCGCCAGCACGACGAGCACGCCCAGCAACAGCATCAGCAGCGCGGCGGCTGCCAGACCCAGGACCAGCAGGCGCATCGGCATCCGACGCTCCGGGCGGCGCGGCGGCGCGCTGTCGTCGCTGAGACTCTTCATGGGCGGGCATTGTAGGCAGCGCCCACCGCGGCCCTTGTGCATATGCACCACCGCGCCGACGGCGTGCAAAGCGTGCATTCCTTCGCGCCGCCCCCCCCACCCAGCCGCGCTACATTTGCGAACAGCCCTGCCAAGCCGCCCATGACAGCTCCCTCCCCCGCAGCCCTGCTCGATCCCGAGGCGATTGCTCGCCTGCGCGAGCTCGACCCGGGCGGCGGCAACAAGCTGCTGGAGCGCGTGGTCGCCGCGTTCTCGACCTCCCTGGACCGCCTGCTGCCCGACCTGGCCCGTGCCCGCGAGGGTGCCTCCATCGACCTCGCTGTCGTCCGCCACGTGAGCCACACGCTGAAATCATCTTCCGCAAGCCTGGGTGCCCAGACGCTGTCGACACGTTGCTCCGACATTGAAGCCATGGTGCGCGAAGGCCGCACCGAGGGGCTGTCCGAGCAACTGGACGCTATGCTTCAGGACATTCAACAGGTCCGCACGGCCCTGGCCGCGCTGCTTTGACGTCCCGCCCCATGCCGTCCATCGGTCCAGCCATCGACGATCTGCCCGCGCGCCCGCGCGTCCTGCTCGTCGATGACGACGAGGTCAACCTGCTGCTCACGGCGGCGGCGCTGCGTGAGCGCGGCTTCGAGGTGACCGAGGCGGCCAGCGGCAGCGCGGCGCTAGCCCAGCTATCCCTGCACGCGCCGGACGTGGTCGTGCTGGACGCGCTGATGCCCGAGCTGGACGGCTTCGAGACCTGCTCGCTGCTGCGCGCCACGCCCGGCTTCGAATCGCTGCCCGTGCTGATGCTGACCGGCCTGGACGACGAGGCCTCCATCAACCGCGCCTACCAGGCGGGTGCGACCGACTTCTTCGTCAAGTCGTCGCAGTGGAGCCTGCTGGACGGCCGGCTGCGCTACCTGCTGCGCAGCTCGCGCACGCGCCTGGAGCTGGAGCGCAGCAAGGCCCGGCTGGCCCGCGCGCAGGATCTGGCCCGCATGGGCAGCTTCGAATGGAAGCGCGGCACTTCCGGCAGCTTCCTGATCTCGGCCGAGGGCCTGCGCGTGTTCGGCCGCGGCCCGCAGGACCGGCTGGACTTCGTCGGCGTCCTGCGCATGGTGCCGGCGGACGACCGCCACGTGTTCCTGCGCCTGCTGCGCGACGTCATCGCCCACACCTCCGTGCTGATCACCGACCTGCCGCTGACGCTGCCCGACGGCCGCCAGCGCGTGGTCCACATCGAGGCCGAGCCCGAGTTCAGCGAACAGGGCACGGTCAGCGGCTACACCGGCATCCTGCAGGACGTGACCGACCGCCGCCAGGCCGAGGACCGCATCCGCCAGCTGGCGCACTTCGATGCGCTGACCGGCCTGCCCAACCGCCGCCAGCTGATCTGGCGCGTGGAGCGCGCCATCGAGAGCGCACGCCGCGGCGGCCACGAGGTCGGCCTGCTGCTGATCGACCTGGACCGCTTCAAGGTCATCAACGACACGCTGGGCCATGCGGCGGGCGACGAGTTGCTCATCGAGGTCGGGCGGCGCCTGCGCAGCTGCGTGCGCCATTCCGACCAAATCATGGAAGGCGTGCTCGAAGGCCTGGGCAGCCGCAGCCACCGCGGCCTGGAGGCCGTGGGCCGGCTGGGCGGCGACGAGTTCGTCGCGCTGCTGCCCGAGGTGGCCGACGAGCGCGACGCCGAGCGCGTCGCGCAGCGCGTGCTGGACGCGATGCGCGAGCCCATCTTCGTGGGCGGCCAGGAGTGCTTCGTCACGGCCAGCGTGGGCATCGCGCTGTACCCGCGCGACGGCCAGACCATGGCCGACCTGCTGCGCAATTCCGACGTGGCGATGTACGCCGTCAAGAGCCAGGGCCGCAATGCCTCGGCCGTCTACTCCCCGCAGCTGGCCGGCCACGGCAAGCAGAAGCTGGAGCTGGAGAGCGCGCTGCACAAGGCGCTGGAGCGCAACGAGATCGTGCTGCACTACCAGCCCAAGATCGACGTGCGCGCCGCCCGCATGGTGGGCGCCGAGGCGCTGATGCGCTGGCAGCGCGGCAACGTGCTGGTGCCGCCGGCCGACTTCATCCCGCTGGCCGAGGAAACCGGCCTCATCGTGCCGCTGTCCGAATGGGCGCTGAAGGAAGCCGCCCGCCAGGCCAAGCTGTGGTCGCTGCAGTTCGGCTTCGCCGACTCCATCGCCGTGAACCTGCCCAGCCGCCTGTTCGAGCGCACCGACCTGGTGGAGCACATCCACCAGTGCGTCAGCGCCTATGGCGTGCCGCACCGCTCCATCCAGCTGGAGATCACCGAGAACAACCTGATGAAGGACCTGCAGAACGTCATCCCGTCTCTGCACCGTCTGAACGAGGTCGGCGTCGAGATCTCCATCGACGACTTCGGCACCGGCTACTCGTCGCTGGCCTACCTGACCACGCTGCCTATCTCCGAGGTCAAGATCGACCGCACCTTCGTGCGCGACCTGGGCATCACACCGCAGAGCTCCGCCGTCGTCACGGCCATCATCGCGCTGGCGAGGGCCCTGGGCCTGCGCGTCATCGCCGAAGGCGTGGAGACGCTGCGCCAGATGGAGGTGCTGCACCGCCTGGGCTGCTCGCTGATGCAGGGCTTCCTGTTCAGCAAGCCGCTGCCGCCGGACGAGCTGGAGCGCTGGATCGCCCAGACCGTGCTGCCGCGCAAGGCGCCGTGGATCACCCAGGCCGATGGCGGCCAGGACCTGGCCCGCGGCCAACGCTAACCCTGCTTCGCTGAACGATGCGCTCCACGCTTGCGCCGGCCCAGCTCGCCAAGGCGGCGCTGCAGCGCCTGGCCCAGGCGAGGCTGGAGCCCACCCCCGAGAACTACGCCCGCGCCTACGCCATCGAGGCGGGGGGCGAAACGGCCGCTGCCGCCAACACCGCCGTGCCCGAGCGGCTGCAGCAGCTGATGTCCAAGCTGATCAGCCTGGCCCTGCCCTCCGGCAGCACGCGCCAGGACCTGCAGACCGCGCTGCGCGAGCAGCGCCTGGACGAGTTGCAACGCCAGGTCGACAGGCTGCTGGACACCGCCGGCCCCGGCGCGCAGGCCGAGGCGCTGGCCCAGGCCATCGAGCGCCTGGTGCGCGGCCTGGAACGCGGCGGCAAGCACTGGACGCTGGCGCGCAAGAAGGACGGCATCAGCCGCGTGCTGGACCTAGGCCGCAGCGACAGCGGCCGATTGGTCAAGCGCCTGTCGCAGCTGATCGCCAGCTGGGACAAGGACGGCGACGGCAGCGGCGTCGAGACAGACGACGAGGGCGGCACGCCCAGCCAGTTCTTTGACGAGAGCGCGTTCGCCGACACGGGCTTCCGCGAGTCCAGCGGCTTTGGCGACCTCAGCCGCACCGGCGCGCGCGACAGCGGCAGCACGCCGTTCGACGCCACGCCCTGGCAGGACATCGGCGCCGAGCTGAACGGCACCGTGCGCCACGCCCTGCGCTCGCCGCAGGCCGAGGCCACGCCGGCCGACGCGCTGATGCGCGAGCTGGACGCGGCGCAGGCCGAGCTGAAGGCCGGCGGCGCCAGCCCCGAGCGCGCCACCCAGATGGCCGCGCTGTGCCTGCGCGCGCGCCACCTGCTGGACCATCGCCGCCACCTGTTCGACGAGCTGGGCGGCCTGTGCCGCGAGCTGTCGGCCAGCCTGGTGGACCTGGCCGAGGACGACTCCTGGGCGCGCGGCCAGGCCGAGGCGATGAACAACACGCTGGCGCAAGGCCTGTCGGGCCGCGGCGTGCGCACCGTGTCCGAGCTGCTGACCGGCACGCGCGAGCGCCAGCGCGCGCTGCGCGACGAACGCAGCAAGGCCCGCGACGCGCTGAAGGGCCTGATCCAGCGCATGCTGGCCGAGCTGGGCGAGCTGGGCCAGCACACCGACCGTTTCCAGAACAGCGTGGGCCGCTACGCCGATGCCATCGAGCAGGCCGACTCGCTGGAAAGCCTGGCGGGCACCGTGCGCGAGATGGTCGAGGAAAGCCGCAGCGTGCAGGGCCTGGTCGCCCAGACGCAGCAACGCCTGACGCTGGAGCACGACCGCGCCGCCGCGCTGACCCAGCGCGTGGACGAGCTGGAGGGCGAGCTGCGCCGCCTGTCAAGCGAGGTCCACACCGACCAACTGACCCAGGTGGCCAACCGCCGCGGCCTGATCCAGGCCTTCGGCATCGAGCAGGCCAAGGCGGAGCGCGAATCCACCCGCATGGCGCTGGCGCTGCTGGACATCGACAACTTCAAGAAGCTCAACGACAGCCTGGGCCACCATGCCGGCGACATCGCGCTGAAGTCGCTGGCCGAGCGCACGCAGGCCTCGCTGCGCCCCGGCGACATGGTGGCGCGCTACGGCGGCGAGGAGTTCGTGCTGATGCTGCCCAACACGCCGCTGGATGAGGCTCAAGTCGTGCTGGTGCGGCTGCAGCGCTCGCTGTCGTCGGCGCTGTTCAACCACGACGGCAAGGACGTGTTCGTGACCTTCTCGGCCGGCGTGACGCTGTACCGGCCCGGCGAGACGCTGGAGGCCGCGCTGGACCGTGCGGACGTGGCGCTCTACGAGGCCAAGCACACCGGCAAGAACCGCGCCTGCATCGCCGAATGAAGTGGTGGGTCGCGCTGCTGGCAGGCGCCGGCGGCATGGCCGCCGCCCAGGAGCCCGTGCGGCTGTGCGTCACCGACTTCCCGCCCTACGTCAGCGCCGAGGCGCCCGAAGGCGGCCGCATCACGGCGCTGGCGCGGCGCGCCTTCTCGGCCGCCCGGCTGCCGATCGAGACCGTGCAGGTGCCCTGGGTGCGGGCCCTCTCCATGGCCAAGAAGGGCGAATGCCTGCTGCTGACGCTGTGGCGCGACCGTGAGCGTGATGCCTGGTTCCAGTATTCGCTGCCGGTCGCCCGCATGGAACTGGGATTTTTCGTGCGCGCCGACAGCCCGTCGCCGCTGCCCGCCGACGCGCGCGTGGCCTTGCAGCGCGGCTCCTACCTGCCGCCGGCGCTGGCCAGCGGCCGCTACCGAATCCATGAGCTGGTGGACCCGCGACCCGGCCTGGAGATGCTCAAGCGCGGCCGCGTCGATGCCGTGTTCTCGGAGCGGGCCAGCCTGGAACACCTGCTGCGCCGGCTGCCGCCGGATCAGGCCGACGACTTCCGCTGGCAGGATCCGCCGCTGGAAGTGAAGCCCACCTTCATGGCCATCAGCAAGTTCCACCCGCAGGCGCAGGCCTGGCTGGAATTGTTGAACCGCGAGATCCGGCGCAGCGTCAGAAATTGAAGTCGTCCTCGCCGCACAAGTACCCCACGAGGCAAGCACAGGGCAAGAACCGCGCTTGCGTCGCCGAATGAGACGCCGGACCACCGGCTGAGCGTTCGCGGCGCCGCAGCCGATTCTCGGGTTTATCCGGAGTCGGACCGCCTTACACATCGCACGCAACAGCGCGAGCGCGTCGACATGAACAACGCATGCGGCGGCCGGCAACCCCCATGTCAAGGGGACAGAGCGGATCCGGCGTGCGCTTTGGCACAACTCGTGCGTCACCGTGTCCTGCGCCGCCGTGCGGAGACAAGGTCCGTCCCGGCGACCCAACTATCTTCACCTGATTGAGGGACCAGAGATGAATACACAACCGTCCGGCCGGCTGACACGCCTGCCGAAGATCCTGGCCGTCGCCGCCATGGCGGCGCTCGGCGCGACCTCCAGCCACGCCGGCCTCGTCCACACCGAAAGCCCGGACGCAGGCGAACTGCGCGTCTCAGCTCAGACGATCAGCGGCTCCGGCGCCATCGACGCCATCCGCGGCGAAACGGCTGACGGCGATCTGGCCGACCTGTTCGCGTTCAAGCTGACCGCGGGCACGGCGTTCCAGGCCTCCACGCAGGATTCCAGCATCGACTGGAACAACTTCAATACGGTGCTCTACCTCTTCGACGCTGACGGCGCACAGGTGGCGGTCAATGACGATGGTGACTTCACTCCGTACTCGCTGCTGAGCTATCTGCCCACGGTGTCCGGGCTGTACTACCTTGCCATCACCGGCTTTAGCTATGAGCCGACCTTCAGCAGCGGCTCCCTGTCGGGCTGGTCCAGCCTGACCAACGAGTTCGAAGCCTATGAGATCCAGCTGCAGGGCGCGTTTGCCGTCTCCGCTGACACGGGCAGGCTGCCCGAGCCGGGCAGCCTGTTGCTGGCCGGCCTGGGCTTTGCCGCCGCAGGCGCGGCGCGCCGCCGCGCCGCCCGCTGAAGCCCGCCAGGGCTCGCAATCACCCAATCGAACCGGGCCGCGCCGATGGCCGGCCCACCTTCACCGATGGAGATATATCCATGAATCAACATCAACGTCTGCGCCTGCTGGCTGGCCTGCTGGCACTGGGCGCGGCAAGCGTCAGCCACGCACAACACGCAAAGCTGGACAGCCGGCTGTCCGACTTCGTCGACAAGATGCAGCAGGCCAGCAGCCGCAGCATCGCGCGCACCGCGGCCATTGACACGCCGACCGCCATCATCAATCCCATGACCGATGCGGCCGGGCGCATCCTGGTCGACATCTATCTCGACGGCAGCAGCACCATCGAGCAGTTCAAGGCGCTGATCGTGAGCGTGGGCGGCGAAGTCACGGGCGCCAATCCGGCCTTCGGTCGCGGCGCGATCTCGGCGTATCTGCCGGCCTCTGCCATCGGCTCGGTGGCGGGCTTCAACGGCCTGCAACTGATGAAGATGACCGCACGCCCGAAACGCAATGTCGGTGCCACCACGTCCCAGGGCGCCGCCGTCATGCGCACCAACGTGGCCAATGCCGCTGGCTGGACCGGCGCCGGCATCACCGTGGGCGTGCTGTCCGACTCCTACGACAGCTCGCCGCTCAGTTTCACGACCGTCCGGGCAGCCAACGACATCGCCAGTGGCGACCTGAAGCCACCGAAGTTCGTCATCGACCTGGGGGCAGATCCCTCGAACTCCGACGAGGGCCGGGCGATGATGCAGATCGTCACCGACGTCGCGCCCGCCGCCGATCTGTGCTTCGCGACGGCTTTCGCCGGCGAGGCCGCCTTTGCCAACAACATCCGCACGCTGCGCACCCACCCCGCCTGCAACGCCGACGTCATCGTTGACGACGTCTTCTACTACGACGAGCCCTTCTTCTCCGACGGGCAGGTGGCCCAGGCTGTCAACGACGTGGCCACCAGCACCTCGCTGCCGGGCAAGCTCGTCGCCTACTTCTCTTCGGCGGGCAATCAGGGCTCGGCGGGCGGCGGCGGTTCCATCGACGTGCCGAACGCAACGTTCTCCACCACGCCCACCAACCTCGGCAATGTCAACCTCGCGTCGCTGGCCACCTGCAACGGCTCGCCCGCCAGTGGCAGCACCAAGGCCAACGTGGCCGGTGGCTTCCTGGACTTCGGCGGCGGCACCTATGCACTGCCGGTGACCTACAACGGGGCCGGCTCCACGATGCTGATGCAGTGGGACGATCTGTTCTACCAGGGCAAGGTGACGACCGACCTGAACTTCTACATGATCAATGCGGCCGGCAACTGCGTCTTCACCTTCGCCACGAACAACATCAGCAGCGACTACGCCACGGAGATCATCGGCCTGTCGGGCGGCGCCAGCGGCACCTACCGCATCATGATCGGTCGCACCGGCGCCGGCTCCCAGCAGGCCAAACGCGTCCGCATGGTCAGCCTTGAAGGCTGGGGCGGCGCGCCGTTCCAGGTGCGATCGAGCCCGACGACCTTCGGCCACAGTGCCGCGTCTGGCGCGAACAGCGTGGCCGCGTACCGCTACACCTTCCCGGCCACGCAGCAGGTGCCGTTCATCCCGGCATTCGAGTCTTTCAGCAGCCCGGGTCCGGTGACCATCGTGTTCGATGCAGCGGGCAATCGCCTGGCCGTGCCCGAAACGCGCAGGAAGCCCGATTTCGCAGCCCCGGACGGCGCCAACACGACCTTCTTCTATCCGAACTCCGACTTTGAAGGCGATGGTTTCAACAACTTCTTCGGCACCAGCGCCGCAGCCCCGCATGCCGCCGGCGTCGCTGCCCTGATGCTGCAGAAGGCAGGCGGCCCCGGCAAGCTGACACCCAAGCAGATCAAGACCATCCTGCAAGGCACGCCGGCCGCACGGCCCGTCCCGTTCTCCGGTGGCGCGGCGGCCAAGGGCTGGAACGCGTTCGACGGCTTCGGCCTCATCGACGCGGTCAACGCGCTGAACCGGCTGCCCTGAGCGGGGCACGCTCAAAATGACGGCCACCGCCCTCGGCGGTGGCCGTTTTTTTGGGCGCCTGCCGCGTCAGAAATTGAAGGCCAGGCGCAGGCCGCCCCAGTGCCGGCCCTTGACCAGGATGGGCGCGGACACCTCCTTCAGCAGCACGAAGCGGCCACCGCCCATGTCGCGGCGGTAGGTCTGCAGCAGGAAGGGCCGGGTGTTGCGCGCGGACGCGAGGCCCGTGCGGTCGTTGAAGATGCGGCGGTAGCGGCTGTTGGCCGTGTTCCAGACCGTGTCGCCGGGACGCTGCGGCTGGCAGTACTTGCGGTTGTGCGTCGCGATGTAGCCGTTGCGGTCGGCCGAGATGCAGAAGACGATCTTGTCGCTGAAGGCCAGCGCCTTCTCCTGCACCGGCGGCAGCAGCCGGTCGGTGAGCTGGCAAAAGCGCGTGGTGTGCTGCTGCGGGTTCGTGCCATCGATGGGTCGGTAGCCCTCGTCGAACAGGTCGGCCTCGCTGATCTGGCCATCGCGCAGCGCCCCCTCCAGCAGCGCGGCAATCTCGGCCGCGGCCGCCTGCGCGGTGCGGATGATGGGCATGTCGTCGACCTCGACGCCGCTCTCGGCGATCTGCTCGATCAGGTCCTCGGACATGCGCAGAAAGCGGTCGCTGCCGTCGAAGGCCACCTTGAGGCTGTGCGAGGCATCAGACACCTCGCGCTCCAGCTCGTGCGCGCGCTCGTTGAGCAGGCTCATCTGCTGGCCGCTGTCCGCCGCCGAGGCGGCGATGCGCTGCACGTCCTGCTCGACCTCGTGGAAGGCGGCGTGGATCTGGCTGGGCTTGGCGGGGTTCTCGGTCAGTTCGGCGCTGAAGCGGTCGATGCGCTCCTGCAGCGTCGCGATGGCGCTGACGATGGCCTTGGACGAGGCCTCGACCTGGCCGGCCAGCGCCTTCACGGCCTCGGCCACGACGGCGAAGCCGCGGCCGGCGTCGCCGGCGTGCTTGGCCTCGACCGCCGCGTTGAACGCGACGAGGCGGGTCTGCAGCGAGATCTTGGTGATCTCGGCGGCGGCCTCCGACACCTGGGCCAGCGTGCCGGCCATGCCCACCACCTCGCCGCCCGCCACGCCCAGCGCGCCGCGGGCACGCTGCACGGCGGCGGCGCTCTGGGCCGTGGCCGTGGCGATGGCCGCCTGGGCCTGGCTGATCTGGTTGAGCTGCTGGGCCAGCGCCTGCATGGCCTGGCCCTGGGCCTGCACGACGCGCTGCGTGTCCTCCAGCGCACCGCGCACCTCGGCGGCGTCCTTGCCCACGGTGGAGATGGAGCGGGACAGCTTCTTGACGACGTTCAGCGCCGCGCTGTCGTCACGCCGGACGGGTTCCTCGCGCGCTGGCGATGAAGACGCCGAGACTCCGACCTTGGGCCACCTGAGCATGCGTTTGTCCCCTCTTTATGTGGTCGGGGACACCACCATCAGCACCCCGCCATTACCAATCGCGCAGCTTAACGCGCAACCTTGCAATCGACTGACTGTGCAACTGGCATACGCGGGACTCCGTGACCTTGAGCACGGCGGCGATCTCTTTCAGATTCATGTCGTGCTCGTAGTACATGCTCATCACGAACTGCTCGCGCTCGGGCAGGTTCTTGATGGCGGCCACCAGCGCCTCGCGCATGCGGTGGTCCTGCAGCTGCGCCATCGGGTTGGCGCTCTCGTCGGCGACGTGGCGGTCGAGATAGTCGTTGTCGCCGTCGTCGCCGGACATGTCCTCCAGGTAGACCAGCTGTGTGCCGCGCACCTTGCCCAGCAGCTCCTGGTAGTCGGACAGCGTGAGGCCCATCTCGGTGGCGATCTCGTCCTCGCGGGGCGCACGGCCCAGGCGTTGCTCGACCTTGTGCACCGCGGTCTCGATCTCGCGCTGCTGGCGCCGCGTGCCGCGACTCATCCAGTCGCCGCCGCGCAGCTCGTCGAGCATGGCGCCGCGGATGCGCTGGGTGGCGAAAGTCTCGAACTGGACGCCCTGCTCGGCGTCGAAGCGAGACAGCGCGTCGGTCAGGCCGATGAGGCCGACCTGGATCAGGTCGTCCACCTCCACATTGGCCGGCAGCTTGGCGATCATCTGGTGCGCCAGGCGTCGGACCAGCGGGCTGTACTGCTTGATCAGCGTGCTGTTGTCGAGGCGGCCTTTGGGCGTGTACATCGTGAACTCCGGCAGTTCAGTGCGCTGCGATGAATGGGTTGGACACGGCGCGCGCCGGGCGCAACAGGGTCGCATGGGAAGCGGCGTCGAGGGCCGCACCCGGGGGCGCCGCCAGCAGCAGCTCGCGGGCCAGGTGCCGCAGCTCGGGCGATAGCGGCGCGTTGTGGGTGCGGGGGTCCAGGCAGGCCCAGTCGCGCAGCACCGCGCCGAGGAAGCCGTCGGCGCAGGAATGAAGCTGTTGCGCGATGCGGGTGGCCACGCGCAGCTGAGGTTGGCAGGCCATCAGCAGACTGTAGACCATCAACCCGGCCCGTTGTGTGAGCCATTTCATGCCGGCATAGGCCTCGGTGACGCTGCGCGGATCGGTGTCCGCCAGCAGCAGCGGGCGCACCTCGCGCAGCGCGACCACACGAGCCAGCTCGGCCGCCGGTGCATGCAGCAGGATGACGTCGGCCTCGGGAGCGGCCTCCACCACCGCCGCCAGGAAGGCCGCGGCCGAACCCTGGGCGTTGATGTAGCGCAGCGGCAGCCCGCGCGCCGCGAGATACGACACGCGCGGCGACAGCCGCTCGATGCAGTTGGACAAGTCCACCTGCGCCAGCTCGGACGGCTGCGGCGACAGCTCGCCGGCGTCCACCACCAGCGTGTGCAGGTTCAGCTCGGCGAACGCGGCGCACAGGCCTTCGAGCATGATGCCGGCGCCCATCACGCGCGGGTTGCTGACCACCGGCACGAAGCGGGTCTTGTTGGCCGCGAACAGGCGGCGCAGGCCGTGGGCTTGATCTGGAGGCATGGTGCTGCGCGACATTCAGTGGACGGCCCTCATGCCATCGATCAGCGGAGCGCCGGCGAAGATGAGGTTGACGTCGGTGTTGTCCATGCGCCATGCGCCGGCCGCGGGGCTCTTCAACGCGCGCTGCACCAGCGCGACGCTGGGCAGGCGGTGCCAGTCTTCCGGCACGCGCTGGCCGTTGGCCACGCCCAGCACCTTGAGCTTGTGGCGGATCAGCGTGTCCAGCGCCGGGGCCAGCTTGACGGCCTCGTCGATCTTGCTGAGCACCACGCCCTCGCAGGCAGCGCCCTTCCAGGCGCTGACCACGTCCTCGATGGTCTCGCCCTGCTGAGCGGCATTGATGACCAGCAGCTTCTTGATGCTGGGATGAGCCAGCATCTCCAGCAGCTCCTGCGTGCGGCTGTCGCGCTGGGCCATGCCGGCGGTGTCGATGAGGATGAGCTTCTTGCTGGACAGCAGGTCCAGCAGGTCGTCCAGCGAGGCGCGGTCGTGCGCCGTGTGCACCGGCACGCCGAGGATGCGGCCGTAGGCGCGCAGCTGCTCGTGGGCGCCGACGCGGTAGGCGTCCAGCGTGATGAGGCCCAGCTGGCCGGCGCCGTACTTGGTCGCGAAGTGCGCGGCCAGCTTGGCGGTGGTGGTGGTCTTGCCGACACCGGTGGAGCCAATCAGCGCAAACACGCCGCCGCGGTCCTCGATGGCCGGTGCGGCCTCGTCGGTCTGCAGGTTGCGCGACAGCACATGGGCAGCCCAGGCGCTCTCGTCGACGGGATCCTGGGGCGAGCCGGCCTTGAAGTCGGACGGGCAGCTCTCGGCCAGCTTGCGCACCAGCGCGGGCGAGAAGCCCAGCTCCAGCAGCTTCTGCGTCAGGCGCGCCTGCACGGGCTGGCGCTGCAGCTTCTCCATGAAGGCCAGCGACGAGAAGCGCTCTTCGATCAAGCCGCGCATCTGGCGCAGCTCGGAGGCCATGTCCATCTGGTTGCGCTGCGTGGCGGTGGGCTGGCCGGGCAGCGGCAGGGGCTCGGTGGCGGTGGCGATGTCGCCCAGCTGCGGCACGGCACGCGCCGCAGTGGCTGGCGGAATGCGGATCTCGTCGCGCAGCACCGGCGGCGCGGGGCGCGGCTGCTGCTGGGCCGGTGCGGCGGCGCGGCGCGGTGCCATCGCGGCCATGGCCTCGGC
>DASWWC010000129.1:0-4744 GCA_036401055.1 Roseateles sp.
AGCGGCTGCCGGCGCCCGTGGCCGTGGAGGCCCCCGCCGCCGCATCCGAGGCGCCGCTGCTGCGGCTGGTCGGCCCGGCGGCCTGGCACTACCGGTTGCGCCAGGGCGGCCAGGACGGCGAAGCCCTGCTGGACTGGCGCCCCGAGCCCGATGGCCGCTACAGCCTGCGTCTGACGCGCCGCATCGGCGAGCGCGCCCTGCCCGCGCTGGAGAGCCTGGGCCGCACCGGCAGCACCGGCCTGGTCCCGGAGCACTTCGAGCGGCAGCGCAGCGACCAGGACCGCCGGGCCATCCACTTCGACACCGAAGGCCGGCGCGCCAGCTTCCCGGCCGGCCCAGGCCCATCCGACCTGCCTGAAGGGACACCAGGTGCGCAGGACCGGTTGTCCTGGTGGCTGCAGCTCGCCGCGCTGGTGCAGGCCTCCGGTGCCCAGGCCGGCGCACCGGGCGGGCGCTGGCGAGTCTGGGTGGCGGGCCTGCGCGGCGAACTGCGCGAATGGGTCTTTGACGCCGTGCAGGCCGAGCCCGAGGACGGCGGCATGCTGCATCTGCGCCGCCAGCCGCTGGGGCCGCACGACCCCGGCGTGGAGCTCTGGCTGGACCCTGCGCGGGGCTGCTGGCCCGTGCGCCTGCGCCAGGGCGATCCTGAAACGCGTGGTTTCGAAATCAGTTTGTCCGACGTGAACTCCTGACGCTTCCTACACGTTACCAAGGCGGGGGATGACCTGAACTGCGGGGCGTTCTGCCAGTATCTGGACCGAGCGGGGCTTGAAAAACGCCGGCCCCAGCCGCATTTGAAGCCCCGAGGAGAATTCCATGCACATGCTCTACAACTCCGACAGCTTCATCGTCGTCCAGTTCGACGTGCCGACCGCCGAGCTCCACGCCGTGGAGGAAGGGCCGCAGCTGAACCGCGGCGGCTTCGAGATCGTCGACAAGTTCGCCCGCAAGGAGATCTTCATCGAGGGTGCGCTGGCCGAATCCTTCCAGCAGGGCGTGCAAGCCCTCATTGCCGAAGGCGAGCCCTCCGAGGACGAGTTCGACGCCTTCATCGAGCGCTACGCGCTGATGGGCCAGCAGCCGGTCGTGATGCACTGAACGTTTAAGGAGCTGGCGACGCATTGATCTGCCGCCAAGCCTGATACAAGATGGGTCAACGCTGGCCGCTCCCGGCCACGCAAGGAGCCCATCGATGGTGAAGCGAGTCGCCGCAGAGACAGCCCCCCGGGTGTCCGCTGCCCGCGTGCTGCCCTCGCCCGGACTGGACAGCGCCCCGGTGCTGGACCGCATGTGCTCGCAGTTCGTGCTGACGCTGACCGTCCGGCATGCCGGCCGCTTCAACCTGCGGCGCGACTTCAACGGCCTGCTTTCCTTCACCGGCCGCCATCTCGTCTGGCCGGCCCGCGTACTGCAGCGGCTGCGCGCCTACCTGGGCCTGCGCTGCGCCGGCAACGAGCTGTGGCGCGGCCACGAGGCCCTGAGCGACGAGGCCTTCCTCGACCGCTTCGGCCAGTGGAGCGGGCCCTTCTCCGAAGGCACGGTGTTCTTCTACCTCGACGAGTACGTCAAGGACGCGCCCAAGGACATGATGGCCCTGCTGGCCACCACCTGCGAGCACCTGGACCGCCAGCTCAAGCGCGAATCCACGCTGGTCGAGAAGAACATCGCCGCACTGGGCAAGCTGCTGCAGCTCAACCCGGCCGAGCGCGCCATCCTGCTCTACGGCACGCTGGCCCGCTACCAGCGCGAGCTGCGCGGAGCGCTGGTCGAGTTCAAGGTCAACACGGCACAGGAAGCCTTCGCGGCCATCGCGGCCGTCGCCGGCGTGGACGAACGCGAGGTCGCAGAGGCTCTGCGCGCCGGGTCGCGGCTGGAGCGCATCGGCATGGTGGAGAACCTGATCTCCGAGCACAACATCACCGACCTCGCCGACCTGATGAAAGTCAGCGACCAGTTGCCGCCGGTGCTGATGCGCGAGTACCAGGGCCCGCACGACCTGATGGCCGTTTTCACCCGGCCGGCCGCCCCCAGCTCGCTGGCGCCGGGCGACTTCCAGTTCGTCAATGACGACCTGGTGCTGCTGCAAGGCCTGCTGCGCCAGGCGGTGGCCACGCATGCCACCGGCGTCAACGTGCTGCTCTACGGCCCGCCCGGCACCGGGAAGACGGAGCTGGCCAAGGTGGCCGCTGCCGCCGCTGGACTGGACCTGTACGAGGTCGAGTACGCCGACCGCGACGGGAACTCGCTGTCGGGCCGCGACCGCTACCGCTCGCTGCAGATCAGCCAGGTCTTCCTGAAGGCCAGCGCCAATGTGGCCCTGCTGTTCGACGAGGTGGAGGACGTGTTCCCGCCGCTGTCCAGCGACACGGCCTCGCTGCTGAGTCGGCTGGATGCCAGCGGTGAAGCCGGCATCGGCAACTCGGTCAGCGGCAAGGCCTGGGTCAACCAGATCCTCGAAACCAACCCGGTGCCGGTCATCTGGGTCACCAACCGCATCGAGCAGATCGACCCGGCCTTCCGGCGCCGCTTCCAGTACCACCTGGAACTGAAGTCGCCGCCGCCCGGCGCCCGCCAGGGGCTGGTGGCGCGCGCGCTGGCCGACGTGGCCGTCAGCGAAGGCTTCGTCGCCAAGCTGGCCGAGCGCCCCGGTCTGACGCCGGCACAGATCCGCACCGCGGTGCGCTTCGCTCAATTGGCCGGTTCGGCCGGCGACGCCGAGAAGCTCATCGAGCGCCAGTTGCTCAACGCCGACAAGGCCCTGGGCCGCGACGACGGCAACAGCCTGGCGCGCCCCTGCGTGACGCGCTACGCGCTGGAGCTGCTGAACTGCGAGAGCCGCTTCGAAATCCCGCGCATCGTCGAGGCGCTGCGTCGACAGGGCCGTGGCCAGCTGTGCTTCTACGGCCCGCCCGGCAGCGGCAAGACCGCCCTGGCCGAACACATTGCCCAGGCGCTGAGCCGGCCGCTGATGGTCAAGCGTGCCAGCGACATCGCCAGCAAGTTCGTCGGCGAGACCGAGCAGAACATGGCCCGCATGTTCGAGACGGCCCAGACCGAAGGCGCCGTGCTGCTGCTGGACGAGGCCGACAGCTTCCTGCGCAGCCGCAAGCATGCGGAGCGCAACTACGAGGTCAGCGAGGTCAACGAGATGCTGGCCGGCATGGAGCGCTTCAACGGCCTCTTCATCTGCACGACCAATCTCTTCGACGACCTGGACGAGGCGGCGCTGCGGCGCTTCGCGTTCAAGATCCGCTTCAAGGCCCTGAAGCCCGAGCAGCGCACGGCGATGTTCGAGCGTGAGGCGGGCACGGTGCCGACCGACGAGCAGCGCTCAAGGCTGGCGGGGATGGACTGCCTGACGCATGGCGACTTCGCGGCCGTGCGCCAACAGGTCGAGATCCTGGGCGAGGCCTTCACGCCGGATGAGTTCCTGGCTCAGTTGGAGGCGGAGCATCGGGCAAAGCCGGAGGTGCGCGAAAGGCGCAGCATCGGATTCAGAGCAGCTTGAAGTAGTAGGTCGTCGAACAGAGCGGCCCCTGCGGCATCAGCGCATAGTTCGGGATGTCTCCGACCCGCTGCCAGCCCAGCCTTTCGTAGACCCGCGACGCGTCGCTGCCCGTGACAGTGTCCAGCACCAGCGTCGTCCTGCCCAGCTCGCGTGCCTTCACCTCCAGCGCCTTCAACAGCCGCTCGGCCACGCCCTGGCGGCGCATGCGGCGGTGGACCAGCATCTTGCTCACATCCGCCCGGTGCGGCTGGTTATCGGGCATATCGATGACGAGGGACAGGGTGCCGCAGATGCGGGCGGCCGCGTCCTCGGCAACAAACAGAAGACGCTCACCCGCGGCCACCCCGGCCGCCACCTGGCGCCAGAACGCCTGCGGCCGGCCCTCGGGCAGCGGCAGCATGAAGCCCACCGACGCCCCGCCCTCGACACAGTCGCGCAGCACCTCGGCGAGTTCGTCGACACGGGCCAGCGCCTCGGCGCCGTCGAGTTCGCGGATCATGGCTTGGCTCCTGTCAGCGCCACGAGGTAGCGCGCCGGCTTGGCGCCGGGGTTGTGGAAGCGGACGGGGGCGTCCAGGCGCATGGCCAGGCAGTCGCCGGGACAGAGCTGCCACTGCTCGCCGCCATGGCCGATCTCCATGACGCCGTCGATCATCCAGATGAGTTGGTGGATGTCGGCATCGCGCTCCGAGGTTTCAAAGGACACGCGCTGGCCAGCGGGAAAGACGACGTCCACCAGCTGCAGCGGCGACACGCCGGCGGGCGACACGTTGCGCCGGCGGTAGCCAGAGGCCGGATCGCTCCAGACCGGCTGGTCAGACGCGCGGGCCAGCGGCGACGGCGCGGTCGACGGCGGGCTGGTCTCGAACATCGACGCGACGCTGACGCCCAGTGCCGAAGACAGCTTGTCCAACACGACAGCCGTCGGACTGCTCTGGCCACGCTCGATCAGCGAGATGTTGGAACGGCTGACGCCGCTCTTGCGTGCCAGCGCGTCCAGCGACAGGCCGGCGGCCGAGCGCAGGTCGTGCAAGCGGCGGCCAACGCGTTCCGTGATGTCCATGCAATCCAGTTTACTGGAATTTTCATCCATCAAACTGGATTGGCACGCTCGGCGGCGCGACGCCAGGCGGGGTCGGGCCAGCGCCGGCCCAGGCGCCAGGCGGCGTGCGTGAGCTTGATGACGTGGGCGTTGTCCTGCTCGCAGGCCGCCGCGATCAGTGCGGGCCAGGGGCGG
>DASWWC010000130.1:0-17127 GCA_036401055.1 Roseateles sp.
CCGGGGCCGGGGCCGCAGGCGGGGGCGGCGCCTGGATCAGCGTAGCCATCTGGGCCGGCCTGGGGCTGTAGTCGCCCGCCAGGCCCAGCGCCTCGCGGAACTCGCCCATCGAGGCGATGCGGTGGTCCGGCATGACCTGCAGCGCCCGGTCCACGGCCTGCACCAGGCGGTCGCTGTAGCGGCCTTTCGTCAGGTTCTCCAGCTGGGCCAGCGGCACGTAGTCGTCCTTGACGATGCGACCGACGCTGGGCGGCGGCGTGCGGCCGGTGATGGCGCAGTAGATGACGGCCGCCAGCGCGTAGACGTCGGTCCACGGCCCCTGCTTCAGGCTGGGCACCTCGGCGTACTGCTCGATGGGCGCGTAGCCGGGCTTGAGGATGACGGTCAGCGCCTGCGTCATGTCGCCGATGACGCGGCGCGCGGCGCCGAAGTCCAGCAGCAGCGGCAGGCCGCTGCCCTTCACCAGGATGATGTTGTCGGGCGCAATGTCGCGGTGGTAGCAGTGCTCGCCGTGCAGCACCAGCAGCGCCTCGGTCAGCGGCGCCAGCATCTTCATCAGCCAGTCCTCGCTGGGCGGCTCGCCCAGCTCCTTCAGCGTGTCCTTCAGCGTCTTGCCCTCGATGAAGGGCATGACCATGAAGGCCGTGCCGTTGGCCTCCCAGAAGCGGTAGACCTTGACCAGCGAGGGATGGTCGAACTGGGCCAGCAGCCGCGCCTCGTTGATGAAGCTCTTCAGCCCGGCCTCGAAGGTGTCGCGGTGGCGCTCGGAGCGCACCCGCACCTGGGAGCGCTCACCGCGCAGCGCCAGCGCCGAGGGCATGTACTCCTTCAACGCCACCATGCGCTCCAGCGCGTGGTCGCGCGCCAGGTAGACGATGCCGAAGCCGCCCTCGCCCAGCACGCTGGTGACCTCGAACTCGGCCTGGCGGCTGCCCACCGGCAGGGCGTTGCCGCCCTCGGCGCCGTGGGGCGCCGCCGGCTCGGCCGGTGGGGGTGTGCCCGCGAAGACGGTGGCCGTGTCCTCGGCCGCAGCGGCAGGGCCCACCGGCCGGATGATGGTGGCGTCGTCGTCCGGAGGGGTGGGTGCGGCTGAATTCATGTCGGAGTGGGGCTGGGCATGGCGTCCAGAGCACTGAGTGTCGCCGAGCGGCCATCCGTTCCCGTGGTCCCCGCAGGGAACTAAGCCGGGCAGCCCGTTACTTACCGGCCGAGCATCCGTCCGCCCCATGAACGACACCACTTTCGACACCTCCGACCCCGCCCAGTCGCTGAGCAGCGATCCCGTGCTCGCGCCCTGGCTGGAGCCGGTCTCGGAGGACGACCCCTGCGGCGCCGACCTGGAATATGACAACGAATTCCTGGCGCTGACGCAGGCGGCCGCGGGCAAACCCGAAACCCAGTTCGCGCCGGCCGAGCCGCCGGACTGGCGCGCCGTGGCCAGCCAGGCCGAGGAACTGAATGGCCGCACGCGGGACCTGCGCGTGGCCAACCTGCAGCTGCGCGCGCGTCTGCGGCTGGAGGGCTTCGCGGTGCTGCCCCCCAGCCTGCGGTTGTTCGAGCAACTGCTGCAGCGCTGGTGGGACGAGCTCCACCCGCGCCCCGAGGACGGCGACGCCTACGCCCGCGTCAACGTGCTGAACGAGCTGATCAGCCTGGAGTCCACGCTGGGCGACCTGCGCGCCAGCCTGGTGCTGAACGACCGCAGCATCGGCCAGCTGAGCGTGCGCGACATCGAGATCGCGGTCGGCGACCTGACGCCGCGCGACGACGAGATGCCGCCTTCGCGCGGCCAGATCGAGAGCATGCTGGCCGACGCCGTGGCCGACAACCCGCAGGTCCAGACCCAGGCCAGCGACGCCATCGCCGCGCTGGAGGCGCTGAACGACTGCCTGTCCGGCCGGCTGGGCTACGGCGAACTGCCCGACTTCTCCGCGCTGCGCAGCATGCTGGACGCCGTCGCGTCGGTGTCGCCGCTGCCCGCCAGCACCGACTCGGACGACCTGGCCGGCATGCTGGGCGACCTGGGCATCTCCGACGGCAGCGACGACGAGTCGCCCGCGCCGGCCCGCCGCGGCCGGGGCGGTGGTGGCGGCCTGGGGTCCATCGAGAGCCGCGCCGACGCCGTGCGCGCCATCGAGGCGGTCTGCGCCTACCTGGAAAAGAACGAACCCACCAACCCGGCCGCCGACCTGCTGCGCCGGGCCCAGCGCCTCATCGACCGCAACTTCCTGCAACTGGTGCGCGAGTTCGCGCCCGATGCGGTCGGCGAGGTCGCGCGCATGCTGGGCGTGGACCCCGAGAGCCTGGAGTCCATGTGATGAACCTGAACCCTTTTCTTCCACGTCGAACCCTGAATCCCGTCCGCAAGGAGCATTGAGATGAGCAAGAGCAGCCAGAAATTCATCGCCCGCAACCGGGCCCCGCGGGTGCAGATCGAGTACGACGTGGAGCTGTACGGCGCCGAGAAGAAGGTGCAGCTGCCCTTCGTGATGGGCGTCATGGCCGACCTGTCGGGCAAGCCCGAGGACCCGCTGCCGCCGGTGGCCGACCGCAAGTTCCTCGAAATCGACGTCGACAACTTCGACTCGCGCATGAAGTCCATGAAGCCGCGCGTCGCCTTCAACGTCGAGAACACGCTGACCGGCGAGGGCAGCCTGCCCGTGGACATCACGTTCGAGAGCATGGACGACTTCTCGCCCGCCGCCGTGGCGCGCAAGGTCGAGGGCCTGAGCAAGCTGCTGGAAGCCCGCCAGCAGCTGTCCAACCTGATCACCTACATGGACGGCAAGAGCGGCGCCGGCGACCTGATCGCCAAGGTGCTGGCCGACCCGACGCTGCTGAAGACGCTGACCGACGCGCCCAAGTCCGAGTAATCCCAGACCACTGATACGACCGGAGTCCACATATGACCCAAGCGGAACAGTCAGCATCGGCCCTGGCGGGCGTGACCTTCGAAGGCAACGACTTCGCGGCACTGCTGAACAAGGAATTCAAGCCCAAGACCGACGAGGCGCGCGGCGCCGTCGCGCAGGCGGTGCAGACGCTGGCCCAGCAGGCGCTGTCCAACACGGCGCTGCTCAGCGATGACGCCGTCAAGACCATCGAATCCATGATCGCGGCCATCGACGCCAAGCTCACGGAGCAGATCAACCTGATCATGCACCACGAGGACTTCCAGAAGCTGGAGTCGGCGTGGCGCGGCCTGCACTACCTCGTCAACAACACCGAGACCGACGAGCAGCTCAAGATCCGCGTGATGAACGTGTCCAAGTCCGACCTGGGCAAGACGCTGAAGCGCTTCAAGGGCACGGCCTGGGACCAGTCGCCGATCTTCAAGCGCCTTTATGAAGAGGAATACGGCCAGTTCGGCGGCGAGCCCTACGGCTGCCTGGTGGGCGACTACCACTTCGACCACACGCCGCCCGACGTGGAGCTGCTGGGCGAGATGTCCAAGATCGCCGCCGCGGCGCACGCGCCCTTCCTGACCGGCGCGGCCCCCAGCGTCATGCAGATGGAAAGCTGGCAGGAGCTGGCCAACCCGCGCGACCTGACCAAGATCTTCACGACGCCCGAGTACGCCGCCTGGCGCTCGCTGCGCGAGAGCGACGACGCCCGCTACCTGGCCCTGTGCATGCCGCGCTTCCTGTCGCGCGTGCCCTATGGCGCCAAGACCGCGCCGGTGGACGAGTTCGCCTTCGAGGAAGACACCGAAGGCGCCGATCACAACAAGTACACCTGGTCCAACGCAGCCTACGCGATGGCGGTGAACGTCAACAACTCGTTCAAGCAGTACGGCTGGTGCTCGCGCATCCGCGGCATCGAGTCCGGCGGCGCCGTCACCAACCTGCCCACGCACAGCTTCCCGACGGACGACGGCGGCGTGGACATGAAGTGCCCGACCGAGATCGCCATCTCCGACCGCCGCGAGGCCGAGCTGAGCAAGAACGGCTTCCTGTCGATGGTGCACCGCAAGAACAGCGACTTCGCGGCCTTCATCAGCGGCCAGTCGCTGCAAAAGCCCCAGGAGTACGACGACGCCGACGCGACCGCCAACGCCGCGCTGGCCGCCCGCCTGCCCTACCTGTTCGCCTGCAACCGCTTCGCGCACTACCTGAAGTGCATCGTGCGCGACAAGGTGGGCTCGTTCAAGTCGCGCGACGCGATGGAAGACTGGCTGAACAGCTGGATCCTGAACTACGTCGACGGCGACCCGATGAACTCGTCGGAAGAGACCAAGGCCACGCGCCCGCTCGCCGCCGCGCAGGTCGAGGTCTCGGAAGTGGACGGCGCGCCCGGCTACTACCAGTCCAAGTTCTACCTGAAGCCGCACTACCAGCTCGAAGGACTGACCGTGTCGCTGCGCCTGGTCTCCAAGCTGCCGTCCGAGAAGTCGAGCTGACCTCAAGCGAGAACTCGCCCCGCGCGGGAGCAGGACGGGTCCACGCCATCACCACCGCATCCCGCGCACTTTGAACCTCTAAAGGAGCAACACCATGGCAGTCAATGCATTCATCACCTTCTTCGACAAGGCCGACGGCGAGTCGATGCAAAAGGGCAAGGAAAAGTGGATCGAGATCCAGGGCTGGGACTGGGAAATCGAAGCCGAGACCAGCTGGACCAAGGGCGGCGGCGCCTCGGTCGGCAAGCCCAACCCCGGCAAGATGAACTGGGAGCACTACTTCGACACGGCCTCCACGGTCATCATGGGCTACATCTGCACGGGCAAGGCCTTCCCCAAGGTCGAGCTGCAGATGATGAAGACCACCGGCTCGGCCACGCCGGAGACCTATTTCACGATGACCATGGAAGGCGTGTTCATCACCAAGGTGCAGCAGAACGGCACCGAGGAAGGCAACGTCGCGCAGAAGGTCGAAATGGTCTTCAAGACCGTCAAGATCGAATACAAGCCGCAGGACAACAAGACCGGCAAGCTGCAGGCCGCCAAGACCTACAACTGGGACATCCCGGCCGGCACCGCCTCGCCCTCCGCATAAACAGGCCCACCCCCTACCGGCTTCGCCGGCCCCCTCAAGGGGCGCCGCGGGCGGCCCGGCAAAGCCGGTTCCGCGGCGGCCGCTGGGGAATGCACTACAGGCCACCAGGCTTCTCGCGCTCGCCGCCTCAGCGTTTCGCAGACCACACATGAGTCGTTCGAACATCTTCATGCAACTCATCACCGGCGCCGGGCCGGTGGTGGGCGAAGGCCTGCTCGAAGGTGCCGAGGGCTCCGTCGAGCTGCTGGAGTTCGGCTGGGGCATGAAGGCCTTGAAGGACCCCAAGAGCAAGGGCAGCGGGCTGGCCGCCGTCGCGGCCGCCGCGGCCTCGATGGCGGGGCTGGGCAAGTCGGTCTCCATCAAGATGGAGCCGCTGACCTTCAAGAAGCGCTTCGACGTGGCCTCGTCGCAGATGCACTTCTGCCTGGACAACCACCTGCCGGTCGTCAGCGCCTCCATCACGGTGCTGCACATCAAGCAGCAGGGCCGCGCCATCCACCAGCCCGGCTTCACGCTGGTATGCACCATGGGCCATTTCGCCAGCTGCGAACTGGACATCTCGGACGACGGTCTCTCCAAGGAGGTGACCGAGTCGTGGACCCTGAACTTCAAGAGCATCAAGATGATGTATCTGAAGACCCTCGGCAAGGACAACCTGCCGACCGCCCCCTTCTTCTACCCGACGGCACTCCTCTGATGGCCAGCAACGGCGCCGACATCTACATGATCCTGCTGCGCCCCACCCGCGTGCCGGTGGCGGGCGAGTCGGTCTCGCACCTGTTCCAGGGCCAGGTGCTGCTGGAAACCCTCAAGTGGAACCTGCACAACGAGGAAGAACGCATCAACGCGGACGTCCGCGATGACATGTACCGCGAGAAGGACACGCTGATCTCGCAGGAAGGCAACGTCCTGCAGCAGTTCAAGAACCTCAAGGGCGACGTGACGGCGGCCCAGGCCTCGCTGAAGCGCGCCATGGCCAAGGCCGAGGGCGCCGAGCGCGAGGCGCTGCTGGAGAAGCACGACCGCCTCGTGAAGGACACGCTCGACAAGTTCCAGGCCAAGTACAAGGACGCCAACGCGGCCGTGCAGCGCCAATCCGAGAGCAAGGGCTTCGACGAGCGCGTGGCCGACAAGCGGGCCGAGAACGAAGGCCGCAACCCCAATTTCGAGTTCACGTTCACGAAGCGCGTGGACATCGCCAGCACGCAGATGCTGAACTCGATGAAGGCCGGTGACATCTTCCCGTCCGGCACGCTGACCATCCACAAGCGCTCGACCAATGTGATGGAGGGCACCTCGCTGGTCTTCACCATCCAGAAGATCCGCCTGCTGGAATACAAGCTGCAGGTGGCCGTCACCGACACGATGACCGAGATGATGGAGGAGTGGACCTGCGAGTTCGGATCGCTCGCCTACGCCTACAAGAACCCGCCCTCGCACTATCAGCACGGCAACGTGGGTCAGGCCGTCGTCAAGACCGCCACGCAGGCGACGATGCGCGCCTTCACGATGAAGAACATCGGTTCACCGATCTGAGCCCACGGAGCCGAGCTTGTCCCTGACCAACTACCGCGATGTCAGCACGTCCATGAGCGACGTGTCGGCCGGCTTCCAGTTCGAGTTCTTTTGCGAGAAGTGCGGCGAGGCCTCGCGCTCCGCCTTCAAGCCCTATCGCAAGGGCCAGATCACGGGCTGGCTGAGCCGCTTCGCGTTCATGTTCTACGACCTCAACAAGGCCAGCCGCGCCACCGGCGCGTTTGCCGAGGCCGGCGGCAGCAGTGCCAAGGCCGCGGCGCTGGAAGAGGCCCGCGCGGCCGCCGCAGCGCTGTTCGAGCGCTGCACCGGCTGCCGCAAGTGGGTGGGCCGCGAATGCTGGGATGGCAACGCCGGCAGCTGCCGCGACTGCGCCGCCAAGGCCGCGTCGAACCAGGGCCACGGCTCGCAGGCTGGCTACGGCGCATCGTCCGGCGGCGCCGCCTGCCCCAACTGCCAGACACCCAGCCAGGGCGGGCGCTTCTGCCACGAATGCGGCTTCGACATGGCCAGCACGCATAAGAGCTGCCCAGCCTGCGGCATCACCCTCCCGCGCGCTGCGCGCTTCTGTACCGACTGCGGCCATGGCTTCTGATCTCGCCCCCCAACAAGCCGCCGAGGCCGCGCTGCGCGCCGGCGACCCGCGCACCGCGCTGGCCAAGCTGACCGAGGCCGTGCGCGCCAAGCCGGCCGACGCCAAGCTGCGCACCTTCATGTCCCAGCTGCTCAGCGTGCTGGGCCAGTGGGAGCGCGCACACACGCAGCTCAATGTCGTGGCGGAGATGGACAAGCTCGCCATCCCGATGCGCGAGACCGTGGGCCACGCCATCCGCTGCGAGTTGCTGCGCGCGCAGGTGTTCGCGGGCAAGCGCACGCCGGTGGTGTTCGGCCAACCCGAGGCCTGGGTGGCCCAGCTCATCGAATCGCTGAAGCAGCAGGGCGAGGGCCATGACCAGCTCGCCGCCGACCTCGCCGCCAAGGCCTTCGACGCCGCGCCCACCAGCGCCGGCACGCTGGACGGCCAGCGCTTCGAATGGCTGGCCGACGCCGACTCGCGCCTGGGCCCCATCCTGGAGGTCTGCCTGAACGGCCACTACACCTGGGTGCCCTTCCAGCATCTGGCTAAGATCCGCTTCGACGCGCCCGAGGACCTGCGCGACTGCGTCTGGATGCCCGCGCAGCTCAGCTTCACGAACGGCGGCAACAGCGTGGCGCTGGTGCCCACGCGCTACGTCGGTTCAGACAAGAGCGAGGACGGCCTCATCAACCTGGCGCGCAAGACCGAGTGGGCGCCCCTGCCCGGCGAGGAGCGCTACGCCGGCCTGGGCCAGCGCGTGCTGGCCAGCGACGTGGGCGACCACGACCTGATGGCCATCCGCGAGATCGTGTTTGACGCAGCGCAGGCTGTGCCCGACGAGGCCTCCTGATGGCCGGCCTGGGCGCCCAGGACCGGCTCCAGCCCTCGCTGCTCGACCGGCTCACTGACCATCAGCCCGACAGCCGGGTCGAGGCGCTGGACGCCCGCATGCTGACCCGCAAGCAGCTGCGCGAGGCCGTGCTGCGCGACCTGTCCTGGCTGTTCAACGCGGTCTGCGAGGAGCCCGACATCGGCAACCGCGACGACCCCGAGCGCACCGCGCTGTGGAAAAGCGTGCCGCACGCCGCCGACTCGGTGCTGAACTTCGGCATCCTGCCGCTGACCGGCCGGACCATGAGCGTGCACAACTTCCCGCTCATCGAGGCGCAGCTGCGCCAGGCCATCGTGCGCTTCGAGCCCCGGCTGGACCCGAACACCGTCGAGGTCCGCATCGCCAACGACATGACCACCGGCATCCGCCCCACCAGCCTGCGCCTGACCATCAAGGGCCAGATGTGGAACCAGCCCGTGCCGCTGGAGCTGCTGCTCAGCGCCGACGTGGACGTGGACACGGGGCAGGCCGCCATACGAGACCTGCGCGCCTGATGGACCCTCGCCTGCTTCGCTACTACAACCAGGAACTGCGCTACCTCCGCGAGATGGGCGGCGAGTTCGCGCGCGAGTTCCCCAAGATCGCCGGCCGCCTCGGCATGGAAGGCCTGGAGGTCGCCGACCCCTACGTCGAGCGGCTGCTGGAGGGCTCGGCCTTCCTGGCCGCGCGCGTGCAGCTCAAGCAGGACGCGGAGTTCCCGCGCCTCGCGCAGGCGCTGCTGGACATCGTCTGCCCCAACCTCGGTGCGCCCATCCCGTCCATGCTGGTGGCCAAGCTGGAGCCCAGCAATGACCCCAACCTGATGGCCGGCTTCACGCTGCCGCGCGGCAGCGCACTGATGTCGCAGCCGACCTCGCTGGGGCCCACGCGCTGCGAGTTCCGCACCGCCCAGCCGGTCACGCTGACGCCCATCCAGGTCACGCAGGTCGAGTACTTCCTCAGCGCCACCGACATCAACCTCAGCGGTCTGCCGCTGCGCGAACGCCCCAAGAGCGGCGTGCGCGTGAAGCTGGCGCTGCCCGAGGGCATGAGCTTCGCCAAGCTGCCGCTGGACAGCCTGCGCTTCTTCATGGGCGGCCTGCAGGACGTCGCGCTGAAGCTGCACGAGCTGGCCACCTGCCGCTGCGTGGGCGTGCTGGCCGGCCCCGGCGGCAAGGACGCGCGCCGCAGCTACCTGACACCGGGCTGGGTGCGCCACGTGGGTCTGGCCGACGACGAGGCCATGCTGCCCGTGACGCTGCGCGGCCTGTCCGGCACGCGGCTGATGCAGGAGTACTTCGCGTTCCCGCAGCGCTTCCTGTTCCTCGACGTAGCGGGCCTGCGGCAGAGCTTCGCGGCCTGCGCCGGCAACACGTTCGAGCTGGTGCTGCTGTTCGATCGCTACGAACCCAGCCTGGAGGGCGGCGGCGAGCCGGCCAACTTCAGCCTGAACTGCGTGCCGGCCATCAACCTGTTCGAGCGCCGCGCCGAGCGCATCGCGGTGGACGACAGCAGCACCGCCTTCCAGATCATTCCCGACCGACTGGCCGGCAACGACTACGAGGTGTTCGACGTCTCGTCCGTCACCGGCTTCTCCAACGACAGCGACGAGCTGCAGTTCCTGCCGCTGTTCGACGTGCCGCATGTGGACCCCGGCGGCGCGGCCGGCTACTTCAGCCTGCTGCGCGAGCCGCGCCTGGCCAGCGACCGCGCCAAGCGCGAGGGTCCGCGCTCCGCCTACGTCGGCAGCGAGGTCTTCCTCGCGCTGGTGGACCTGCAGCGCGCGCCCTACCGCACCGAGCTGCGCCAGCTGGCGGCCAAGGTGCGCTGCACCAACCGCGATCTGCCGCTGTTCATGCCCACCGGCCGCGACCACGGCGGGCTCACGCTGGAGACGCGAGCCCCGGTGGACAACATCGCCGTCGTCGCCGGCCCGTCCCGCCCGCTGACCGCCACCCGCGAAGGCCCGCTGGCCTGGCGGCTGCTGTCGCTGCTGTCGCTGAACTACCTGTCCCTGGTGGACGAGGACGCCGAGCGCGGCGCGCTGGCCCTGCGCGAGCTGCTGGGCCTGTTCGGCCAGAGTTCCGACGCCGGCCTGCTGCGACAGATCGAAGGGGTGCGCTCGGTCGGCACCCGGCCGGTGGTGCGCCGCCATCCGGCACCTGGCCCGATCGCCTTCGGCCGCGGGCTGGAAGTGCAGGTCACCGTGGACGAGCTCAGCTTCGAGGGCGGCAGCGCCGCGCTGCTGGGCGCCGTGCTGCACCACTACTTCAGCCGCCACGTGTCCATGAACAGCTTCGTGCAGACGCTGCTGGTGTCGCGCACCCGGGGCGAACTCAAGCGCTGGCAGCCGCTGCCGGGCTCGCGGGCCATCCTGTGAACATCTTCGACGCGCTGAAGCAGCGACCGGGCCGCTTCGACCTGTTCCAGGCGCTGCGCCGCATCGAGGCGGCGCACCCGGATAAGCCGCGCCTGGGCGACGCGCTGCGCCCCGGCGACGAGCCGGTGCGCTTCGCCAGCGAGCCTGCGCTGAACTTCGCGCCCACGGCCATCACCAGGCTGGACGTGCGTGAAGGCCAGGCGCCGCGGCTGGTGCAGCGCGTCATGAGCCTGTTCGGCCCCAACGGCGCGCTGCCCACCCACCTGACGGAGTACGCCCGCGAGCGGTCCCTGCACCACGGCGACCGAACCTTTGCGGCCTTCGCCGACCTGCTGCTGCACCGCTTCGGCCTGCTGTTCTACCGGGCCTGGGCGCGTTCCAACCCGGTGGTGGGCATGGACCGTGGCCGCGAAGCGCCCATCGTGCGCCACGTCGGCGCGCTGGTGGGCCTGGCCGAACCGGCGCTGCGCGAGCGCGACGCTTTAGGCGACTTCTCCAAGTTGTACTTCGCCGGCCGCCTGGCCCGCTCGGCCCGCGACGCCGACGGCCTGCAGAGCTGGATCGCGCTGCGGTTCAAGGTACCGGCGCAGGTCCAGCAGTTCAGCGGCCACTGGATGACGCTGGAGCCCGAGGAGCGGACCCGCCTCGTCAAGCACGACGGCGTGGGCCTGGGCCGTGGCGCCATGCTGGGCAGCCAGGTCTGGGACGTGCAGCACAAGTTCCGCATCGAGATCGGCCCGCTGGGCTGGCCGGAGTTCCAGGCCTTCCTGCCCTCTGGACCCCACCTGCCGGCGCTGCAGGCCATGGTGCGGCAGTTCGTGGGCCACGAGTTCGAGTGGGACCTGCGGCTGCGGTTGAAGCCCACCGAGGTGCCGGCCTGGCCGCTGGGCCGCCAGCCCGGCATCGGGCAACTGGGGCGCAGCGCCTGGCTGAACAGCAAGCGCCCGCGCCGGCGCGCCGATCAGTTGCTGATGAACGTGGAAAGCATCTGCCGGGCGCCGCTGAAGACTTCGCTCGCGCCGGCGCATCAGCAGTAACGGTGGTGATGGGCTGACGCCGGGACGCGGGGGCGCGCCCCGGCTCTCCACCATCGGATTTGCGCGACGAAAACCCAATGCAGCGAAAAGCAGTAGGGTGGGCAGGCCTGATGCGCAAGTAAAGGAGGAGGGCTGCGCAGCGGCCCGGGGGACATGGAGCATCAGGCCTGCCCGCCCTCCTGCGCCCGCCTGAACATCCGTGTGGAACCGAACGGCGCCCTTGGTCACTTAGCACCGAGGAGATCTCCAAATGACCGACATCAGCCGCCAAGCCCTTTTCGGCAAGCTCAACCCGCTGGCCTACAAATCCGTCGAGGGCGCCACCGTCTTCTGCAAGCTCCGGGGCAACCCCTACGTGGAGCTGGTGCACTGGATCACCCAGCTGCTGGAGAACAACGAGTCCGACGTGGCCGCCATCGTGCGCCACTACGGTCTGGACGCCGCCGCGCTGGCGCGCGACGTGACCACCGCGCTGGACCGGCTGCCCCGCGGCTCCACGTCCATCAGCGACTTCTCCGAGCACATCACCCACGCCATCCAGCAGGCCTGGGTCTACGCGACGCTGATGTACGGCGACGCGCAAGTGCGCTCCGGCCACCTGCTGGTGGCGCTGCTGAGCACGCGCACGCTGCGTGAGGCGCTGTTCGGCATCTCGCGCCAGTTCGAGAAGATCAAGCCCGACGACCTGGCCGACAAGCTGCCCACGCTGATCGGCAAGACCGGCGAGGCCGGCCTGGGCGCCACCGACGGCAGCGCGCTGAATGCCGGCCAGCCCGGCCAGGCCGAGGGCGCGATGACGCCGGCCGCCATGGGCCGCCAGGAGGCGCTGAAGAAGTTCACCGTCGACCTGACCGAGAAGGCGCGCAACGGCGCGATCGACCCGGTGACGGGCCGCGACGACGAGATCCGCCAGATCGTCGACATCCTGATGCGCCGCCGCCAGAACAACCCGCTGCTGACCGGCGAGGCCGGCGTCGGCAAGACGGCGGTGGTGGAAGGCTTCGCGCTGCGCCTGGCCCGCGGCGACGTGCCGCCCAGCATGCAGGGCGTCACGCTGCTGTCGCTGGACATCGGCCTGCTGCAGGCCGGTGCCTCCATGAAGGGCGAGTTCGAGCAGCGCCTGCGCCAGGTCATCGACGAGGTGCAGCAGTCGCCCACGCCCATCATCCTGTTCATCGACGAGATTCATACCCTCGTTGGCGCTGGCGGTGCGGCCGGCACCGGCGACGCGGCCAACCTGCTGAAGCCCGCACTCGCCCGCGGCAACCTGCGCACGGTGGGCGCCACCACCTGGGCCGAGTACAAGAAGTACATCGAGAAGGACCCGGCGCTGACGCGCCGCTTCCAGACCGTGCAGGTCGAGGAGCCGGACGAGAAGAAGGCCATCCTGATGCTGCGCGGCGTGGCCACGGTGCTGGAGAAGCACCACCAGATCCAGCTGCTGGACGAAGCCATCGAGGCCGCCGTCAAGCTGTCGCACCGCTACATCCCGGCCCGCCAGCTGCCCGACAAGGCGGTCAGCCTGCTGGACACGGCCTGCGCCCGCGTCGCCGTCAGCCAGCACGCGATGCCGGCCGAGGTGGAGGACTGCAAGCGCCGCATCGAATCGCTGGAGATCGAGCAGGGCATCATCGGCCGCGAGGCCCAGGTGGGCGTGCACATCGGCGAACGCGGCACGCTGGTCGAGGAAAGGCTGGCCGGCGAGCGCACCCGCCTGGCGGCGCTGGAAGCGCGCTGGCAGCAGGAGAAGGACGTCGTTGCAAAGATCCTTGACCTGCGCGCCCAACTGCGCGGTGACGGCCAGCCCGCGGACGCCGGCGGCAGCCCCGACCGCGACGCGCTGCTGGCGGAGATGCACGCCGCCCAAGCCCAGCTCACCGAGCTGCAGGGCGACGCGCCGCTGATCCTGCCGTCCGTCGACGCGCAGGCCGTGGCCAGCGTCGTCGCCGACTGGACCGGCATCCCCGTGGGCCGCATGGTCAAGAACGAACTGGAAGCCGTGCTGCGCCTGGGCGCCACGCTGGGCCAGCGCGTCATCGGACAGCAGCACGGCCTGGACATGATCGCGCGCCGCATCCAGACCTCGCGCGCCAAGCTGGACAACCCGAACAAGCCCATCGGCGTGTTCATGCTGTGCGGCACCTCGGGCGTCGGCAAGACCGAGACGGCGCTGGCGCTGGCCGAGTCGCTGTACGGCGGCGAGCAGAACGTCATCACCATCAACATGAGCGAGTACCAGGAGTCGCACACCGTCTCCACGCTCAAGGGCGCGCCTCCGGGCTACGTGGGCTACGGCGAGGGCGGCGTGCTGACCGAGGCCGTGCGCCGCCGGCCCTACAGCGTCGTGCTGCTGGACGAGGTGGAGAAGGCCCACCCGGACGTTCACGAGCTGTTCTTCCAGGTCTTCGACAAGGGCTGGATGGAGGACGGCGAAGGCCGCCTGATCGACTTCAAGAACACAATCATCCTGCTGACGAGCAACGTGGGCTCGGAGCTGATCATGAACATGTGCCGCGACCCCGAGCTGCTGCCCGACCCCGAGTCGCTGGCCACGGCGCTGACGGAGCCGCTGCAGAAGGTGTTCCCGCCCGCGCTGCTGGGCCGCATCGTGACCATCCCGTACTACCCGCTGAGCGACGAGATGCTGGCGAAGATCGTGCGCCTGCAGCTGGGCCGCATCGTCAAGCGCGTGGCCGAGAACCATCGCATCCCGTTCGAGTACAGCGACGCGGCGGTGGAGCTGATCGTGAAGCGCTGCAACAACGCCGAGTCCGGCGGCCGCATCATCGACGCCATCCTGACCAACACCGTGCTGCCCAAGGTCTCCATCGAGTACCTGTCGCGCACGGCGTCCGGGCAGCCTCTGCAGCGCGTGGCGCTGGACGTGGCCGACGGCGACTTCAGCTATGCCTTCGACTGAGACTGAGGCCCACGCGGAGATGCCGGCATGAGCAATGTGATGTCCATCACCACCACGCTGGGTGGTGACAAGCTGCTGGTCCTGCGCATGGAGGGCAAGGAACAGCTGGGCCAGCTGCCGGAGTGGAACGTCGACCTCGTCGGCAATGTCAGCCTGCTGGGCGTGCGCGAGACCATCAACCTGCACAAGCTGCTGGGCACACGCGCCAACGTCTCCATCGAGCACGGCGCCAAGCGCAACTTCAACGGCTACATCACCGAGGCCCAGCGCGGCGAGCGCCATGGCCGCTTCGAGTCCTTCCGCATCACCATGCGGCCGTGGCTGTGGTTCGCCACCAAGACGCGCAACTCCAAGGTGTTCCAGAACAAGAGCATCAAGGACATCGTCAGCGCGGTCCTCACGCCCTACAGCGCCGACTTCGAATGGCGGCTGCAGGACACCGGCGCCACCAAGCCGCTGGAGTACTGCGTCCAGTACAACGAGTCCGACTTCGAGTTCGTCAGCCGCCTGCTCGAAGAGGCCGGCATCTACTACTTCTTCGAGCACACCAGCACCACCCACACCCTGGTGCTCATCGATGCGATGAGCAAGCACACGGCCAAGACCGGCACCAAGGCCATCAAGTGGGCCAACAAGCTCGAAGCCGGCAAGCCCGGCGTCATCGACTGGCGCCTGGCCGAGGAGGTGCACTCGGTGAAGGCGGTCGTGCGCGACTACGACTACCTCGCCACGGCCACCGCCATCGAGCAGTCGCAGTCCGCCGGCATGATGGCGGCCACCGAGAAGCGCGGCCCCGCCGAGGTCTACGAGTACCCGGCCCGCGCGGTGCTGAACCAGGTCAAGCCCGAATCCCAGCCGGCCACCACGGCGATGAACCGCATCGCTAAGCTGCGGCTGGAGGAGCTGCAGTCGCTGCAGAAGGTGTTCACCGGCACCACCAACGCCAACGACTTCGAGGTCGGCGCCACCTTCGACCTGGAGGACGCGCTGACGCCGGCCGACGACGACAGCTACCTGGTCGTCAGCATGAACTTCAGCGCCGAGTTCGCCGACCACGAGGCCATCGCCGACCTCAAGGCCGTGCACCACCGCCGCGACGGCGTGCTCGTCAACTTCATGTGCATCCCCAAGGACGGCAACCCCTTCCGTCCGCAGCGCCGCACGCCGCGCCCCATCATGTACGGCCCGCAGACCGCGATCGTCGTGGGCAAGTCCGGCACCGAGGTGGACTGCGACAAGCACGGCCGCATCAAGGTTCAGTTCCACTGGGACCGCGTCGGCACGAAGAACGAGAACAGCTCCTGCTACGTGCGCCTGTCCCAGCCCTGGGCTGGCAAGAACATGGGGCTGTGGATGATCCCGCGTGTGGGCCACGAGGTGGTCGTCAGCTTCCTCGGCGGCGACCCCGACCGGCCGCTGATCACCGGCTCCGTGCACAACGACGTCAACACGCCCGCCTACCCGCTACCGGCCAATGCCGACATCAGCGGCTGGCGCACCCACTCCACCAAGGGCGGCGCGGCCGACGCCCGCCACGAGCTGCGCTTCGACGACAAGAAGGACGGCGAGTACGTCTGGCTGCAGTCGCAGAAGAACTTCCACCGCCACGTCAAGGAAGACGCCTTCGACTGGATCGAGAAGAACGAGACCAAGAAGGTCAAGCTCACGCGCAAGGAAGTGGTCGGCGAGAACTGGTACGTCAACGTCGGCAAGGACGTCATGCACGACCTGGGCAAGGACGTGCACACCAAGGTCGCTGGCGACATCTTCACCACCGGCGCGGCCACCTACCAGCTCAAGCTGGAGAAGGACTACAACGCCAAGGTCGGCGCCGACTACGGGCTGGACGTCACCGGCAAGACCGCCGTCAAGGCCGGCGGCGACATCAACCTGCAAAGCGGCGGCGCCGGCAACATCAAGACCACCGGCAACCTGGTCGCCGAAGCCGGCGCCAAGCTGTCGCTGAAGGCCACCGCCGACCTGCTGATGGAAGGCATCAACGTGAAGGCCAAGGGCAGCGCGGAGATCGTGCTGGAGGCCACGGCCGGCATCAAGATCGTCTGCGGCGGCTCGGTCATCACGCTGGGGCCGGCCGGCGTCACCATCGACGGGCCGCTGGTCAAGGTCAACTGCGGCGGCGGCGGCGGCTCGGCCGGCAGCGCCGAGAGCGCCGCCGCGGCCGAGCCCAAGGCCCCCGAGGACGCCAAGAACCAGGAAGAACTGACCCCGGCCAAGGCCGAGGACTACGACAAGCTGTTCGAGGACCCGCTGAAGGACGAGGCCGGCAGCACCACGCCGGCCGCCGGCGGCGCGGCGGCCGGTGCGGGGGCGGGCGCGGGCGACATGAGCGCGAGCGCGCTGCCCGGCTCGGCCGGCATCTCGGCCCTGCGTGCCGGCGCGCTTGCAGCGGGCGCAGCGGCGCTCGCGGCCGGCGGCGCAGTGTCCATGGGCCTGACCCAGGCCCAGCCGGGCATGCGGCAGGAAGACGAGCCCGACCTCGGCGACCAGGCCGGCACCGAGCAGGCCCTGGCCGACTCCGAGGCGGCCTATGCAGCCGCCAAGGCCGCAGAGCCGCCGCCGCAGACCGCCGAGGAGATGGAGTCCGCCAAGGACAAGGTCCTCGAAGACGCCGCGACGGCGGAGTCCACCTCCCGGGCCGCCGAGGCGGCCGCCCAGGCCGAGGCCGCGGCGCAGGCGGAGGTCGTCGATCCCGAAGCCGTCGAGGCGGCCGCCAGGGCTGCCGAGACTGCCGCCGCCGCCGAGAGCGCGGCGCAGGCGCAGGCGGTCGATTCCGAAGCCGCCGAGGCCGGCGCAC
>DASWWC010000131.1:0-6555 GCA_036401055.1 Roseateles sp.
GGGGGGGGGGGGGGGGGGCGGCTGGGCCCGCCCACGTTCAGCGCGGCGCGACAAGACGAGGGGCACAACATCACGGGGCGCGACGAACACCGATGGCGCTGCTGAGCGAACGCACCGACTCCGTCACACCGTCCGGCTGGCCTTCGCCATTGGACTGGTTGCCGCCCACCACGCGCACGCGGCCGTTGGCCAGCACTTCGTCGACGATGGCCACGTGCCCCTGCGCCGGGTTGTTGCCGCGCGGGAAGACGATGACGTCGCCAGGCTGCACGCTGGCCGAGTTGATGGGTACGGACTCGCCCCAGTTAAGCCAGCTGCGCGCGGTGGCGCTGCCGGTGCCGCGCACACCGGCCTGCTCCATCGTCCAGTTGACGAAGGACGAGCACCAGGACGTCTCGTCGTCGGTGGCGCGCAGCGTTGTGGTCTGGTGGTATTCGACGACGCGGGCGTTGTCGCGCGCACCGCGGATTTCGTTGGTGCCCAGCTCGCCGCGCGCGATCTCCAGCCAGCGCGGCGCGCCGCCAGCCGCGGGCGCCGCAGCCACCGGGGTGGCGGGCCCGGCAGCCAGCAGGCCTTGCGCATTCAGCGCCGACTCGATCGCCGTCGTGCGGCGCTGCTGGTCGGCGCGGATGACGGCCTGCACCTCGGCCTCGGTGGGCGTGCGGCCCAGCTGGTTGCGTGCGATGTTGACGAAGCCGCTGCCGGCCTGGCCGCCGTTGGCGAGGCGGAAGCGCTCGCCGGTGCTGGCATCGACGAAGCTGTTCACGCGCAGGTCGGTGATGCGCTCGGTTGTGATGGGCTGGCCGGCCAGCGTGCCGATCTGATTCAGGAAGCGCGCGGCCGCCGTGGGCGACTGGTTGTAGAGGTCCAGATAGGCCGAGGCCAGGCGGGGGTCACCGGCGTTGAGGCCTGCACGTGTGGTGGCGGCCTCGTAGGTGGGTAGGCGGCCTTGCAGCGTCTGCAACTGGCGGCGGTCGGCGTCGGCGGGGCTGCTGGCGGCGTGCTGGTACGAGAACGAGCCGCGGTTGTGTACTGCGTTGCCGGGGTCGGTATGGCCGCCGAAGGCCGCGGTGAAGCCGCCGTCCGGTCGGCGCGTGCCCTCGGCATTGCCGATGACGATGGCGGCCAGCGCGTTGGAGCCCTGCGCGGGGTCGGTGAAGCGGCGCAGGTCCAGCGACGCGGTGGCCGACGCGTCGGCCGGGCGGGTCTGCTGCGCCAGCACCGGTTGCGGCACGGACGTGTCGGGGCGGGCGGCGTTCTCGGTCGCGCGCTGCTGGCGCTGCGCGGGGCTGAGATCGGCGAGCTGGTTGTAGACCGGCGATGGCAGCAGCTTCAGCAGCTCGCCGAGCAGGCCGCCGCTGCCGGGGTGGCCCACAGCAGCCGCTGGCAGGCGCAGCAGATCGCCGGCGTGGATCAGGTCCGGGTTGCGCACCTGCGGGTTGGCCGCCAGCAGCGCCTGCAGCGACACGCCGTGCTGCTGCGCGATGCCGTGCAGCGTGTCGCCCTGCTTCACGTTGAGGCGTCCGGTTTCGGGCAGGTTGAGCCGCGTGCCGGGGTAGATCACGTCTGGGTTGCGCACCTGCGGGTTGGCGTCGATCAGCGCCTGCAGCGACACACCGTGCTCGGCGGCGATGCGGTGCAGGCTGTCGCCCGATTGCACGGTCACGCTGCGACCGTCGGCCGGCGGTGCGTCGTGCGTGGTGGTGCGGGCCGATTCGGCGCGAGTCAACGAGATCATGGCAACCCCAGTGCTGTCTGTGACCTGCATTTCAGGCCAGCGGCGCCTGCGGGGCAATTGCGGGTGCCGCTATTTCAGAACGTACGGCGCTAGGGTCGCCCCTAGCCAAACAGATGCCGCAGCGCGTCGCGCACGATGCCCGGCCGCGCCATCAGCTCGTCGTTCATCAGCGTCACCAGGCTGCCCAGCTGCAGCAGCAGCACCAGATGCCCCACGACGGCCTTCAGCGACATGGCCAGGCTGAACACGTTGAGCTGCTGCGCGTAGCGGTTGACGAGACCCAGCACGCCGTCCACCAGGTACAGCAGCACCAGCGATGGCGCCGCCACCATCAGCGCCAGGCGCAGCATGCGGCCGAACTCGGCCTCGAAGGCCAGCATGCCGACCGGCAGCAGCTGCCAGCTGCCGCGCAGCGGCCACAGCGCATAGGTGTCCAGCAGCAGCGCGGCGAACAGCATGAAGCCGCCCGAGGCCATGAACACCCAGCTCGCCAGCCGCGCGAGGAAGGCGCCGGTCAGCGAGGTCTGGTGGCCCGACAGCGGGTCCAGCAGCTGTGCCTGCGCCGAGCCGACCTTGGTGTCGATGAGCTGCCCGGCCATCTCGAACGACCACATCAGCCCCGCGAACAGGAAGCCCAGCGCCGCGCCCAGCATGGCCTCGCGGCCGTACAGCTTGGCCCACTGCCAACCGCTGAGCTGCAGTGGCTGCAGGTCCTGCACCAGCAGGCCCAGCAGGCCGAGCGACAGGAACAGCGCGTTGCGGATCAGCGCCGGGATCAGGTCCTGCGTGAACAGCGGGATCAGCAGGAAGGCCACCGCCACGCGCATCGTGGCCAGCCCCAGCATCAGCGACGCGTCCGCCGGATGGCTGACCCAGAACTCGTACATCAGCGGTAGTCGCCCAGCCGCGAAGAGCCTGCGGGCCGAGCGCCGGGCCGCTCCCAAGCCGGCCCGCGTTGGCGATGTGCGAACGGCTCCATGCCGTGAGCATCGCCGTCCCCGCGGGGGACCGGCCAAGGTATGCCTTGGACGAGGGGCTTCATTTCTAGTGCTTGATCTTCACGAGGCCCGGGAACTCGCTGAACACCTTGTCGCCCAGGCGGTACAGGCTGCCGCCCAGCAGCGACGCGGTGATGAAGATGGTGATGACGATGGCGAAGAACTTGGCCACGTACTGCACCGTCTGCTCCTGCAGCTGCGTGGCCGCCTGCACGAAGGCGATCAGCAGGCCCACGACCGCCGCCACGATGATGGGCGGCGCCGACAGCAGCAGCACCAGCCACAGGGCCTGCTGCGTGAGTTGGATGACTTCGCTGTTCATGTCTGGTATGTCAATACAAGGCCGTGGGTGAGCTTGACCCAGCCGTCGATCAGCACGAACAGCAGCAGCTTGAACGGCAGCGACACGGTGGTGGGCGACAGCATCTGCATGCCCATGGCCATCAGGATGTTGGAGATGACGAGGTCGATGACGAGGAAGGGCAGGAAGATCAAGAAGCCGATCTCGAACGCCACCGTCAGCTCGCTGACCGTGAAGGCCGGCACGATGACGAGGAAGTCGCGCTCGGTCAGCTGCCGGGCCTGCTCGGGTGACAGGCTGCGCTGCGCGGTCTTCAGGAAGAAGGCGCGCTCCAGCGGCCGGCTGTGCTTGATGAGGAACTCGCGCAGCGGCTCCTTGGCGGTGTCGGCCGCGGCCAGCAGGTCACTGGTGGACGACTTGGCGGCCACCGTGGGCATGGCGACTAGCCGCTCCTGCATCTGCACGCCCACCGGGTACATCACGTAGATGCTGAGGATGAGCGCGAGGCCGTTCATGACCACGTTGGGCGGCACCTGCTGCAGGCCCATGGCGTTGCGCAGCAGGCTGAGCACGACCACCAGCTTGGTGAAGGACGTGACCATCACCGCGACGAACGGGGCCAGGGCGAGCAGGACGACAGTGATGAGCGCCGAGGCCGGCGTGAAGCTGCTGAGGTCCATGGCCTAGATCCGACAGCTGGGCGCGCCCGGGGGACTGGCGAGGCGGCCTGCGGGCAAGGCGCGACGACGAAGCGGGCTGGCGCCCGCGAGGAGGAGCAACGCTGCCCGCGGGCCGAAGCGCCAGGCCAGCGTGCGGGCAGCGGTGTTCACCGGCGGGGCGAACATTGCAAAACGACCATGAGAATCAGGCATCGAGACTCTGGAGAAGTAGCGAGCGGTCAACTGTCGGATGTGGGCCTAGATCGCATCGATGCGGAAGGCATGGCCACTGCCCCAGGGCAGCAGCCGGCCCCGGGCGCGCACGACGTCGGGACGCGCGGTGTCGACGAGCTGACAGGCCACCGGCAGCGCGGGCATGCGCCCCTGCCAGCCCATGACGACCTCGGCCGGCAGCGGCTGATCCCAGCGCGCCACCAGTTGCCACGGCGCACCGTCGGCCGCCTCGCCGCGCGCGCGCAGCCGCGGCTCGGCCGGCGCCTCCAGCAGCAGCAGGCCGCCGGGCTCCAGCGCGGCGATCTCGTCGTCGTCGAGCCGCCATTGCGCCAGCCCCGCCTCGGCCGGTGTAGCCTGCCACTGCAGACCCGGCACGTCGGGTGCTTCCATCAGTGCGCGCAGCGCGCTCCACGGCAGTGTCAACCGCGCCTGCGCCTCGGTGCCGCGCCACAGCGCCTGCGCCTGCGCGGCCGACGGGCCACCGCCCTGCGCCACCCACTGCCAGCGTGCGTCGGGCACCAGGCCCGCAGCGGCCAGCGCGTCCAGCAGTTCGCCGGCCAGGTCCAGCACGACGGCTGCCTCGGCGGCGCAAGGTGGCTGCTCGCGCGGCACGAAATCGTCGGCGCTGATACTGAGGCCCGTTGGCCCCGACAGGAAATGCCAGCCCAGCGCCTGGCTGGCGGCCTGTGGCAGCGAACTCATGCGCGCCGGCTGACCATCATGCGGGTCAGCTCCGTGATCGAGCGGCACTTCATCTTGCGCATGCCGCGCGAGCGGTACAGCTCCACGCTCTTCAGCGACAGCTTGATCTCGTCGGCGATGTTCTTGTTCATCATGCCCTTCACCACCAGCGCGAGCACCTGGCGCTCCCGCGGCGACAGCGTCTGCGCACGGCGCTCGTACTCCTCGCGCGAGCCTTCCACCTCGGTGTCGATGCCGGTGTCCACATCGGCGGGCGCGAACGCGCGGTCCAGCGCGGCGCTCAGCGCCGTGTCGTCCAGCGGCTTTTCCAGCAGCGACACCGCACCGCGCTTTTGCATCGCCGCCACGGCCAGCGGCACGTCGGCATGGCCGCTCATGTAGATGACGGGCAGGTGGATGCCGCGCTCGCGCAGCGCGTCGTGCAGGTCCAGCCCCGACAGCTCTGGCATGCGCACGTCCAGCATCAGGCAGGTGGACTCGGGCCAGGTCGTGCCCACGGCCACGCGCGCCAGCGACTGCAGCGCGTCGCGCGGGTCGCCCCAGTCGCGCACCTGGCAGCCGAAGCCTTCGAGCCAGAAGCGCAGCGAGTCGCGGAACTCGTTGTTGTCGTCCACCACGTAGATCTGTCGGGGTGTCATGCAGTCTTCTCCAGGTCGGGTGGGTTCGCCGCCGCCAGCATGGGCAGCGCAGGGAGTGCGAAATGAAAGCAGCAGCCGCCGGCCTCGCGGCGCGTGAACCAGAGGCGGCCCTGGTGCATCTCCATCAGCGAGCGGCAGATGGACAGGCCCAGCCCCATGCCGTTGGGCTTGGTGGAGCTGAAGGGCAGGAACAGCCTGCCTTCCGTCTGCGGCGTGATGCCGGGGCCGTTGTCGCCCACGCGCAGCTCGGCGCGGCCGCCGTCCACGCGCAGCTCGATGTCGATCAGCGGATCGGCCGGCCGGTCCAGCCGCAGCGCATCCAGCGCGTTGCGCAGCAGGTTGATGAGTACCTGCTGCAGCATCACCGCATCGCCCTGCACCGGCACGGCCGCCTGCGGCAGGTCCAGCGTCAGCCGCACGGCCTCGCGCTGCAGGTCCCAGTCCAGCAGCGCCAGGCTCTGATGCACCAGAGCCACCAGGTCCAGCCGCTCCGCCTTGGGCTGGCGCGACTGCGTGTACTCGCGCACGCGTCCGATGATCTGGCTGGCGTAGCTGACCTGCGCGACGGCTTTGTCCAGCGCAGCCAGTTCGTCGGTGTCGTCGGGGTGGCGGCGCGCCAGCCGCAGCTTCAGGCCGCGCAGCAGGTTGGCCGTCGCGCCGATGGGCTGGTTCAGCTCGTGCGCCAGCACGCTGCCCATCTCGCTGACGGTCAGCGAGCGCGACGTGAACAGCAGGCCCTCGCGGTCGTCCAGCTGGCGCTGCAGGTGGTGCAGCCGCTCGCGCTCGTCCTGCAGCCGCAGCAGCACGTGGCGCGCATCCAGCGCGACACGCTGCGCGACGTACTCGCCGCTGACGCCGCAGCGGGTGCGCACACCCAGCGGCGCCGCCAGCGCGCTGGCCAGGCCGTGCAGCGGCTCGGCCCAGTCGCTCGCCAGCCCGCCGGCCTCGCCGGGTAGCAGCGCCTGCATCGGCGCGTTCAGCGCGACCAGGAAGTCGCCGTCCAGCACGGCCAGCGCCTCGTCGAGGTCGCCCAGCGCGTGCAGCAGATCGGCATCCATGCGGTTCATGCGGCTTCCTCCTTGGGCCACAGCGGCTGGTTGCACAGCAGCCAGGTCAGCGACGGCTGCGCGCCAAGCGCCGCGCGCAGGCTGGGGCTGGCCGGCACCTGCACCAGCACCTCGGACCATTGAGCGATGCCCGGCGCGCAGCCGTCCAGCCGCAGCTCGCAGCTGACCTGGCCGGGCGCCAGCCGCAGCGACGCGTCCAGCTCGCGCAGCGTGCGCGG
>DASWWC010000132.1:0-52805 GCA_036401055.1 Roseateles sp.
CACGCGGCGCGCGGCGGCCCACTCGGCGGCGGTCATGGTGTCGAAGTCGCGGTGCTGCAGCAGCTCGCGGTCGCTGACCGTGAGGCGGGCCTCGACGTCGACCTGTTGCGGTGGTGTCGCAGCGGGCGCCGCCGGGAACAGCGCGTCGGCCAGGCGGCGGTTCTCGGGCGGCGGCGTGGCCGCGCGGCCCTGGGTCTGGGGCAGCAGCAGGGCCATCATGCGGCCCAGCAGGTCGGGGTCGCGCCAGAACAGGTGGAAGGCCTGGTCGAACAGCGGCCGGTGCTCGGGTCGGTCCAGCAGGCAGGCGGCCAGCGCGGCCTTGAAGTCGGCGCGCGAGGCGAGGCAGCCGGCCTGCAGCGCCTGCAGGGCCAGCAGCAGGCGGTCGGTGCCCACCGGCAGGCCGGCGGCGCGCAGCACGCGGCCGAAGTGCAGGACATTGTGCGCCAGTTGGTCCACGACCTCAGGCGCGCGCGGCCTGACGCAGCTCGGCGAGCAGCCGTGCGGCCTCGCCGCCCTGCACGCGGGCGATGTCGTCCTGGTACTTCAGCAGCACGCCCAGCGTGGACTGCACGGTGGCCGGGTCCAGGCTCACCGCGTTCAGCTCCACCAGCGCGCGCGACCAGTCCAGCGTCTCGGCCAGGCCCGGCAGTTTGTACAGGTCCAGCGTGCGCAGGCCCTGCACGAAGGCCACGACCTGCTGCGCCAGCCGCTCATCCACGCCCGGCAGCCGTGCGCGCACGATGGCCAGCTCGCGCGCGGCGTCGGGAAAGTCCAGCCAGTGGTACAGGCAGCGTCGCTTCACGGCGTCGTGGATCTCGCGGCTGCGGTTGCTGGTCAGCACGACCAGCGGTGGCGCGTCGGCAGCTGCGATCGTTCCCAGCTCGGGGATGGTGATCTGGAACTCGGCCAGGAACTCCAGCAGGAAGGCCTCGAAGGGCGCGTCGGCGCGGTCCAGCTCGTCGATGAGCAGCACCGGCGCGGGCGTGGTGGTCAGCGCCTGCAGCAGCGGCCGCTCGATCAGGAAGCGGCGCGCGAACAGCTCGTCGGCCGTGCGCTCGCGCTCGTGCTGCTGCGCCAGCCGTATCTCCAGCATCTGGCGCGCGTAGTTCCACTCGTAGGCCGCGGCGGCCAGGTCCAGGCCTTCGTAGCACTGCAGGCGGATGAGTGGCCGGTCCAGCGCGGCGGCCAGCGCCGCGGCGATGGCCGTCTTGCCGGTGCCGGGCGCGCCCTCCAGCAGCAGCGGCCGCTGCAGGCGCAGCGCGAGGAAGGCCGCGGTGGCCAGCTCGCGCGAGGGCAGGTATGCCTGGGCCTGCAAGGCCTGGGCGAGGGCGTCGATGCTGAGCACTGCGGGCCTCCCGGCGTGGTTGGGCGCTGCCGAGTATGCGACGGGCAGCGTCTGCTCGCATCGCCTGCAGCTGCGGGTTCCTGTGGCTTGACACAATTAGACAATTGGCTAATCATCGAATCATGAGCCTGGTCTTCAAAGCCCTGTCCGACCCCACTCGCCGCCGCGTGCTGCAGCTGCTGCGCGAGCGGCCCATGAGCGCCGGCGAGCTGAGCGACCAGTTCGATGTCTCCAAGCCGACGATGTCCGCGCACTTCGCGGTGCTGAAGGAGGCCGATCTGGTGCATGCCGAGAAGGCAGGCAAGTCCGTCATCTACCACCTGAAGCTCACGGTGCTCGAAGAGGCGCTGCTGGGTTTTGTCCACTCGTTCGGTGTCGGCACGGCCAAGCCGCGCGCAAGAAAGGAGATCGCGAAATGAACAAGGAAGTCGTCTCGTCGTTGGCCTGGGGCATCGGCATCGTCGTGCTGGCGCTGGCGGCCAGCTTCGCGCGCAAGCTGGGCTACATGGACAGTGACACGGTCACCCGGCTGGTCATCGCGGCGACCGGCCTGATGATTGCCGCCTTCGGCAACCGCATGCCCAAGGCCTTCGTGCCCAGCCAGCGGGCCCGTCAGGTGCAGCGCGTCGGCGGCTGGTCGCTGATGCTGAGTGGCCTCGTCTATGCCGGGCTGTGGGCCTTTGCGCCCATGCAGGTGGCGGTCGTGGGCGGCACCGCCGTGATTGCCGCCGGCATGGTCGTGACGGTGGGCTACTGCCTGCGGCAGCGGGCCAGGTCAAAAGCGGCGGCCTGAGCGGCGCGCTTCAGCGCCAGGCCCGCGCATGCAGCCGGCGCTGCCAGTGCTCCACGGCGTTGACGACGCTGTCCCACACACCGCGGTCGTAGGTGACCGCCGCGAACAGGTTGTCCTGGCTGGGTTGCTGCCTGACGGCGGTGCGTGCCAGGCGCTCGAGCGGATCGCGCGCCGCCGCGACGCAGCCGGCCAGGTCGTCGAAGGTGGAGGCCACGCGGTGGAACAGCACGCCGCGCTGCAGGTCGGTGGCCTTCAGCGATGGCGCCTCCACGGCGCGCAGGAAGATGCGGGCCTGGCCTTCGCCCAGCAGTTCCACGCAGAACTCGCGGCGCCAGCCGGTGAGGCTTTGTTCGGTGGTCAGCGAGGTCTGGGTCTCATCGATTTGCAGGGTCATGGGTCGAGTCTTCACCACCGGGCCTGCGGTCTTGCCGATGGATGTATCGCAATGCGTCGCCGCGCACCACTGGCTAACGCGGGTTGTGACAAGTTGCTTGCTGTTTCCTGCAGACTGGCGATCCCGCACGAACACCGAAAGCCATGCACAACGCCGTCCTCCGCTTCTGGTTCGAAGAGATCCAGCCCGCCCAGTGGTGGAAGGTCGATCCGGCCTTCGATGCCCTGATCCGCCAGCGCTTCGGCGAGCTGCACGAGCAGGCCCGGCGCTGCGAGCTGTTCGGCTGGCGCGCCACACCCGAAGGCCGGCTTGCGGAAGTGATCGCGCTGGACCAGTTCGCCCGCAACATTCACCGTGGCAGCCGTGAGGCGTTCTCGGCCGACCCGCTGGCGCTGGCGCTCTCGCAGGAGGCCGTCACGGCCGGGGCCGACCTGGCGCTGCCGGTCGAGTGGCGGGCTTTTTTCTACCTGCCCTACATGCACAGCGAGTCCGCCGCCATCCACGCGGTGGGCGAGCCGCTGATGAAGGAGCGCGCCGCGGCGGGCACGCATGAGTTCGAGCTGAGGCACAAGGCCATCGTGGACCACTTCGGGCGCTATCCGCACCGCAACGCCATCCTCGGCCGCGAGTCCACGCCCGAGGAAGTGGAGTTTCTGAAGCAGCCGGGCTCCAGCTTCTGATGTGATCCAATGGCGGGATTGGAATCGATTCCAATCCCGCCCCCGTGCGGGCATCAACACAGCCAGGCCACTGGCGAGGACGAGACATGCCACGCAAGACCGACGCCGCGCGTTCGCGCGCCCCTGCCTCCCTGGTTGCCGCCCTGGCGGCGGCGGCGACGCTGGCGCTGCCGGCCGCCGCCGTGCCGCCAGACTTCGGCCCCAACGTGCACATCCTCAGCCCGTCCACGCCGGGCCTGCAGCAGCGCATCCTGGACATCTACGAGGCCCAGCAGCCCAACCACTTCGGCCCGCGCCGCGATGCCATCCTGCTGATGCCGGGCACCTACGAGAACCTGCGCATCCCGGTGGGCTTCTACACGCAGGTGCTGGGGCTGGGCAGGCACCCGGGCGACGTGCACGTCATCGGCGAGCTGCGTTCCAACGCCTTCCTGGACAACGACAACGCGACGCAGAACTTCTGGCGCGGCGCCGAGAACTTTGCCGTCACGCCCACGCTGGGCCTGGCCGGCAACACGATGCAGTGGGCCGTGTCGCAGGCCATCCCGTTCCGGCGCATGCATGTGCGCGGCAACATCAGGTTGAACCAGAACAACGGCTGGGCCAGTGGTGGCTGGTTCTCGGACGTGCTGGTGGATGGCCAGGTCAACTCGGCCACGCAGCAGCAATGGATCTCGCGCAACAGCGAGTGGGCCGGCTGGACCGGCTCCAACTGGAACATGGTGTTCGTGGGCGTGCCGCAAGCGCCGGCCGGCGACTTCCCGACGCCGGGCCAGCGCTTCACGCGCGTGGACAAGACGCCGCTGGTGCGCGAGAAACCCTGGCTGTTCGTTGACAAGGACGGCAGCTATGCGGTGCGCGTGCCGTCGCTGCGGCGCGAAAGCGCCGGCATCTCCTGGGCCAAGGGCCAGTTCACGGCCGGCAAGACGCTGCCGATCAGCAAGTTCTTCATTGCAAAACCCGGTGACACGGCCGAACAGATCAACGCGCAGCTGACGGCCGGCAAGCACCTGCTGTTCACGCCCGGCGAGTACCTGCTGACGCAGACGCTCCAGGTCAACCGGCCCGGCACCGTGGTGCTGGGTATCGGCTTCCCGACGCTGCGTTCGGACAACGGCCAGCCGCTGCTGAAGACCGCCGACGTGGACGGGCTGACGGTCGCCGGCCTGTTCCTGGATGCGGGCCGGCAGGACTCCGGCGTGCTGATGGAAGTGGCGCCCGCGGGCAGCAAGAGGCGCCACAAGGCCGACCCCATCGTGCTGCACGACCTGTTCTTCCGCATCGGCGGCGCGGCGGCCGGCCAGGTGCACACGGCGCTGCGCATCAACGCACACGACACGCTGGTGGATCACACCTGGATCTGGCGCGCCGACCATGGCGCCGGCGTCAGCTGGACGGACAACCCGTCCGCGCACGGCCTGTGGGTCAACGGCGAGGACGTGACCATCTACGGCCTGTTCGTCGAGCACTTCCAGCAGGAGCAGGTGGTCTGGCAGGGCAATGGCGGCCGGGTCTACTTCTATCAGTCCGAGATCCCCTACGACCCGCCCACGCAGCCCGACTGGACCAACGCGGCGGGCGGTCGCGGCTTCGCGTCGTACAAGGTGGGGGACTCGGTGACGCGCCACGAGGCCTGGGGCCTGGGCGTCTACAGCGTGTTCCTGAAGCCCGACGTGGTGCTGGACCGCGCCATCGAGGCACCGCAAAAAACCGGCGTGCGCTTCCACAGCATGATCACCGTCTGCCTCGTCGACAAGGGCAGCATCGAGCGCGTCATCAACGATGCCGGCGAGCCGGCGCGCTGCAAGGGCGGCAGCAACACGGCCACCCTGAAGGCCTATCCCTGAGATGAGCCGCTGTCGGTCTTGTCCGACAGCGGCTTCAGCTTTCGTTACATCCGCCGTGCTGGCGGCGGAACGCAGACTGGGCGCACCTCAACACGGGAGACCCACCATGGGCCCGACCAAGATCATCGGCATCCTCCTGCTCGTGGCCGGCGCCGCCTCGCTGGCGCTGGGCGGCTTCAGCTACACCAAGGACACCACCGTCGTGAAGCTGGGCTCGCTGGAGGTCTCGGCCAAGGAGAAGGAGCAGGTCAACCTGCCAGTGTGGCTGGGCGTGGGCGCCATTGCCGTGGGTGGGCTGCTGCTGGTCTTCGGGCGCCGCTAGGCCGCGGCCACGGCCCGTGCGGCCAGTTCCGGGATCAGCGCCGCGCGGTACGCGGCCGTGCCGTGCAGGTCGCTGTTCAGCCCGTCGGGGCTGACCTTGACCGCCCGCGCCGCGGCCGGGCTCCAGCCGCGGTCCAGCGCCTGCTCCAGCTCCGCGCAGCGGAACACGCCCGGCCCCGCGCCGGTCACGGCCACGCGCACGCCGGCATCGAAGCGCGCGACGAACACGCCCACCAGCGAGAAGCGCGACGCAGGCTGCTTGAACTTCTGCCAGCCGGCAACGCGAGGGATGGGAAAGCTGACTGCGGTGATCAGCTCGCCGTCCTGCAGCGCCGTCGTGAACAGGCCCTGGAAGAAGTCGTCCGCCGCGATGGCGCGGGTGCTGGTGTGGATGGTGGCGCCCAGGCCCAGCGCCGCCGCCGGATAGCAGGCGGCCGGATCGTTGTTGGCCAGGCTGCCGCCCAGCGTGCCGGCATTGCGCACCTGGCGGTCACCGATGCGGCCGGCCAGGTCGGCCAGCGCCGGCAAGGCCCGTTGGACGTCGGCAGAGGCGGCGACCGTGGCATGTGTCGTCGCGGCGCCGATGTGCACGGTCTTGCCATCCACCTTGATGCCTTGCAGCTCGGGCAGGCGGCGCACGTCCACGAGACCGGCGGGTGCGGCCAGGCCCAGCTTGATGGCGCCCAGCAGCGACTGGCCCCCGGCCAGGAACTTGTCGTCCGCGCCCAGGCGGGCGGCGGCGACGGAGGAAGCGGCTTGGTAGTTCATCGTCGTCTCCTCACTTGACCGATTGCAGCGCGGTCCACACCGTGCACGGCGTGGCGGGCATGGGCAGGTCCTTGACGCCGATGGCGTCGCAGATCGCGTTGATGACCGCGGGCGGCGAGCCGATGGCGCCGGCCTCGCCGCAGCCCTTCACGCCCAACGGGTTGTGCGTGCACGGCGTGCCGGGGGCGGTCTGCACGTTGAAGCTGGGCAGGTCGTCGGCACGCGGCATGGCGTAGTCCATGTAGCTGCCGGACAGCAGCTGGCCGGAGTCCGCGTCGTAGACGCCGTGCTCCAGCAGCGCCTGGCCTATGCCCTGGGCGATGCCGCCGTGCACCTGGCCCTCGACGATCATCGGATTGACGATGTTGCCGAAGTCGTCCACCGCGCTGAAGCGGTCGACGCGCGTGCGGCCCGTCGTCGGGTCCACCTCCACCTCGCAGACGTAGCTGCCGGCCGGGTAGGTGAAGTTGCTGGGGTCGTAGAAGGCGTTCTCGTTGAGGCCGGGCTCCAGCTTGTCGAGCGGGTAGTTGTGCGGCACATAGGCCGTCAGCGAGACCTGGGCGAAGGGCACGGCGCGGTCGGTGCCGGCGATGCGGTACTCGCCGTTCTTGAACTCGATGTCGCCCTCGCCGGCCTCCAGCAGGTGGGCGGCGATCTTGCGGCCCTTGGCGATGACCTTGTCCACCGCCTTCACGATGGCCGTGCCGCCCACGGCGAGGGACCGGCTGCCGTAGGTGCCCATGCCGAACAGCACCTTGCCGGTGTCGCCGTGCTGGATGTCCACGTCGTCCAGCGGGATGCCGAGCCGGTCGGCGACGACCTGGGCGAAGGTGGTTTCGTGGCCCTGGCCGTGCGAGTGGCTGCCGGTGAACACGGTGACCTTGCCGGTCGGGTGCACGCGCACCTCGCCGGCCTCGAACAGCCCGGCGCGAGCGCCCAGCGCACCGGCGACGTTGCTGGGCGCCAGGCCGCAGGCCTCGATGTAGGTCGAGTAGCCGATGCCGCGCAGCAGGCCCTTGGCCGCGCTGACCGCCTTGCGCGCCGGATAGCCGGCGACGTCGGCGATGGCCTGCACCTGGGTCAGCGTCGCGTCGTAGTCGCCGGTGTCGTAGGTCAGGCCCACCGGCGTCGCGTACGGAAACTCCTTGATGAAGTTGCGGCGGCGGATCTCGGCGGGGTCCAGCCCCAGCTCGTGCGCCGCGGTCTCCACGAGGCGCTCGACCACATAGGTGGCCTCGGGCCGACCGGCGCCGCGGTAGGCGTCCACCGGTGCGGTGTTGGTGAACACGCCGGTGACCTCGGCGTAGATGCTGGGTGTCTTGTACTGGCCGGCCAGCAGCGTCGCGTACAGGATGGTGGGCACGCAGGACGCGAAGGTGGACAGGTAGGCGCCCAGGTTGGCCGTGGTGTGCACGCGCATGGCCAGAAAGCGGCCGTCCTTGTCGGTGCCCAGCTCGGCTGTCGTCACATGGTCGCGACCATGGGCATCGCTGAGGAAGCTCTCGCTGCGCTCGGCCGTCCACTTGATGGGGCGGCCCAGCTGTTTGCTGGCCCAGACCAGCGCGGTCTCCTCGGCGTACAGGAAAATCTTGGAGCCGAAGCCGCCGCCCACGTCGGGCGCCACGACGCGCAGCTTGTGCTCCGGGATGCCCAGCACGAAGGCGCACATCAGCAGGCGCTCGACGTGCGGGTTCTGGTTGGCGACGTAGAGCGTGTAGTGGTCGTCGGCCGGGTTGTAGCTGGCGTTTGCGGCGCGTGGTTCGATGGCGTTGGGGATGAGGCGGTTGTTGCGGAACTGCAGCCGCGTCACGTGCGCCGCGCCGGCCATCGCCGTGTCCGTCGCCGCCTTGTCGCCGCAGCCCCAGACGTAGCAGCGGTTGTCGGGCGCTTCGTCGTGTACCGAGCCCGCATGGCCGGCGGCCGTGGCGGTGTCGGCGACGGCCGGCAGCTCCTCGTAATCCACCTCGACCAGCGCCGCCGCGGCCTTGGCCTGGGCCAGCGTCTCGGCGACGACCAGCGCCAGCGCGTCACCCACGTAGCGCACCTTGCCGTCCGCGAGGATGGGGTGCTTGGGCTCCTTCATCGGCGTGCCATCGGTGCTGGTGATGAGCCAGCCGCAAGGCAGGCCGCCCACGTCGCGGAAGTGCTCGCCGGTGTAGACGCCCAGCACACCCTCCGCCGCCGACGCGGCCGCGGTGTCCACGCGCTTGAGCCGCGCATGGGCGTAGGCGCTGCGCACGAACACGCCCCAGGTCTGGCGCGGCAGCACGATGTCGTCGGTGTACTGGCCGCGGCCGGTCAGGAAGCGCGCGTCCTCGCGGCGCTTGACGGGTTGGCCGATGAAGCCTTCGGCGGGTGAGTTCATGTCAGGCCTCCATCGCGGTCTTGCCCGCCTGCACGGCGCGGACGATGTTCTGGTAGCCCGTGCAGCGGCACAGGTTGCCTTCCAGCCCCTCGCGGATGGCGGCCTCGCTGGCGCAGTCGTGGTGCTGCACCAGGTCGATGGCGCTCATGACCATGCCCGGCGTGCAGAAGCCGCACTGCAGGCCGTGGCACTCCTTGAACGCGGCCTGCATGGGGTGCAGGCCACCGTCACCGCCGGCCAGGCCCTCGATGGTGGTGATGGCAGCGCCGTCGGCTTGCACGGCCAGCAGGTTGCAGGCCTTCACGGCGCGGCCGTTCAGGTGCACGGTGCAGGCGCCGCACTGCGCGGTGTCGCAGCCGACGTGGGTGCCCGTCAGGGCCAGGTCCTCGCGCAGCAGCTGCACCAGCAGGCGGTCGGCCTCGACCTCCCTGCTGACAGCGCGGCCGTTGACCACGAGCTGGATCTTGTGGCGCATCGCATGTCTCCTTCGTTGTGGGCGCATGCTCTGTCCGCTGCAAGGGCTTGTGATTGCCGATTACCCTTGTTGAAATTTCAGTTGGGGATGCATCGCCATGGACAACCTCGATCTCAGCGTGCTGCGCACGGCCGCCGGCTGGCGGGCCGAGTCGCGCGGCGTCGTGCTGGGCACCATCACCCGCACCTGGGGCTCGGCGCCGCGGCCGGTGGGTTCCCTGGTGGCGGTGCGCGACGACGGGCTCATCGCCGGTTCGGTGTCGGGCGGCTGCATCGAGGACGACCTGATCGCGCAGCTGCGCGCCGGCAGCCTGCAGCTCGCGGCGCCGACGCCGTTGCGTTACGGCGTTGGGGCCGAGGAGGCGCGCCGCTTCGGTCTGCCCTGCGGCGGCACGCTGGAGCTGCTGCTGGAGCCGCTGGGCCCGCAGTCGGCCGTGGACGAGTTGCTGGCGCGGCTGACCCGCGGCGAGCGCGTGCGCCGCACGCTGGACCTGGCGACGGGTGGGGTCACGCTGGCCGACGCCGAACCCGGCGCCGACACCTTGACGCTGACCGACGCGCAGCTCGTCAGCCACCACGGCCCGCAGTGGCGGCTGCTGGTCATCGGCGCCGGGCAGATGACCGACTACCTGGCGCAGATGGCGCTGGCGCTGGGCTATGGCGTGACGGTGTGCGATCCGCGCGAGGAATACGCCGACGGTTTTGCGCTGCCTGGCGTCACGCTGACGCGCGAGATGCCCGATGACGTGGTCACCGCCTTCAAGCCTGACGGCGCGACCGCCATCGTGGCGCTGACGCACGACCCCAAGCTGGACGACCTCGCGCTGATGGAGGCGCTGAAGAGCGCGGCCTTCTACGTCGGCGCCATCGGCTCGCGCGTGAACCAGGCCAAGCGCCGGGCACGGCTGGCCGAGCACTTCGACCTGACGGACGAGCAGCTGCACCGCCTGCACGGCCCCGTGGGCCTGGACATCGGCGCCCGCACGCCGCCGGAGATCGCGCTCAGCATCCTGGCGGAGATGACGGCCGTGCGCTATCGCGCGGGCGGCGCCCGGCCCGAGGCCGGCTGCGCCGTCTAGCGGTTCACTTCAAGGTGTAGCCGCGCCCGTCCATGCAGGCGTCGACGGCGCGGTTGAACACGCTGGCGTCCGCCTGCGCGTTGGGCTGCGTCGTCGCCCAGCGGTTGCAGTCGCGCCGGTCGGTCTCCAGCTGCTCGGCCGACTGGCCGTTGCGCGGATAGATGATGGGCTCGGCCTTGGGCGGCGGAGGCGGCGGCGGCGCCGGCTGGACCTGGGCCGTGGCGGCCTCGGGTGGCGGCGTGGCGACGGCATAGCCGTCCGGCACTGGCCGGTAGTAGACGCCGTTGGCGTAGTAGTAGGGCAGGCCGCCCAGCGTCAGCGTCACATAGGACGGCGGCAGCAGCGGGATGACGACGCCCACTGGCGGCAGCACCACGCGGTAGCGCGGGCCATAGGGCTGGTACCAGACGCCGCCGTGGAACCAGTAGCGGCCCGGGCCGGCGCCCACCACCACGGCGCCGCGCGGCACGTGCGGCGCCACGTAGCCCGGCGCGGGGTAGTAATGGTCGTGGTGGTAGCGGTTGTCGAACACCATGCCGATGTTGGCGCGCACGCGCACGTCGGCATGGGCGATCGGCGCGGACAACGCACACAGGGCCAGCAGGGTGGAGGTGATCAGGGTCTTCATCGCAGGTACTCGTCGAGCCGTCGTGGGAGGCCAACGCCGCCAGCGTGCCGGCCGTGCACTGCTGGGCCGTTGCGGCCACGTAAAGTTCGCTGCTTCCTCCTGTCGCCCGCCTGTCGCCGCCCGCCATGATCGAACTGCACTACTTCCCCAGCAACGCCAGCTTCGCGCCCCACATCCTGCTGGAGGAGCTGGGCATCCCCTTCACGCTGCGCCAGGTGGACCGGGCCAACAACGAGCACAAGTCGCCGGCCTATCTGAAGCTCAACCCCAATGGCCTGATCCCGACGCTGGTGGACGGCGATCTCGTGGTCTACGAGACCGCGGCCATCCTGATGCACCTGGCCGACTGCCACCCCGGATTTGCGCCGGCACCCGGCACGCCCGAGCGGGCCGAGTACTACAAGTGGATGGTGTGGCTGACCAACACGCTGCAGGCCATGCTGATCCACTACTTCTACCCGGACCGCATGGCCAGCGACGCCGCCGAGGTGAAGACCCGTGCCGAGGCCCAGGTGGCGCCCATGCTGGGCCAGATGGACGCCCACCTGGCCCGCCACGGCGGCGACTGGTTCCTGGGTCAGCAGTACACGGCGGTGGATCCGCTGGCCTTCATGCTGTGCCGCTGGACGCGCATGCAGGCCAACCCGGCCAAGACGCGGCCGGCGCTGGGCGCGTATCTGGCACGCGTGTTCGAGCGACCGGCGACGCAGCGCGTGGTGGCCAAGGAAAAGCTGCCGGACCCGGTGTACTGATCCCCCCACGCCTCGTGGAGGCCGGCCGTGTCCGGGTCTGGCTGACTGAACGAAGCCCCGCCGCTTGGCGACAATCATCGCCAGGGAGGCCGAGTTCAGTCGGCAAAAGAAAACCATGAAGGCATGGACAGAGATGGCTACGCAGCGCTGCGTGGCCCGGTGGTGCGTGGTCATCGCCTCGGCGATGCTTGCCGCCTGTGGCGGTGGCGGTGGCGGCGGGGCCGAGCCACCGCCGGTGGCGACCACACCGGTCGTGCCGGCGGGCAGCCGACCGCCCCCGGCCACGCTGCGCAGCGATGACAACCCCGCAGGCGCGCGCGTCGACCGGCGCGCCGACAACTATTTCCCGCTGGCGGTCGGTGACAACTGGACGTATGAGCGCACCGAAGGCTCGGGCGCTAGCACTCGCACGGTGACGGTGCGCATCGTCGCCCGCGCGGCCGCAGGCACCGTCGGTTGGGAAGAAACCGACCCGGTTGACGGCAAATCGACCAGCGACTACCGGCGCACCGCCGAGGGTCTCCAGGTGATTGCCCCATTCACCGGCGGCCTGCCCAACGCCGTCGCACAGCTGGTCGGCGACCCGCTGGAGTACGCCGACCCCTTCTACGCCGTGGGCAGCGTGCGCCGTCTGCTGCGCCAGGGCAGCTACGGCGAGGATGTCGATGGCGACGGCGTGCACGAGGGTTTCTCGTTCGAGCTTGCCCAGACCTTCGTCGGCTTCGAGGACTACCGCATCGGGGCGCGCACGGTGCAAGCGGCGCGCTTTCGCACGGTCTACCGCCTCGCGGCCATGTACTCGAAGTCGCTGGCCGGCGGTGGCTACCCGGCGGACTATGTGTTCACGGGCACCGAAGAGACCTGGTGGGGCCCCGGCATCGGCCTGCTGCGCGCGGACCGCCAGTACCAGGACTCCACGCGCGGCGTGGTGGAGCCTTTGCACACGCTGCGGCTGGTGCAGGGCATGGTCGCCGGGCAGGCCGTCGTCGTCGATGACGTGTCGACCCGCAGCGTCGCGCTGCTGCACAACGCCCTGGTGTTCGATGCGCGGCGCGGCGTGTACTACGCCAGCGTGCCGGGCGCCGCCGTGGGCACGGGCAATCGCATCGCCGTCGTCGATCCGGCCGGCGGCGCCGTCACGCACTCGCTGCCCGTCGGTTCGGAGCCCAACGCGATGGCGATCGCGGCCGACGGCGCGTCGATCTACGTCGGCCTGAACGGCAGCGGCGAGGTGGTGCGGCTGGCCCTTCCCGGCTTTGCCGAGCTGGGCCGCGTGCGGCTGCCGTCGTCGAGCTTCTACGGCCAGTTCGTGGTCGAGACGCTGGCCGCCTCGCCGGTGGATGCCGACCTGTTTGCGGTGGCCTTGGCTCGCCCCGGCGTCAGCCCCAAGCACGGTGGCGTCGCCCTGGTGCGCGCCATGCAGTTGCAGCCCCGGCAGAGCCAGGAGCACACGGGATCCAACCTCATCGTCTTCGGCGCCGACGGGCAGTCGGTCTACGGCTACAACAACGAGACCACCGAGTTCGGCCTGCGCCGGCTGGAGGTGCTGGCCGACGGCCTGGCCGAGCGCCAGGTGATCAGCTTCGGCGGCGGCTTCTACCAGCGCACGATAGACCGCATGGGGGAGCGGCTGCTCGTCAACAACCGGCTGGCTCGCGCGCCAGGCCTTGAGCTGGACGGCCAGTTCGGCTACGGCACCGGCTGCCGCTTTGCGACAGCGGGCCGGGTCTTGTGCCTCGACACCGCCTCTGGCGCCACGCCCCGCCTGATCGTCGCGGACCTGGCCAGCTATGCGCTGCTGGACACGTTGTCGCTGCCGACCGGCGCCGCCATCGGCTACGCGACGCTGGTGCCGGGGCCTGCCGGCACGGTGGCGATCCGCACCGGAACCTCGCACCCGGCCTACACCGAGGCCACCGGCATCCTGCTCGTCAGCAGCGCGCGGCTGCGCTGAGGGCGGCTCAGGGGGCCCCGCACAGGCAGTGCGCGGCCGCCGCGCGCTCCCAGCGGCCCTGGGCCGACGCGGCGGCCAGCTCGCGCAGGGCGGTCAGTTCCTCGGCGAAGGCGGCCGGCAGCGCGTCCAGCCCCAGTGACTGCGCCAGCGACGGCGCCATCACGTCGGCCAGCGAGGCCAGCAGCCGCTCCTTGCGGCTGATGTCGCGCTCCACGTAGACCAGCGGCGGCCGCTCGCCGGCCTTCGCGTCCAGCTTGGCCAGCTGCACGGCCGCCTGCACCGCGTCGTCCAGGCTCCCCAGCCTGTCGATGAGGCCGCGCTCCTTGGCCTGCGCGCCGGTCCACACGCGGCCCTGGGCGACGGCGTCGATCTGCTCGGGCGTGCGCTTGCGTGCCTGCGCGGCGAGCAGCTTGAAGCGGTCGTAGACGTTGTCGATGCCCGACTGCAGGACGGCCTTCAGCCGCGGGTCCAGCGCGCGGCGCGCGTCGTAGCCGCCGGCCAGCCAGGTGGTGGTGACGCCGCCGGTGCGCAGCGACAGCTTGTCCATCAGCCCCTCGCCCGTGGGCAGCATGCCGTACACGCCGATGCTGCCGGTCACCGTGCCGGCATCGGCGATGACGGCGTCGCTGCTGGTCGAGATCCAGTAGCCGCCCGAGGCCGCCACGTCGCCCATGGAGACGACCACCGGCTTGCCCGCCGCGCGCGTCAGCTCCAGCTCGCGGCGGATGATCTCGGACGCGAAGGCGCTGCCGCCCGGCGAGTTCACGCGCAGCACGACGGCCTTGATGGCGTCGTCCTCGCGGGCCTTGCGGATCAGCCGCGCGGTCGAGTCACCGCCGATGCGGCCCGGGCCGGCCTCGCCGTCGGCGATCTCGCCCTCGGCCACGACGATGCCCACGCCCGGCTGCAGCGTGCTGGGCTGCGGCGCGGCCTTCACGTGGGCCAGGTAGCCGCCCAGCGACACCTGGCGGAAGGTCTTGTTTTGCTCGTCGCGCGCGCCCTTGGCGATGAGCAGCTCGCGCATCTGGTCGCGCGTGCGCAGGCCGTCGACCAGCTTCTGCTGCAGTGCCAGCTGGGCCGCGTCGCCCTTCACGGCGGCCAGGCGCTGCGGCAGCTCCGCGATGTCCCTGGCGATGCTGCCGGCCTCCAGCTTGCGGGCGGACTCGATTGCGGTGGTGAAGCCGCTCCACAGCTCGCCGTAGACCAGGCCGACCGACTCCTGGGTCGCCGGGCTGGGGCCGTTCTCGGTGTAGATCTCGACGGCGTTCTTGTAGGTGCCTGCCTTCACCACATGGGCCGTCACGCCCAGGCGGTCCAGCGCGTCCTTGTAGTAGGTGTTGAAGCGCCCGAAGCCCTCCAGCGCCACGCTGCCCATCGGGTGCAGGTAGACCTCGTCGGCCAGCGCCGCCAGGAAGTAGGCGCGCTGGCTGTAGCTGTCGGCATAGGCCAGCACGGGCTTGCCGCTCTTCTTGAAGCGCTGCAGCCCGGCGGCCACCTCGTGCAGGCTGGCCAGGCCGGCGCCGCGCAGCCCGTCCAGGTCCAGCAGCAGCGCGCCGATGCGGTCGTCGCCGGCGGCCTGGTCCAGCACGGCCAGCACGTCGCGCAGCCGCGTCTGGCGTGCAGTGCTGCGGCCCTGCGCCTGGGCCATCAGCTGCTCGCGCGGGCTGCCGGAGAACTGCTCCACCAGGTTGCCGTTCAGGCTCAGCACCAGCGTGGTCTGGGGCGCCAGCGGCGCGGGGCCGCGTGTGAGCCAGGCCGCCACGACGATGACGATGAGCAGCAGCACGGCCAGGTTCATCAGCGCGCGCCGCGTGCCGTCCAGCAGCCACCAGGCCTTGGAGAACAGCCAGCCTATCTTGGAGAGCACGGACTTCATCGCAGGTCCCTGGGGTTGTTTCGCGCCGATTGTGTGCGCCCGAGCGACTAGCATCCGTCGGTCACGGTGGAAGAGGAGAACCCATGCTTGCCTGGCCCGGCTGGTTGAGACGCCTGAACACGCATTTCCCGCTGCGCTATGCGAGCTGGATGCTGTGCGGCGGGTTGGCGCTGTTCTTCGCCATCCGCTGGACGGCCGGTCTGGCCGATGGCGTGCTCGTGCTGCTGTTCCTGGCGCTGACCTTGCTGGGCCTGCGCGACGTGCGCCAGACGCGCCACTCCATCCTGCGCAACTATCCCGTCATCGGCCACCTGCGCTTCCTGCTGGAGTTCATCCGGCCCGAGATCCGCCAGTACTTTCTGGAGGGCGACAACGACGCCGCGCCGTTCTCGCGTGCGCAGCGCTCCATCGTCTACCAGCGCGCCAAGGGCGACCCGGACCAGCGGCCGTTCGGCACGCAGCTCGACGTCGGCGTGCGCGGCTACGAGTGGATCAACCACTCGCTGGCGCCCACGCACCTCAGCAGCCACGACTTCCGCATCACCATCGGTGCCGGCAGGGCCCAGCCCTACTCGGCCAGCGTGTTCAACATCTCGGCGATGAGCTTCGGCGCGCTCAGCGCCAATGCCATCTTGGCGCTGAACAAGGGCGCCAAGCAGGGCGGCTTCGCGCATGACACCGGCGAGGGTTCGATCAGCGTGCACCACCGTGTGCACGGCGGCGACCTGATCTGGGAGATCGGCTCGGGCTACTTCGGCTGCCGCAACGACGATGGCTCCTTCAGCGCCGAGAAGTTCGCCGCCGGCGCGCGCGACCCGCAGGTCAAGATGATCGAGCTGAAGCTCAGCCAGGGCGCCAAGCCGGGCCACGGCGGCGTGCTGCCGGGGCCCAAGGTCACGCGAGAAATAGCCGCCGCGCGCGGCGTGCCCGAGGGCGTGGCCTGCATCTCGCCGGCGCGCCACAGCGCGTTCTCCACGCCGGTGGAAATGATGCAGTTCATCGAGCAGCTGCGCGAGCTGTCGGGCGGCAAGCCCACCGGCTTCAAGCTGTGCATCGGCCACCCCTGGGAGTGGTTCGCGCTGTGCAAGGCCATGCTGGAGACCGGCATCACGCCGGACTTCATCGTCGTCGACGGCGCCGAGGGCGGCACGGGTGCGGCGCCGCTGGAGTTCACCAACTACGTCGGCGCGCCGCTGCAGGAAGGCCTGCTGTTGGTGCACAACACGCTGGTCGGGCTGGACCTGCGCGACAAGATCAAGCTCGGCTGTGCCGGCAAGGTGACGACCGCCTTCGACATCGTGCGCCTGATGTCGCTGGGCGCCGACTGGTGCAACTCTGGCCGTGGCTTCATGTTCGCGCTGGGCTGCATCCAGGCGCAGGCCTGCCACACCGGCCACTGCCCCACCGGCGTGACGACGCAGGACCCGCACCGCCAGCGCGCCATCGTCGTGCCCGACAAGGCGCAGCGCGTCGCCAACTTCCACCAGGGCACGCTGAAGGCGCTGAAGGAGCTGGTGGAGGCCGCCGGCCTGTGCCACCCGCAGGAGATCACGGCCCAGCACATCGTGCACCGGCTGGACAAGCACGAGGTGCGGCTGCTGGCCAACCTGCTGCCCTTCGTGAAGCGCGGCGCGCTGCTGCAGGGCGAGATGCCGCACAACACCTTCCGCATCTACTGGCCGCTGGCCAGCGCCCACAGCTTTGCGCCACAGGGCGCCATCCAGGCCTCCCCCTGAGCCGGGTGGCAACCGCCAGATCGTGGGGGTTGAGGGCTACGAGTTAGGGGGATCGGGGCCGAAACGCGCACAATGCGCAACGCCATGCCCACCGTCTACCTGCTTCGCCTCGGCGAGACCGCGCTGCAACGCACGCGGTCGCAGCTGTTGCGTGCCGACGGCGTGGAGCTGGCCGGCAGCGGCGGCAACCTGAACGACGCGCTGCCGGAGATCCAGACGCTGGCGCCCGACATCGTCGCCAGCGACCTGCGCCTGGTCGACGCCCATGCCATGCGCGTGGCGCACGAGCTGGGCCGCCTGCCGGTGCGGCCCCAGCTGCTGCTGCTGACGCCCACGGCCGACGACCTGCAGCTGTTCGCCGCTTTGAGCGCCGGCGCCAACGCGTACCACGTGGATGACGGCAACGGCGCCGGCCTGGTCGAGGCGCTGGTGCGGCTGCACGAGCGCCGCTCCATGCTCAGCCCGCAACTGGCCCGCCAGGCGCTGGCCGCCTTCGGCATCGAGCGCAGCCCGTTGGTGACGGCCCGCCAGGCCGCCGCCGCGCTGGACGCGACCCCCGCCGGCCGCCAGATCGAGCAGGCCAGCCGCCATCTGCTGACGCTGCTGGCGCAGGGCCTGCTGCTGGCCGAGATCGCGGCACTGTGGGTGCTGGACGTGGCCGAGATCGAGCGCCGCATCTGGCGCCTGGTGCGGCTGCTGCACGTCCGCTCGCGCGAACTGCTGATCGCCTGAAATCAGGCGGTCGGAACCGTCTCGGCGAAGCTGGCGCGTTGTGACAGCTTGTCCATGTGGCGCGCCAGATTGGGATGGCTCTCGCGCCAGTGGATGTCGGGGAAGCGGAACTCCAGCCAGCCCAGCGCGCAGCCGACGGCGATGTCGGCCAGCGAGAAATGGTTGCCCGAGCACCAGGCCTTTTCGCCCAGGCCCTGGCTCATCGCAGCCAGTCCCGCATGCACCTTGCCCAGTTGCCGCTCCATCCAGGCGGGGCTGCGCTGCTCCTCGGTGCGGTGCGCCCAGGTGCGCTCCAGGCGCAGCAGCACGCCGGCGTCCATGATGCCGTCGGCCAGGGCCTCCCAAGTGCGCACTTCGCAGCGCTCGCGGCCGCGGTCGGGGATGAGCTTGCCCACTGGCGACAGCGTGTCCACGTACTCGACGATGACGCGCGAGTCGAACACGGCGCCGGTGATGGAGTCCTGGCCTTCCATGACCAGGCAGGGCACCTTGCCCAGCGGGTTCATCTTCAGGATGGCATCGCTGCCCCAGACGTCTTCGAGCACCAGTTGGTAGTCGAGCTTCTTCTCGGCCATCACGATGCGCACCTTGCGCACGTAAGGGCTGCCGAGAGATCCGATCAACTTCATCGTCATAGGGCAAACAAGGGGATATCAGGTCGAAACGATTCTAGCGATCGGCCCTTGACGATCCGCCCGTGAAAAAGGCCTGTCGGCTGGCCCCGACAGCCGCGCATGCGGGGGTTGCCAGCCGGGGCCGTGCCCTGCAAAGTGCGGCCCGCTCGCAGGCGCCGCCAACGTCGCTGGAAGCTGGGACAAAAAGAACATCCAGGGGGGAGGAATGATGGACATGACTGCGGACGCGGCGTCCGTGGCCGGGTTGCCGTCTGCGCCGCTGGCGCCCGAGCAGCCGCCCGCCGAGCGCCGGCTGGCGCTGCACTTCAGCGGCAGCGGCGTGGAGTACCTGCGCATCTGGCTGCTGCACACGCTGCTCATCCTGCTGACGCTGGGCCTGTACCTGCCGTTCGCGAAGGCGCGCCGCATCCGCTACCTGTACGCCAACACCTGGGTGGACGGCGACGCGCTGGCCTTCCACGGCGACCCCAGGACCATGTTCCGGGGCTTCCTCGTGCTGGTGGCGCTGTTCGGCGTCTACGCCGTGGGCTCGCGCTTCTCGCCGCTGGCGGGCTACATCGCCTTCCTGGGGCTGTGCGTGCTGTGGCCGGCACTGTGGCGGGCGGGCCAGCAGTTCCGGTTGGCCAACACCTCGTGGCGCGGCCTGCGCATGGCCTTCCGCGGCGACCTGGCCGATGCCTATTCGGCCTTCGGCGTCGCCATCTGGCCGCTGGTGCTGATGATCGGCGTGCAGCAGTTCGCCCGCGCCGTCATGGAGGGCAGCGTGGCCATCGGCGCGCGCTGGGCCGGGCTGATCGGCGGCAGCATGATCGTCATCGGCGGCATCGGCACGCTGCTGTACCTCGCGCTGCTGCCGCTGGCGCTGGCCCGGGTCAAGCGCTACCAGCACAACCACTACCAGATCGCCGACCAGCGCACGCAGCTGCAGGTGCTAACGAGGCGCTTCTACGGGCTGGCGTTCAAGACCGCGTGCTGGGTGCTGGCGCCGGCGCTGGTCATGGTCGGCCTGCTGCTGCTCCCGGGCGTGGGCGCCTGGCTGACGGACCACAAGATCGCCGGCACGGCGCTGATCGGCGCGACCCTCGCAGCCTACCTGCTGTCCTTCGTGCTCATCCTGCCCTTTTTCCACGCGCGACTGCAGAACCTGGTCTGGAACCACACGGCCACGCCGCAGTTGCGCTTCTCCAGCCGGCTGCGCTTTCGCAGCCTGGCCTGGCTGAACACCAAGAACTGGGTGCTGACGCTGCTGACACTGGGCCTGTACCGGCCGTTCGCGGTCGTCAATACCTGGAAGCTGCGGCTGGAGGCGGTCAGCATCGAGCTCACCGGGTCCATGGCCGGCTGGGACGGCAGCGACAGCGCCGCCTTCGCCGACGCCTCCGGCGAGGCCGCCGGCGACTTCTTCGGCATCGAGCTGGGCCTATGAACACCACCGCTTCCCCGACGCTGGCCGTGCAATGGTTCGACGGCCGGCGCCCCGTGGCCCGGGCCGCCACGGTCTGGTTCGACGCCCGGCGTGTCTGCGTGCAGGCCGGCGACGATGCGGCGCACGACTACGCCGCCGCCGCGCTGCGCTGGCCCGAGCCCTTGCAGCACGGCCAGCGCCAGATCCTGCTGCCCGACGGCGGCGTGCTGAGTTGCGCCGATGCCGCGGCTTACGACGCCTGGCTGGGCGGCAGCGGCCGACGCCATGGCTTCATCCCGCGCTGGCAGCGCAACACGCAGATGGCGCTGCTGACGCTGCTGCTGGTGGCCACCTTGTTCGCCGGCTGGCGCTGGGGCGTGCCGGCGGCGGCGGACACCACGGCCCGGTTCCTGCCCGCCTATTTCGACGACCAGGTCGGCCGGCGCGTGCTGACGGAGCTGGACCGCCACTGGCTGCGGCCCAGCCGCCTGACACGGCTGCAGCGGCGGGCCGTGTTCGTGCGCTTCGCCAATGCGGTGAACACCTCGCTCGCCCAGCGTGCGCTGCCGCAGCTGACCGAGTTCGACCTGGAGTTCCGCGAGGGCGGCCCCCGCTTCGGGCCCAACGCGCTGGCCTTGCCGGGCGGCACCATCGTCGTCACGGACGAGCTGGTCAAGCTGCTGGAGGACCAGCCCGACGCCCTCGTGGGCGTGCTGGGCCACGAGCTGGGCCACGTGAAGCACCGCCACGGCATGCGGCTGACGCTGCGCGCCGGCGCCGCGGGCCTGGCGGTCGGCGCGCTGGTGGGCGACTTCTCCATCGTGCTGGCCACGGCGCCGGCGCTGCTGGCACGGCAGAGCTACTCGCGCGACTTCGAGCGCGAGGCCGACCTCTACGCCCGCACGCTGCTGCGCGGCGCCGGCATCGCGCCATCGGTCATGGTGGGCTTCTTCGAGCGCTTGCAGCACTACCGCAAGGATCGCGGCGAGGACGAGGGCGGCGGCTTCGCCGCAGCCTTCGCCAGCCACCCGGCGGACGAGGAGCGCAAGGCATTCTTCAAGGTCCCGTGAAGAATCACGTGGCGGCGTGTTCGCAAACCCCCATGGCCGACCGCGCGCCGCGTGACACAGTCGCGGCGGTCCTGCCGCGGTAGACGGCGGCCTGTCATCCCGGGAGATTCCATGCAACACCTCGATGCCGCCGCCGGCGCGGCGGCCCCACGCGTGCTCGACGTCCGCTTCACCGGCTCGGGCAGCGAGTACTTCCGCATCTGGGCGGTCAACCTGCTGCTCATCCTCGTCACGCTGGGCCTGTACTTCCCGTTCGCGAAGGCGCGCCGCATCCGCTACTTCTACGCCAACACGCTGGTCGACGGCCAGGCGCTGAGCTTCCACGGCGATGCGTGGAAGATGTTCCGCGGCTTCTTGCTGCTGCTCGTGCTGATGGGCGCCTACAGCGCGGCCGGCCATCTGTCGCCCGTGGCGGCCGTCGTGGCCTTCCTGATCCTGTGTGCGGTCTGGCCGGCGCTGTGGCGGGCCGCGCTGCAGTTCCGCCTCGGCAACACCAGCTGGCGCGGGCTGCGCATGCGTTTCGAGGGCGACCTGAAGGAGGCCTACCTCGCCTGCCTGCCGACCTACCTGCCCGCCATCCTGCTGGTGGCCAGCGGCCTGTTCATGGCGCCGGGCGAAGAGCGGCAGGTGCTGCAGATGACGACCGCCGCCAAGCTGAGCCTGTTCGGCGCGCTGCTCATCGTGCTGCTCACGCCCATGTCGCTGACGCTGTTCAAGCGCTACCAGCACAACGGCTACCGCATCGCCGGCCAGCACAGCCGCAGCAACCTGCGCGTGGGCCAGGTCTATTGGCTGGCGCTGAAGGTCGTGTTCGTGTCGCTGCTGCCCTTGTTGCTGGCGGTCCTCATCGTCGGCCTCAGCACGGTGGTGGCGCGCGACATGCGCGGCCAGCGGGAGCTGGCGCTGGTCATCCTCGGCGCCAGCGCGGCGCTGGCCTATGTGCTCTATTTCGCCATCGTCATGCCCTATGCCGCCACGCGGCTGCAGAACCTTGTCTGGAACAGCACGCGCAGCGAGGCGCTGGGCTTCGACAGCCAGCTGAAGTTCGGCGCCATGTTCTGGCTGACGCTGAAGAACTGGCTGCTGACGCTGCTGACCCTGGGCCTGTACCGGCCCTTTGCGGCCGTGGCGACGGCGCGGCTGCGGCTGGAGGCCGTCAGCATCGGCTGCGATGACGACCCGCTGGACTGGGTGGCCGGTACCAACGCCGGCCATGAAGACGCGACGGGCGAGGTGGCCGGCGACTTCTTCGGCATCGACATGGGCCTCTGATGGAGAAGCCGCAGCTTGCCGCCGACTGGTTCGACGGCCGCAGCGCCCGGCCGCGGTCGGTGCAGGTCTGGCTGGACGGTGGCACGCTGCACTACGGCGAGCGCAGCGCACCACTCGCCGGCCTGACCTGGCCCGAGCGCCAGCGCCACGGCCAGCGCCAGATCCTGCTGCCGGGCGGCGGCATGCTGAGCTTTGCCGACGCGGCCGCCTTCGACGCCTGGGCCCAGGCCTCGGGCCGTGGCGACAGCGTGGTGGTGCGCTGGCAGCAGAGCTGGAAGCTGGCCGTGCTGTCGCTGGTGCTGCTGGTGGCGGGCCTTACCGCCGGCTATCGCTGGGGCCTGCCGTGGGCGGCCGATCAGGCGGTCGATGCGCTGCCGCTGAGCGCCGAGCGGCGCATCAGCGAGCACCTGCTGCGCAGCCTGGACGGCGACTGGCTGCATCCGACCCGGCTCAGTGCGGCGCAGCAGCAGGCCTGGCGCGAGCGCTGGCAGCGCATGCTGGCGCAGGCCCGTGGCAGCGGGCCGGCGGTGCCCGAGCATTACGCCATCCACTTCCGTGCCGGCAGCAAGGCGCTGGGTCCCAACGCCTTTGCGCTGCCGGGTGGCGACGTCGTCATCACCGACGAGCTGCTGAAACTGCTGGACGACGAGCCCGACGCGGTGCTGACCGTGCTGGCCCACGAGCTGGGCCACGTGCAGCACCGCCACGGCCTGCGCATGTTGCTGCGCGCGGGGGCGATCAGCGTCGTCACGTCGGTCATCGTGGGCGACTTCTCCAGCCTGCTGGCCGCCGCGCCCGCGCTGCTGGCGACCAGCGCCTACTCGCGCGACAACGAGCGCCAGGCCGATGCCTACGGCCGCGCGCTGGCGCGGGCCGGCGGCGTGGACACGGCGCGCATGGCGGTGTTCTTCGAGCGCATCGCGAAGAGGCATGCCGGCGTGGGCGAGCATCCGCTGGCCATCGCGATCTCCACGCATCCGGCGGATGCGGAGCGGGTGCGCTTCTTCAGCCAACCGTGATGAGCGGCGTTCCGGCTGAACCCGAACCCCGCACGCTCGACATCCGCTTCAACGGCGCCGGCCGCGAGTACTTCCGCATCTGGGCGGTGAACCTGCTGCTCATCATCCTGAGCTGCGGCCTCTACCTGCCGTTTGCCAAGCTGCGGCGCATCCGCTACGTCTACGCCAACACGCTGATCGACGGCGAGCCGCTGGCCTTCCACGGTGATGCGTGGAAGATGTTCCGCGGCTTCTTGCTGCTGGCGGTGCTGCTGGTGACCTGCGCGGTGGCCAGCGAGTTCTCGCCGACGGTGGCGCTGGGGGCTTTCATCGCGCTGTGCGCGGTGTGGCCGGCGCTGTGGCGGGCGGGCATGCAGTTCCGCCTCGGCAACACCAGCTGGCGCGGGCTGCGCATGGGCTTCGAGGGTTCGCTCGCCGGCGCCTACCTGGCCTATCTACCGGTCTGCGTCCCGATGGTTTTGCTGATGGCGCTGGCGCCGGACGGCCGGTTCTGGTTCTACGTGACCGTGGCGGTGTTCTGCGCGATGGCGCCGTGGTCCACCGCGCTGATCAAGCGCTACCAGCACCGGGGCTACCGCATCGCGCAAGAGCGCGGCGAGATCGAGCTGCCCCTGCATCCGGTCTACGTTATCGGCCTCAAGACGCTGGTGCTGGGCCTGGTGATGTTCCTGGTCGTCATCGTGGTTATGCCGCCGATGGCCAAGCTGTTGGCCAGCGACGGCGGCTTCCGGGGCTTGGCCAGCTATCGCGGCCTGATCGGCCTGGGCGCGCTCTGCGTGCTCTGGGCCGGCGGCCTGCCGCCCTACTGCGCCTCACGCCTCCAGGACCTCGTCTGGGGCAACACGCGCAGCGCATCACTGCACTTTCGCAGCACGCTGATCGGATTGCCCGTGCTGACGCTGGCGAACTGGGTGCTCGTCATCCTCACGCTGGGCTTCTATCGCCCTTTTGCCGTGATGGCCACGCTGCGGCTGCGCCTGCAGGCCGTGCGCATCCACACCAGCACCGAACCGGCCACCTGGACGGCCGCGCTGGCGGGGTTGCGCACCGATGCGTCCGGCGACAGCGCCGAGCACCCGTTCGCCATCTCGTTCAGCGCCCACCCCGCCGACGGCGAGCGCATCGCCTTCTTCAAGGCCGAAGGCCCCGTGGCGCCCAAAAACTAGAATCGCGGGTTTTCCACGATCCGCCCGGCCCGCCATGACCACTTCCGACTACTCCGCCATCAGCGCCCTCTCGCCGTTGGACGGCCGCTATGCAGCCAAGGTCGCTGCGCTGCGCCCGCTGCTGTCCGAGTTTGGCCTGATGCACCGCCGCGTGCAGGTCGAGGTGGAGTGGTTCATCGCGTTGTCGGACGCCGGCTTCAAGGAGTTCAAGCCGCTGAGCAGCGCCGCGCGCTCGCGCCTGCGCCGCCTGGTGAAGAAGTTCAGCGAGGCCGATGCGGAAGAGATCAAGGCCATCGAGCGCACCACCAACCACGACGTGAAGGCCGTGGAGTACTGGATCAAGCGCAGCTTCGAGGGTCAGCCCGAGCTGCTCGCCGCGTCGGAGTTCGTGCACTTCGCCTGCACCAGCGAGGACATCAACAACACCAGCCACGCGCTGATGCTGAAGGCCGCGCGCGACGAGGTGATGCTGCCGGCGCTGGACGGCATCGTCGCCACGCTGCGCAAGATGGCGCACCAGTTCGCCGCCACGCCCATGCTGAGCCGCACGCACGGCCAGACGGCCAGCCCGACGACGGTGGGCAAGGAGATCGCCAACGTCGTCGCCCGCCTGGTCACGGCGCGTGCGCGCATCGCCGCCGTCAAGCCGCTGGCCAAGATGAACGGCGCGGTCGGCAACTTCAACGCCCACCTGTCGGCCTGGCCCAAGCACGACTGGGAAGCCTTCAGCAAGACCGTCATCGAGAAGCAGCTGAAGCTGACGTTCAACCCGTACACGATCCAGATCGAGCCGCACGACTACATGGCCGAGCTGTTCGATGCGTTCACGCGCGCCAACACCATCCTGATCGACTGGTCGCGCGACGTGTGGGGCTACATCTCGCTGGGCTACTTCAAGCAGAAGACCAAGGCGGGCGAGATCGGCAGCTCGACGATGCCGCACAAGGTCAACCCCATCGACTTCGAGAACGCGGAAGGCAACTTCGGCCTCGCCAGCGCCGTGCTGACCCACCTGTCGCAGAAGCTGCCGGTGAGCCGCTGGCAGCGCGACCTGACCGACTCCACCGTGTTGCGCAACATGGGCGTGGGCCTGGGCTATGCGCTGCTGGGCTACGACTCGCTGGCCAAGGGCCTGGGCAAGCTGGAGGTCAACGAGGCCGCGCTGGCCGACGACCTCGATGCCGCCTGGGAAGTGCTGGCCGAGCCCATCCAGACCGTGATGCGCCGCTTCGGCCTGCCCAACCCCTACGAGCAGCTCAAGGAGCTGACGCGCGGCAAGGCCATCACGGCGGAATCCATCCGCGCCTTCATCGAAGGCCTGGACCTGCCCAAGGCCGAGAAGGCGCGGCTGCTGAAGATGACGCCGGGTTCGTACACCGGCCTGGCGCAAGACCTGGCGAAGAAGGTCTGACGCCGGCGCCTAGAGCGCCAACCGGAACACTCTTGAGGGCTCGTTGTAGCCCTCAAGCCATTCCTGGGCCTGCTCGACGAAGCCCAGCTTGCCCAGCAGGCCGACGCTGCGCGGGTTGTCCACGGCCGTGATGGCCATCAGCGTGCGCCAGCCCAGGCGCTCGCGCGCATGCGCGACGCAGCCGCGCGCGGCCTCCAGCGCGTAGCCCTGGCCTTCATGCGCGGCCAGCAGCGCATAGCCCAGGTCGGGCTCGGGCAGCACTGCGCGCTTGAACAGGCCGCACATGCCGACCAGTGCGCCGTCCTCGCGGCGCTGCACCGCCCAGAAGCCGTGACCGAGTTCGCGGTAGGGCGCGAAGAGTCGCTTCTCGGCCCACGACAGCGCGTCGTCCAGCGTGCGCACGCCCGGATCGTTGATGTTGCGTATCCATCCCGGCTCGTTGACGAGGCGCAGCAGGAAGGGCGCATCAAGCGGTGTGAATTCACGCAGCGACAGGCGCGTGGTGTCCAGGATATGCATGAGGCAACACAATAACCGGTCAATCCCCAACTCGCCGTCCGCCCGCTCGCCTCATCCCCGACATGAGTCTCGTGCCCACCTCCAGCGACAGCAGCAGCCCCGAGCTAGGCCAGGTCCTGCGCGAGCTGGATGTGATCCTGGCGAACGCGGGCGTGGGCATCGTCTTCGTGAAGGCGCGCACGCTGGTGCGCTGCAACCAGCGCTACGCCGAGATCTACGGTTTCGCCAGCCCCGACGCGGCCGTGGGCCGCAGCAGTGTGGAGCTGTACGAGAGCGAGGCCGACGCGCGCAGCCTGGGCCGCCGTGCTTACCCCGTGCTGGCCGCCGGCGAGACCTTCCGCAGCGAGCAGCTGATGCTGCGCCAGAACGGTGAGAAGTTCTGGGCCCATCTGACGGGCCGCCTCATCAACCCCGACAATCCGGCCGACGGCTCCATCTGGATCGTTGACGATGTCCACGAGCGCAAGCTGGCCGATGCGGCGCTGGCCGACCTGCACGCCGAGCAGCAGCTGATCTTCGACCATGCGATGGTGGGCATCGTGTTCCTGCGCGGCCGCCGCGTGACGCGCGTGAACCGCGCGTTCGAGCAGATCTTCGGCTACGGTCCGGGCGAGCTGGACGGCCAGCTGTCGCGCGTCTGGTACTTGAGCGACGAGGACTGGAAGGCCGCCGGCGACCTCTGCTACGAGCCGCTGTCGCGCGGCGACTCCTTCCATGCCGAGATGCTGCTGGGCCGGCGGGACGGCACGCCGGTCTGGTGCGAGGTGCGCAGCAAGGCCATCGACCGCAGCGACCTGTCGCGCGGCTCCATCTGGATCACGCAGGACATCACCGCCCGCAAGCTCGCCGAGCAGGAGCTGGTGCACGCCAAGACCCAGCTGGAAGCGCTGGTGGCGCAGCGCACCGAGCAGCTCAGCCAGACCGTCGCGGCGCTGGAGCTGAAGGTCGCCGAGCAGCAGGCCGCCGAGGCGCGCGCCCAGCGGCTGGCGATGTTCGACGGCCTGACCGGCCTGCCCAACCGCCACCTGCTGGCCGACCGCGCCACGCAGGCCATCGACATCGCGCGCCGCAGCGACGAGCCGCTGGCCGTGCTGTTCCTGGACCTGGACCATTTCAAGAACGTCAACGACTCGCTGGGCCACCGCGTGGGCGATGCGCTGCTGGTGCAGCTGGCCGCGCGGCTGCGCGGCGCCGTGCGCGAGCAGGACACCGTGGCCCGCACCGGCGGCGACGAGTTCGTGCTGGTGCTGCCGCTGACCGACATCGCCGGCGCCGCCCACCTGGCCACCAAGCTGATGGGGCTGGCCAGCGCGCCCTTCCAGGTCGACCAGCAGGAGCTGACCGTCACGCCGTCCATGGGCATCGCGATGTTCCCGACCGACGGCGACGACTTCGACACGTTGTGCAAGTGCGCCGACGCGGCCATGTACCGCGCCAAGCGCGACGGCCGCAACGCCTACCGCTTCTTCACCAGCGAGATGCAGGCCCAGTCGGCGCGTGCGCTGACGCTGGAGAACGCGCTGCGCCGCGCGCTGGAGCGCGGTCAGCTGAGCCTGCACTACCAGCCGCAGCTGGCGCTGGAGATGGGCGAGAGCCCGCGCATCGTTGGCGCCGAGGCGCTGCTGCGCTGGCACCACCCCGAGCTGGGCTGGGTGTCGCCCTGCGAGTTCATTCCCATCGCCGAGGCCACCGGCCTCATCCTGCCCATCGGTGAATGGGTGCTGCAGGAGGCGCTCTCGCAGCTGCAGCGCTGGGACCAGGCCGGCCTGCCGGAGCTGACCATGGCCGTGAACCTGTCTGCCGTGCAGTTCCGCAACGACGACCTGCCCGGCCTGGTGGGCCGCGTGCTGCAGGCCTTGGACGTGCCGGCCCGGCGCCTGGAGCTGGAGCTGACCGAGGGCGCCGCGATGGAGAACCCCAGCGCCGCCATCACGGTGATGAACGAGCTGCACGCGCGCGGCGTGCAGCTGTCCATCGACGATTTCGGCACCGGCCACTCGTCGCTGAGCTATCTGAAGAAGTTCCGCGTCGGCAAGCTGAAGATCGACCAGTCCTTCGTGCGCGACCTGAGCGACGACGCCGAGGACCGCGCCATCGTGGACGCCGTCATCCGCATGGCCGCGGCGCTGGGCCTGCAGACGCTGGCCGAGGGCGTGGAAACGCAGGGTCAGCTGGACTTCCTGCGCCGGCACGGCTGCGACGCGGTCCAGGGCTATCTGTTCAGCCGGCCGCTGCCGGCCGATGCGTTCGCCGAGTTCGTGCTCGCGGAGAATCCGCCGATCTCCGCCTACGCACTCTCATGAAGCCCGCGCGCGCATGCGACCGGGTGAACTCGCCATGACCTTCATCGCCCAGCTCCAAGCCCTGACCCCCCAATCCCGCCTGTGCGTGGGCCTGGACCCCGAGCCCGCGCGCTTTCCCGGCGCCTGGGCCGGCGATGCCAGCCGCATCTTTGACTTCTGCTCGGCCATCGTGGACGCGACGCACGACCTGGTCTGCGCGTTCAAGCCTCAGATCGCCTATTTCGCAGCCCACCGCGCCGAGGACCAACTGGAGCGGCTGATCGCCCACATCCACGCGGTTGCGCCCGGCGTGCCGGTCATCCTGGACGCCAAGCGTGGCGACATCGGCTCCACCGCCGAGCAGTACGCCCGCGAGGCTTTCGTGCGCTACGAGGCCGACGCCGTCACCTTGTCGCCCTTCATGGGCTTCGATTCCGTCGAGCCCTACCTGGCCTACGAGGGCAAGGGCGCCATCCTGCTGTGCCGCACCTCCAACAAGGGCGGCGACGACTGGCAGATGCAGCGCCTGGCCGACGTGCCGGGCCAGCCGCGGCTGTTCGAGCACCTGGCCTTTCTTGCCGAGACGCAGTGGAACCGCAACGGCCAGCTGGGCCTGGTGGTGGGTGCCACCTACCCCGAGGAGATCGCCCGTGTGCGCCAGCTGGCGCCCACGCTGCCGCTGCTGGTGCCGGGTGTCGGCGCGCAGGGCGGCGACGCGGCCGCCGTCGTGCAGGCCGCCGGCCGTGAGGCGCCGCTGGTGGTCAATTCCTCGCGCGCCATCCTGTATGCGCACAGCGGCGCCGACTTCGCCTCCCGTGCCCGCGAGGTCGCCCTCGCCACGCGCGCTAGCCTGGCCTGAGGACATGACGCCCCCACGCGCACTTCGTTCGCTGCCCCCCGAGGGGGCGCGTCAGCGCCTTCGGGCGGCCGGGCAGCGCTGACATGGGCAGGATGACCGACGAACTCAGCAGCCTCGTCGGCCACGCCCTGCCGCCCGAGCAGCAGCGCGATCGTCTGCACATCCGCATGCGCTGGCAGGCCTCGCGCGTCTTCCTGCTGGCCTGCGCCCAGATCTTCGTGCCGGTGGCGCTGCTGCTGTGGTTCACCCGCGAGCCGCACGAATGGCAGGGCGGCTGGGTACCACCCGCCTTCGCGCTGTTGATCGCCGTGCTGGCCTTGCTGCGGCTGGCGCTGCTGAGGCGCATGCCGCAGCAGCGCCAGGGGCCGTGGCTGGCCTTGGGCATGCTGGCGCTGGTCATGGCGCTGCCGGTGGTGGTGTCGGTGTCGCGCGACCTGGGCCTGTGGTCCATGAGCCTGCCGCTGATGGGCCTGGTGGTCGCCTTTGCGACCGGTTTGCTGGGCCTGTGGGCCGGGCTCACGCTGACCGGCCTGGGCGCGGTGGCGCTGTTCGGCCTGGGCCTGGCCGAGGCCTTGGGCTGGCACACCCGGCCGGTGGCGTCGGCGGAGCTGCTGCTGCGGGCCTCGGCACAGTCGGCCATGCTGTTCTCCGGCCTGATCACGGGCATCGGCGTGCTGAAGATGGTCAAGCGCTCGCTGGCCGAGGCCGAGGAGCGCACCGCGCGCTTCCGCGGCCTGCTGGGCATGGCGGTGGACTGGTACTGGGAGATGGACCGCGAGTTTCGCTTCACGCACGTCGCCGAGGACCGCGCCGGCGACTCCGGCCTGGACCTGCAGTGCCGCCTGGGCAAGACGCCCTGGGAGGTGGAGGGCATGGGCCTGTCCGACGACGAGATGGACGCCCACCGCGCCGACCTGGAGTCGCACCGCCCCTTCCATGGCATGGTGGCGCGGCGCACCGGCATCGACGGCAGCCCGCGCTGGGTGTCCATCAGCGGCGAGCCGCGCTTCGATGCGCAGGGCAACTTCCGCGGCTACTGGGGCGTGGGCCGCGACGTGACGCACGAGGTCGCCGCCGAGCAGACCGTGCACGCCACCGAGACGCGCTACCGCGAGCTGTTCCGCCGCAGTCCCAGCCCGCTGGTGCTGCACCGCTGGGGACGCGTGGTGGACGCCAACCCGGCGGCCATGGCCATGTTCGGCTACGCGCAGCGCTCCAGCATGATCGGCCAGGACTTGTTCAGCCATTACGAGCCGGGCGACGACGAGACCGCGCGTCAGCAGGCCGCGCGGCTGGAGGGCCTGGCGCCCGGCGCCATGCAGCCCATGGCCGAGTACCGGCTGCGCACCTTGTCGCGCCGGCGCCGGCTGGTGCAGGCCACCAGCGTGCGCGTGGAGACGGCCTCCGGCCCGGCCACGCTGACCTTCTTCACCGACCAGACCGAGCAGAGCCGCGCGCAGGACGCGCTGCGCCGCTCGGAGGGCCTGCTGAGCCACCTGGTGGCGACCAGCCCCGACGTGATCACGCTGACCGAGGCCGAGAGCGGCCGCTACGCGATGGTCAACAAGGCCTTCGAGCAGCTCAGCGGCTGGAGCAGCGCCGAGGTGCTGGGCCGCACGGCCGACGAGATCGGCATCTGGCACAACGTGCACGACCGCAGTGCCGTGCGCGAGGCCATACGCCACGAGGGCATCGCCAGCAACCTGCCCATCAGCTTCAGGCGCAAGGATGGCAGCGCGGTGTCCATGCTGGTGTCGGTCGCGCCGTTCGAGATGGACGGGCAGAACTACCTGGTGCTGTACGCCCGCGACGTGTCGGAGAGCGAGCGCACGCGGCTGGTCCATGGCGCCATCCTGGAGAACGCGTCCATCGGCATCGCGCTGACGCGTGACCAGCAGTTCGTGCTGGCCAACCCGCGCGTGGAGGCCATGTTCGGCTGGGAGCGCGGCGCGCTGCTCGGCCAGCACGGCAGCGTGGTCTGGCCCACCGTGGAGGACTGGCAGAGCGTGGGCCGCGAGATCGGCCCGCGCCTGGCCGCCGGCGAGCAGGTCGAGAGCGAGCGCACCATGCGCCGCCGCGACGGCTCCACCTTCCTGGCGCGCCTGCTGGCCCAGGCCGTGGACCCCGCCCACCCCAGCCGCGGCGGCACCATCTGGATCATCGAAGACGTCACCGAGCGCCGCCGCGTGGAGGACCAACTGGCCCACGCCAAGGACGAGGCCCAGGCCGCCAGCCGCGCCAAGAGCGCCTTCCTGGCCAACACCAGCCACGAGATCCGCACGCCGCTGAACGGCCTGCTGGGCCTGGGTCGCCTCGCCCAGCAGCCCGACATCTCCGACGCCCAGCGCCGCGACTACCTGAACCAGATGATGGACAGCGCCGAGAGCCTGTCCGGGTTGATCTCCGACATCCTGGACCTGTCCAAGATCGAGGCCGGCCGGCTGACGCTGGAGAGCCAGCCGTTCTCGCTGCGCGAGCTGCTGGGCTCCATGCGCCTGGCCTATGTGACGCTGGCCCAGGCGCGCGGCCTGTCCTTTGCCGTCGAGATGGACCCGGAGCTGCCGACCTGGGTGTTCGGCGACCCGCTGCGCACGCGCCAGATCCTGTCCAACTACCTGACCAACGCGCTGAAGTTCACCGAGCGCGGCGGCATCACCGTCAGCGTGAAGGCCCTGGCCGTCAACGGCCGAGGTAGCGCCGGCGAGTGGGTGCGCGTGGAGGTCAGCGACAGCGGCCCCGGCATCGCGCCCGAGCAGCAGGCGCGGCTGTTCGCGCCCTTCACGCAGGCCGACGAGTCCACCACGCGTCGCTTCGGCGGCACGGGCCTGGGCCTGTCCATCTGCCGCGAGCTGGCCACGCTGATGGGCGGCGAGGTGGGCGTGGTCAGCCAGCCGGGCCAGGGCTCGACCTTCTGGGCCGAGCTGCCGCTGCCCGCCGCGCCGGCGCCCATGGCCCACCAGCCGCGCGAGTCGCGCGCCGCACCGGACGCGCTGCAGGGGCGGCGCGTGCTGATCGCCGAGGACCACCCCGTCAACATGCTGATCGCCGTGGCGCAGCTGGAGCAATGGGGCATGGAGGTGGCGCAGGCCAGCGATGGCCGGCAGGCCATCGAGGCTGTGCTGGCGGCCGCCAGCGTGGGCAAGCCCTTCGACGTGGTGCTGATGGACGTGCAGATGCCCGTCATGGGCGGTCACGACGCGACGCGCGAGCTGCGTCGCCACTTCACGGCCGACCAGCTGCCCATCGTGGCGCTGACTGCCGCGGCGCTGGTCTCCGAGCGCGACGACGCGCTGGCGGCCGGCATGAACGACTTCCTGACCAAGCCCATCGATCCCCCCAAGCTGCACGCAGCCTTGCTGCGTCTCACCCACAAGCGCTGAGAATGCGGGCTCCAACGGGAGGGAGCCCATGAACAAAGCCGAGCCAAGGAATTTCAAGTATTACGACTTGATCATGGCGGCCTGTGTCTGCGTGCTGTTGTGCGCCAACCTGATCGGGCCGGCCAAGGCCGCGCAGGTGGATCTGCCGCTGATCGGCACGGTCACCTTCGGCGCGGACCTGTTCTTCTTCCCGATCAGCTACATCTTTGGCGACGTGCTGACCGAGGTCTATGGCTATGGCCGCGACCGCCGCGTCGTCTGGGCGGGCTTCGGCGCGCTGGCGTTCGCGGCCTTCATGGCCTTCGTCATCGTCAACCTGCCGCCGGCGCGCAACGCCTTCATGGACGGCTACCAGCAGCATGTGGAGGCGATGTTCGGCAACACCTGGCGCGTGGTGGCGGCGTCCATGATCGCCTTCGCCTGCGGCAGCTTCGCCAACAGCTTCGTGATGGCGAAGATGAAGGTCGCCACGGCCGGGCGCTTCCTGTGGGCGCGCATCGTCGGCTCGACGGCCGTGGGCCAGGTGCTCGACACCGGCCTGTTCCTGGTCATCGCGTTCTGGGGCATCTGGCCGCAGGAGCAGCTGCTGGCGGTGTTCGTCGCGCAGTATTGCTTCAAGCTGATCTGGGAGGCCGTGCTGTATCCGGTGACGGCCCGCTTCGTCGCGTTCCTGAAGCGGGCCGAGGGACTGGACTACTACGACCGCGACACGAACTTCAATCCGTTCACGTTGAAGGTCTGAGCGGCAGGCGCTGGTGGACGAAAAAAGGGCACCTCGCGGTGCCCTTTTGCGTTGCACGCTGCCCGCAGGCAGCGTGGCGATCACTTGAACTTGTAGCTTGCCGACACCGTGAAGTAGCGGCCGAACGGGTTGTGCATGCCGGGGTTGTAGCCCAGCTGGAAGCCCGTGGCGCCGATCGGGTCGTAGGGGGCCTTCTCGTCCAGGAAGTTCTGGATGTTGATGCCCAGCGTCAGGTTCTTGAAGCCGCGGTAGGTGTAGCCCACGTCGAACGTCGTCCAGCTGGACATCGAGCAACCGGGATAGCGGTTGATGTACAGGTCGCGCATGTTGGTCGCGGTCGGTGCCACGCCCAGGACCGCACGCTGCGGGACGTTGTCAGGGTTTGCGCCGCCGTAGTGGCAGGTCTTGCCCGAGTAGTACTCGGGGTTGACGCCCGGCAGCGTGGTGCCGTCCATCTCGCGGATGAAGCTCAGGCCCGACACGAAGTTCATCGCGCCCGTCAGCGTGTGCGCGCCAGTCTCCAGCGTGGACGTGAAGCGCAGCTTGACGCGCGGCACGTCAGGCGCCGAGGTGGACCAGTCCGCCAGGCCGCCGCGCGTGCCGACCAGGTTGTTCTTGGCGTAGCCCGGGTGCTCGATGCGCTCGTACTTCAGCGTGTACTGGCCGTTCAGCGAGTTGGTCCAGCGCATGTCGCCCATCACCTTGGTCGACACGCGGCCTTCGAAGTCGATGCCCGAGGTCATCGTCGTGCCCTGGTTGACCCAGGGGGTGGACACCGTCAGCAGCGGACCCGTGCCCGCCTGGCCGTTCAGCAGCAGGTTGGGGTTGGTGTCGCGCACCACGGTGCCGGGCGGGTAGGCCTCGGGGTGGTCGATCACGGACTGGCCGTCGGTCAGCGCCACTTCGTTGTTCTTGCGGATCTTCCAGTAGCCCAGCACCAGGTCAACGCCGGCGGTGGGGCTGAACAGCAGGCCCAGCGAGGTGTTGTAGGAGTTCTCGGGCTTCAGGGTCGGGTTGCCACCGCCCAGGCCGGCCACGCTCTTGGCGCAGTCGGCGGTCTCGGCGCCCGGCTTGGGCACCGGCGGCGTCGCCTCGATGTTGCAGCGCACGGGGTCGCGCAGGCTGTTCAGGAAGAACTGCGCGCCGCCGGGGCTCACCTGCGACACGGACGGCGCACGGAAGCCTTCCGAGTAGCTGCCGCGGAAGGCCAGCACGTCGGCGGCCTGCCACTTGAAGCCGACCTTGGGCACGAAGTTGGTCTTCAGCGTGGGGTACTTGTCCACGCGGCCGGCCATGTTCAGCTCCAGGCCCTTCAGCACCGGCGCGACCACTTCGACGAAGGCCGACTTGACCACGCGGGAGCCCTTCACGGCCGTGTTGGCCAGGCCCAGGATGTTGCCGGCCTGGTTCTCGGGGTCCGGTTTGATGTCGATGGCTTCGCGACGGACCTCGACGCCGCCGGCCAGACCGACGGGGCCGCCGGCCAGCTTGCCGACGGTGGTGCTGAGCTTCAGGTCCCACTGCAGCACTTCGTTCGAGCCGCTGTTGAGCAGCGGGCGCGACAGGTCCGGATCGGCCGAGATGGAGGCCAGCGAGCGGTTGGTGCCGCCGAACTGCGGGCCCAGCATCTGGCGCAGCACCGGCAGGCGCAGGAAGCCGTAGTAGTACTCGTCGCGCTCGGACTTGTTCCACAGCACGGCGGAATCCCAGTCGATGTCGGTGCCCACGGTGCCGCGCAGACCGGCCAGCGCACGCACGCCGGTGTTGGTCAGGTCGAAGCCGCCCGGCGCGTTGGGGAAGCGCAGCTGCACCGCCGCGCGTGCGTTCGGGAAGGGGTTGTCCGGGTGGCCGATTTCCAGGATGGGCTGGAAGCTGGCCGCCAGGCCGCTGCCGTTGAAGTTGTTGGAGACGCCCAGGCCGCTGATCGTGCGCGGCGCACCGAGGTACTGGCGCTCGCTGCGGCTGTACATGAACTCGGCGAAGCCTTCCATGGTCTCGCTGACCTTGAACGTGCCGCGGCCCAGCAGGTTCAGGTCGTCACCGGGGCTCTGCATTTCCGCGAACTGGTCGAGGTTGTAGTTGCAGAAGGTGCGACCCAGCAGGTGGTTGGTCGTGATGTTGTAGCGGGCCGTCTCGCCGATGATCTTCTCGGAGTCCGGGCAATTGGAGTTGTTGACCGTGTTGGTCGCGGGGACGGCGGCGGTCTGCGGGAAGCTGCGCGAGCCGACGGCGCCGTTCTCGCGGATGAACCAGGGCTGGTTGTTGTACAGGAAGCTGCCGTAGGGGTTGCGGCGCAGATTGATCGCGCGGTAGTCCGCCGCCGCGATGTCTTCGTCGGTGGAGTCGCCCACCATGCTGCGGCCCTTGTGGGAGAAGTCCACGCTCAGCAGGAAGTTGTAGCCCTTGGTGGCGAGGTCGCCGAAGCCGAAGGTGCCGCTGACGGACTGGCGCTCGTACTCGCCCGCGTCGTTGGCGCCGGCCAGCAGCTTGACCTCCAGGCCCTGGTAGTCCTTGCGGGTGATGAAGTTCACCACGCCGGCCATCGCGTCGGAGCCGTAGACCGCCGAGGCGCCGTCCTTCAGCACTTCGATGCGCTCGATCGCCGAGACGGGGATGGAATTCAGGTCATACAGCGTGGTCGTGCCGTTGTTCGGGTTGGCGTAGGCCGACGGCGCCATGCGGCGACCGTTGATCAGCACCAGCGTCGACGTGGCGGTCTGGTTGCGCAGCGAGACCGTGGAGACGCCGCGCGAGAAGCCGTTCTGCGTGGCCGTGTCGTTGTAGCCGTCGTTGCCGATGGACGGAACCATCTTCAGCACTTCCAGCGTGGTGCGCGCGCCGCTGGCCTGGATGTCCTTGGCCGTGATCACGTCGATGGGCGACTCGGTCTCGCGCGAGATCCGCTTGATGTTCGTGCCGGTGACTTCGACGCGCTCCAACTGCTGGTTGTTCTGCGCGAAGGCCTGGAAGCAGCAGGCCTGGGCCGCCAGCGCCGTCACGGTGACGGCGAGCTTGGGAATGTGTCCGTAGGATTTCATGTGTGTGAGGGTGGGTGAACTACGTCACGGCAGTCTGTCCGCTGCCTTCGCTGGAGGCAAAGTCAGGTATGCCCCCCTTGACAAGTTGGCCCCGAATTGGGGAATCTCTACAAACCCGTCAGAACGGGCGATTGCCCTTCTTACTTGCAATCAACCCGCCGGTAAATGCCGAGATACGGAGAGTTACTTGCAGTTTGTTCGGGGTGATTGCTGAAACCCCTGTGAAACGACGGGTCGTGCGACGCGAAGCGCGGCGTCGTCAATCTGCAACGCTTCTGCGGGCCCGGCTGGGCGCGCGGGCCGGGGAGGCGGGGCCTGACAATTGATGCATGACTGAAGCTCAAGAAGCCTCGGCGCCCGATCTGCTGTTCGCGCTGCTGCCCGACAGCGGCGTTGCGCCCGATGGCCCCGACACGCTGGCGGCACTGGCGGCGGCGCTGCAAGGCCAGTACCCCCGCGCCGTGACATTGAACCTGCACCCACCGCTGCGCGATGCCGAGGGGCGTTGCCGCTGGTGGCCGGACGAGTCGCCCAGCCCTGAAGGCGTGACGGCGGCCCTGCCCCACCTGATCGAGCGGCTGCGCCTGGAGGCGCGCAGGCTGGACCTGCCCTGGCAGCGCGTCGCGCTGGCCGGCGTGGGCGACGGCGCGTTGCTGGCGCTGGAGGCCGTGCAGGCCGAGCCGGCGCTGGTGGGCCGCGTGCTGGCCTTTGCCGGCGGCTACCTGGCCCGGCCAGAGGTCGCGCCGCAGGACGTCTGCGTGCACCTGTTCCACGGCCTGGAAGACCGGCGCTTTGCGTACCGCCACGTCGTCGACGCGGCGCAGGCGCTGGTGGACCTGGGAGCCGACGTGACGGCCGACCTGCTGCCCCACCTGGACCATGGCCTGCACCCGGCGCTGATCGCCAAGGCCATGGAGCAGCTGCGCACCTTCATCCCGTCGCGCCTGTGGCGCGAGGCGGTCATCGCCGCCCAGGAGAGCGAGCGGCCCGTGGGCTGACGGGCTGGGCGCCCGCCGGGCCCGCTCAGTCCAGCACGACCTCGGTGCGAACCAGGCCCGCGCGCTCGGCGCTGGCCGACAGCGCCAGGCGCGTGCCCACCGGCGCGCGCACCACCCATTCGGCCACGGCGCGGTCGCCGGTGGGCTGCTTGGTTGGCAGGAAGGCGAGCTGGCTCTGCTTCGGGGCGTGACCTTCCAGCTGTGGGCCTTCCATGCGCTCCCTGCCGCTGACCAAGCTGATGGCCGGGTCGCCGCTGGGCATGTGCAGCTCGAACATCACGCCGCGCACGGTCTTGCGCTCCAGCGCGCGCTGCGTCACGTAGGCCGGCAGGTAGCCCGAGTTGGCGACCGCCATGCGCACCCGCCACATGTCCGGGCCCAGCGCGCGCACCTCGGTGCGGATCAGCTCCAGCTTGGGCAGGCTCATCGCGATCTGCGAGATCCAGCCGGGGAAGCGCGCCGCCTCGCGCTCGCGCAAGTCCGGCGGCGGGTTGCGCCAGTAATTCATCTTGTCCCAGCCACCGATCTCGACGGCGCCCAGCTGCGGATGCTGGAACGGCGTCCACGCCACGTAGGCCTGGCCGCCGCACTTCTCGTCGCTCCACTTCAGCAGCTTCAGGTCGTCCTCGACCGGATGCTCGCGGAACCAGTCGATCCACTTGTAGCCCTCGACGCCGGCCTCCTTGTTCGGCGACCACAGCTCCACCACCCAGAACAGCGCGCCCAGGTGCTCGTAGACCCAGTCCTGCGTGCCGGTGATGACGTCCTTGGGGTGGTAGCGGAACTCCTCGTAGATGCTGACGGCCGGGTAGCCGGTGTGCTGCTCGCCCAGCGCCGAGAAGCGCTGGAACAGCCACAGGTCTTCGGGTGTCATGTCCTTGTCGCTGCGCGTGCCGCAGGGGCGCAGGATGACGCCGCTGTGGGTGTGGAAGCTGATGGCTGCGCCGATGTTGGGGTGGCTGGTGATGAACTCCACCATGGCCCGCACCTCGGGTTCGCTGGTGGGGTAGGGGCCGGCGCCCAGCTGCTCGAACTCCTGGCGCCATTCGCCGGGGAAGTTGCGGTTCAGGTCCAGGCCTTCGCGGTCGGGGTTGAGCTTGATGGTCAGGCCGTCGTGGTTCCTGATGAAGCCCTCGGGGATGAGGCGGTAGTACTCGCCGCCGAACTCGCCCGGCTCGCGCGCCACCATCAGCCGCGGGTCGCCGGCGTGCTTCTTGTAGCCGCCGTGCGGATCGGGCACGCGCATGGTCAGGATGCGCCCGTCGCCGTCCACGTCCTCGATGGTCAGGCCGTCCACCGCTTCCTCGGTGTAGGGGTAGGGGCGGGTGGAGCTGCGGATGTGGCGCGGTCTCGGCAACAGGGCCAGCTCGGCGCCGTCGGGGTTCAGGCGCGGCACGATGTACAGCGTGCGCGTGTCCAGCAGCCGGTTGATCTGCTGCGCCTCGGCCGACGTGCCGCCATGCTGCGTCAGCAACTGGTGCAGGTAGTACAGGCAGGTGGTGGACGCGGTCAGCTCGGCCGCGTGGATGTTCCCGTCCAGCCACATCGCCGGCTTGTCGATGTCCATGCCGCTGGCGAGGTTGGTGACGACGACGACCCAGATGTCGCGCCCCTCGTAGCTCTTGCCGATGGAGCGCACCGACACCAGGTTCGGGCGGGCCTCGGCATAGGCGAACAGCAGCGCCGTCAGCTCGTCGTAGCGGTAGAAGTGGTCAAAACGGGGATGGGGCAGGGCGCTGGGCATGGCGGTGGCGGCGGCGGGTTCTTGGCCCGCCGCACGATGTTTTTTGTAACGCCGGCGATTCTGTGGAGTCGGCCCGGGCGCCCGCCCAAGGGTTTGCCCGGGACTTCAGCTCATTGACCCTTGAACAGCGCCTGGAACTGGCGCGACACCGGCAGCTTCTCGTCGCGCCCGCGCAGCGTGACGACCATGGTGCCCTCGTCCACGCGCACGGCCCGCGCGATGCAGCGGCTGTTGACCAGCACGCTGCGGTGGATCTGCCAGAACTGGTCCGGGTCCAGCTGCGTCAGCAGCTCGCGCAGCGGCGTGCGGATCAGCGCGTCGCCGCCCTGATGCACCACGCGGGTGTAGCGCGCGTCGGCCTCGAAATAGACGATCTCGTCCGGCGGGATCAGCTGCACCTCGCGGCCCAGGCTGGCCTGGATGGGGCGCGGTGCCGGCTTCGGCGCGGCCAGGCCGGCCAGCAGGCGTTGCAGCGCGGCGGTGTCCGGTGCGGTGGGCTGGGTGAGGCGGGCCTTCAATCGGGTCAGCGTCTGCGCCAGCCGCTCGTCGTCGACGGGCTTGAGCACATAGTCCACTGCGCCGGCGTCGAAGGCGGCCAGCGCATGGTCGTCGTAGGCGGTGACGAACACGATCAGCGGCGGCGTGGCCAGCGCGGCCAGGCGGCGCGCCACGTCCAGGCCGGTCAGGCCCGGCATGCGGATGTCCAGGAAGGCAATGGCCGGCTCGTGCGCCAGGCAGTCGTCCCAGGCCTCGACACCATTGGTACTGGCGGCCACGATCTGCAGCTCGGGCCACAGCCGGGTCAGCGCGGCGCGCAATTGTTCGCGAGGGGCTTCCTCGTCGTCGGCGATCAGGGCGGTCAGTGTGGTCATGGGGTCAGTGTCAGGGTGGCGATGCAGCCGGGATCGGCGGAGGCCAGCGTCAGGGTGCAGGCCGGGCTGGCCTGGGCCAGCCGGCGCCGCGTGTTGGCCAGGCCCACGCCGTCCCGCCAGCCGTCGGCCAGGCCGGGGCCATCGTCGCGCACGGTGACGACGGTGCGGGCCCCGTCGCGGCGAACGGCGACGGCGACGTGGCCGCCGCGCAGCTGCGGCTCGATGCCGTGGGCGATGGCGTTCTCCACCAGCGTCAGCACGATGCCCGGCGGCAGCGGTGCGTCGATGCCGGCCGGCGCGTCGACGGCAAAAGTCAGCCTCGCACCCAGCCGGGCCTGCATGATGGACAGGTAGCGGCGCACCATCTCCAGTTCGTCGGCCAGCGGCTGCAGGTCGCGCTCGAACATCGGCAGCGTCGCGCGCAGGTAGGCGGTGAAGTCGCGCAGCAGCGGTGCGGCGCGTTGGTCGCCGGTGTCCACCCAGTGCTGCAGCGAGGCCAGCGTGTTGAACAGGAAATGCGGCTGGATCTGCGCGGCGGCCAGCCGGGTGGACAGCTTCAGCGCGGCGTCCTGTTCGGCCAGCTCGCGCAGGCGGGCCTCGATCTGCTGCACGCGGAACAGCGTCACCATCCACCAGGCCGACAGCACGGCCGTCATCAAGGCCAGCACCAGCGGCAGACTCGCGTGCGTTTCCTCCCGCCATCCGTACTCGACCGCGAATACGCTGCCGCCGCCGACGACGATGCCGACCACCCAGCTGGCCTGGTTGAGCCGCTTGCGGGTCGGTTGCTTCCACAGCCAGTGCGCCACGGCCAGCGACAGCCAGCACAGCGCCAGCCCGAGCGGCCAGATCCAGGGCATGCGGGTCGTCTCGTGCGACATGACCGCCAGTACCAGGATGGCGTTGACATAGACGTAATGGTCGATGCCGGCGGGCCAGGGCTGCGTGCCGGCGCGGGCCATCTCGTCGGCGCTGAAGACGCGCTTGGGGCCGGGGTAGTACCACTGCTCCCAGTCGAGGCGGGTCGTCTTGGATGAGGGGTTTGAAGACATGGCGCGCAGTCTAGGAGGGCGCCTGCATCCAGCCGCCGGGCGTGCGGCGAATGGCAGGAAAGCATGCGTGAATGGTTAATCGACCGATCGGTCGGGAGAAGTGCAGAATGTGCGCCATGTCTTCCTGGACCGCCCTCGACCTGCATCGCCGTGCCGACGGCGTGGCCGTGCTGACGATGAACCGACCGGCCGTCTTCAACGCCTTCGACGAGCTGTTGATCGCCGAGCTGGACGCCGCCTTCGCGCTGCTGGGCGGCGATGCCTCGGTGCGCGTCATCGTGCTGGCCGGAGCCGGCAAGCACTTCAGCGCCGGTGCCGACCTGCAGTGGATGCAGCGTGCGGCGGCCGCGTCGCAGGACGACAACCTGGCCGACGCGCGCCGCTTCTCGGCCATGCTGGCGCGCATCGCCGGCTGCCCCAAGCCCACCATCGCCCGCGTGCAGGGCGCCGCGCTGGGCGGCGGCGTGGGGCTGGTGGCGGCCTGCGACATGGCCGTCGCGTCCGACGCCGCGAGCTTCGTGGTCAGCGAGGCCCGCATGGGCATCCTGCCCGCCGTCATAGCCCCGTACTTGGTCAACGCGGTGGGGCTGCGCCAGGCGCGGTGGCTGGCGCTGACGGCCAGCCGCATCACGGCTGACGAGGCACTGCGCGTGGGCCTGGTGCAGCGCGTGGTGCCGGCCGACGTGCTGGACACGACGGTCGACGCCTGCGTGACTGACCTGCTCGCCTGCGGGCCGCAAGCTCAGGCCGAGATCAAGCAGCTGTATGCGCGGCTGGCGCCGGGCCCGGTGACTGGCGAGGTGCGCGAGCTGACCGCGCAAACCATTGCCCGCGTGCGCACGACGGCCGAGGCGCGCGAAGGCTTCGCGGCCTTCCTGGGCAAGCGCAAACCCAACTGGACGCCGCCTTCCGAATGAATCTGCAGAACGCTTCCATCCTCGTCGTCGGCGCCGGCCTGATGGGCGCAGGCATCGCCCAGGTCGCTGCCCAGGCCGGCCACGCCGTGACGCTGTTCGACAACCGACCCGGCGCCGCCGAGGCCGCCAAGGCCAGGCTTGCTGCCACGCTGGACGGCCTGGTGGCCAAGGGCAAGCTGACGGCCGAGGCCGCCGCCGCGACACTGGCCCGCATCACGCCGGTGGACGCGCTCGCGCCGGTCGATCTGGTCATCGAGGCCATCGTCGAGAACCTGGAGGTGAAGCGCGCGCTGTTTGCCGAACTGGAGGCGCTGCTGCCCGACGAGGCCGTCATCGCCACCAACACCTCGTCCATCTCCGTGACCGCGCTGGCCCGTGGCATGAAGCATCCCGAGCGCCTGGTGGGCATGCACTTCTTCAACCCGGTGCCGTTGATGAAGCTGGTGGAGGTGGTGTGGGGCCTGGGCACCGCGCCCGAAGTCGCGCAGGCCATCTACGAGCTGTCCGCCCGCTGGGGCAAGGTGCCCGTGCATGCGCGTTCCACGCCGGGCTTCATCGTCAACCGCATCGCCCGGCCCTACTACGCCGAGGCGCTGATGCTGCTGCAGGACCGCGTGGTGGCACCCGAAGTCATCGACGCCTGCCTGCGCGCCGCGGGCTTCCGCATGGGCCCCTGCGAGCTGATGGACCTGATCGGCCACGACACCAACTTCGCGGTGACGAACTCGGTGTTCCAGGCCAACTTCTTCGACCGCCGCTTCACGCCGTCGCTGGTGCAGCAGGAGCTGGTGGATGCGGGCTGGCTGGGCCGCAAGAGCGGGCGCGGCTTTTACCGTTACCCCGAGGGCGTGCCGGCTTTGCCGCCGGAGTCGGGCGACCGTGCCCGGCCCGACGCCCGCCAGGTGGTGCTGCATGGCCGCGGCCCCATCGCCGACCGGCTGGCGGCGGCGCTGCCCGACGTGGCGCGGCAGCAGGACAGTGACTGGATCGGCCTGGAGGCCGACCGCCTGCAGTTGCGACTGACCGATGGCCGAACCGCTCGTGAGCTGGCGGCCGAACGCGAGTTCATGGCGCCGGTGGTCGTGTTCGACCTGCCGCTGGGCCCGGGCGGCGACCTTGCCTACGCCTGCTCCGGCAACTTCGACGGCCGTCACCTGGGCTGGCTGTCGGCGCTGGGTTTCACGCCGCGCTCGATGGTCGACATGCCCGGCCTCATCGTCGCGCGCACCATCGCCATGCTGGTCAACGAGGCCCACGACGCCGTGCAGCAGGGCGTGTGCAGCGAGGAAGGCGCGGACGCGGCGATGAAGCTGGGCGTCAACTACCCCGCCGGCCCGTTCGAGTGGGCGACCCTGTGGGGCACCCGACCCATCGTCGATGTGCTGGACCGCCTGGACGCCTACTACCGTGGCGAGCGCTACCGCGTCAGCCCCTATCTGCGGAACACCTTGCTATGACCCACGCCTTCATCTGCGACGCCATTCGCACGCCCTTCGGCCGCTATGGCGGCGCGCTGTCCAGCATCCGCACCGACGACCTGGCCGCGCTGCCCATCAAGGCGCTGATGGCGCGCAACCCCGGCGTGGACTGGGCCGCCGTTGAGGACGTCATCTACGGCTGTGCCAACCAGGCCGGCGAGGACAACCGCAACGTTGCCCGCATGGCCGCGCTGCTGGCCGGGCTGCCGGTGGACGTGCCGGGCAGCACCGTGAACCGCCTGTGCGGTTCGGGCCTGGATGCGGTGGGTACGGCGGCCCGCGCCATCCGCGCCGGCGAGGCCGGGCTGATGATCGCCGGCGGCGTGGAGAGCATGAGCCGCGCGCCCTTCGTCATGCCGAAGGCCGAGAGTGCCTTCAGCCGCACGAATGCGGTCTACGACACCACCATCGGCTGGCGCTTCGTCAACAAGCTGATGAAGGCGGCGCATGGCGTGGACGCCATGCCCGAGACGGCCGAGAACGTCGCACGTGATTTCGGCATCGAGCGCGAGGCCCAGGACCGCATGGCGCTGGCGTCTCAGCGCAAGGCCATCGCGGCCCAGCAGCGTGGGTTCTTCGAGCGCGAGATCGTTCCCGTCGACGTGCCGCAGAAGAAAGGCGACCCGCTGCGCGTGCTGCTGGACGAGCATCCGCGCGAGACCAGCATCGAGGCGCTGGCCAAGCTCAAGGGCGTCGTGACGCCGGAGGGCAGTGTGACGGCCGGCAACGCCAGCGGCGTCAACGACGGCGCCTGCGCGCTGCTGCTGGCTAGCGAAGCCGAGGCCGCGCGCCACGGCCTGACGCCGCGCGCTCGCGTGGTGGGCATGGCCACGGCCGGTGTGGCGCCGCGCATCATGGGCATCGGCCCCGCACCGGCCACGCGCAAGGTGTTGGCGCTGACCGGACTGACGCTCGCCCAGATGGACGTCATCGAGCTGAACGAGGCCTTCGCCGCGCAAGGCCTGGCCGTGCTGCGCGACCTGGGCCTGGCCGACGACGACGCCCGCGTGAACGCATGTGGTGGCGCCATCGCGCTGGGCCACCCTCTGGGCGCCAGCGGCGCGCGGCTGGTGACGACGGCGGTCAACCAGCTGGAGGTCGGCGGCGGACGCTACGCGCTGTGCACGATGTGCATCGGCGTGGGCCAGGGCATTGCGCTGATCGTCGAAAGGGTCTGACCCTTACTCGAAGAACAGCCGCGAGAGGCCCTTTAAGCTGACCAGATTGCCCGGGTTGCTGGTCTCATTGAGCACGCCGCTCATGCGCTTCAGCAGCCGTGGGCTTTTCTTCGCTCGCCAGATCAGCAGGTCGGCCAGCCAGGGGTGGGCGTTGACGCGGTTGGCGCGCTCGTAGAGGTCGAACTTGGGCTTCAGCGCCGTCAGGCCGGCCTCGTAGGCGGCGCGGGCCGTGGCGTCGTCCGCGTGAGCCAGGAGGGCGTCGGCGGCCAGCATGCCGGTCTCCATGGCCTTGCCGATGCCCTCGCCGGTGAAGGAGTAGGTTGAGCCCGCCGCCTCGCCGGTGACCAGCAGGCCGGGGCGCGACCATTTCGCGCCGGTCAGCGTGCAGCGCAGCGGCGCGCCCTTCAGGTCGCCCACCAGTTCGCCCACGCGCATCAGCTCGGCCGCGGGCGGGTACTTGGCGACGAAGGCATCGAAGATGGCGCGCAGGTTGACGTCCTTCTTCTGGCCCTTGCCGCCCAGGTCCTTGTGACTGTCGGTGACGCCCACGCCGATGTTGAAGTGGCCGTCCGGCGCCGGAAAGATCCAGCCGTAACCCGGCCGCACGGCCTTGTCCCAGACGACCTCCAGCGCCTTGATCTTGCCGACCATCTGCGGCGCCTTCACGTAGCCGCGCAGCGCCACGCCACTGGGGGTGTGGCGCTCGCACATGCCGGCGGCCGTGAGCGCCTTGGGCACCGCGCCGGTGGCCAGCACGACCCAGCGTGCCTGCACCTCGACGAACTCGTCGCCGCGCCGGAGCCGCGCGCCGGTCACGCGGCCGTCCTGCTCCAGCGGGGCCTCGAAGCGCGCCTGCTCGAAGCGCGCGCCGGCGTCCTGCGCGGCCTGCAGCAGCAGTGCGTCCAGTTCCTTGCGCGGCAGCACGGCCAGCGAGCCGGGCACATCGATGCGCCCGCCGCGCGGGCCTATGCAGCCCACGTGGGCCACGGGCTCGGCGCGGCGCATGACCTCGTCCAGCAGGCCCAGCCGTGCCAGCGCCTGGTGCGCGTCGGGGATGAGTCCGTCGCCGCAGGTCTTGTCGCGGCCGTGGGGATGCTGGTCGACCAGCAGCACGGCGATGCCGGCACGGACCAGCACGCGGGCGCAGGCGCTGCCGGCGGGGCCGGCGCCGACGACCAGCACGTCGGTGCGCAGGGGAAGGGAATCAGTCATGGAGCAGGGCAGAACAGGAGACCAAAAAAAAGCACATCGAGCCGATGTGCTTTTCGGGGAAGGCACCCGCCGGGAGGGCGGGTGCTTCTGGGTCAGGCTTACAGGCTGTAGCGCAGACCGACGTAGTAGCGACGGCCGATCGCATCGTAGACGCTGGCGTTGGTTTCCGCGCCGGTCGTGTTGCCCGGCAGGCCCGAGATGATCGGGGGCGCCTTGGTGGCCGTGGCGTTGTCGATGCCGAAGTAGATCTCGCTCTTGCCCAGCTTGTAGTTGGCCTGCAGGTCCAGGTAGGCGCGCGCCTTGATCTTGCCGTCCATCTTGTTCGTGCTGCCGAAGTTGTCGCGCATGAACACGTCGTCCAGGTAGGACTGGCCGAAGTACGTGGTCGTGGCGGCGACGCCCAGGTTGCCGATGTTGTAGCCCAGGTTCAGCACCCAGCGGTTGCGCGCGTTGCCGACTTCACCTTGCGAGTAGTCCTTGTCAGCCTGCGGGGTGGGCTGGTTGTAGGACTTCATGATGTAGGTGTAGGCGATGCGCGAGTTGAACACGCCGCCGAACAGCTTGGTGCGGTGGCTGGCGGTCAGGTCCACGCCCTCGACGAAGTCGCCGCCGGTGTTGGCTGAGGTCTCGTCGATGAACTCCAGCGAGCCGGCGCTGTTGGGGCCGATGTCGGCCGGGCGGCGGGTGATGAAGTTGCAGAACGTGGTGTTGCCGCCGCCGTAGCACTGGTTCAGCGCGTACTGGCGTCCCGGGGTGTTGATGGCGTCCTTGATCTTGATCTTGTAGTAGTCGGCCGTGAACGTGAAGTCCTTCAGCAGGTCGAAGCCCTTGGGCGTGACGACGATGCCGATGGTCGTGGACTTGCCCTTCTCGGCGCCCAGGTTGGGGTTGCCGCTGTCGAAGCCGCTGATGCCCTGCAGGTCGGACTGGTTCAGCGTGAACACACCGCCATTGGCGTTCATGTTGGCCACGACGCCCGGGTTCAGGCGGCAGGCGACGGCCACCGGATCGGTGTCCGTCAGCTTCTTGCCGGCGCAAGGATCGGACAGGCCGGTCGGGAAGGTCTGCGACGGGGCTTGGTACAGCTCGGCGATGTTGGGCGCGCGGGTCGACACCGAGTAGTTGGCGCGGACGCGGAACGTCGAGTTGATGCCCCAGTCCAGGCCGCTGTTCCAGCTGGTGGTGTCGCCGACCGTGGAGTACTTGCCCTGGCGGACCGCCAGTTGAGCGTCCAGCGTCTTGATCAGCGGCAGGTTCTTCAGCAGCGGTGCGCGCACTTCGGCGAAAGCTTCCTTCACGTCGAAGTTGCCGGCCGTGTTGGGCAGCGCGTTGCCAGCGTTCAGGCCGGTCTGCGTCAGCGCGTCGAACTCCATGCTCGACGTTTCCTTGCGGTACTCGGCACCGAAGGCCACGCCCAGCGGGCCGGCCGGCAGCGAGAACGGCTCACCGCTGACCGAAGCGCCCACCAGCGTCTGCGTGATGCGGGTGTTCAGCGACGACGGTGCATGGATGTAGCGGGCGGCTTCGGGGCTCAGCGTGTTGGCGCCGAAGACGTTGGCGGCCACGCAACCCTGGTTGCGGGCGACTTCGTCCTTGCAGATGGCTTCGGTCGTGTTGCCGTTGCCGTTGACGTCGTTGACGTCGGCGACCGCGCTCAGCGCGTTCAGGAAGTTCATGACGTTGACCTGGCCGGTGCCGGTCTGGCCTTCCTTCGTGAACGAGTGGGCCGCGTAGGCGTCGTAGGACCAGGTCTTGCTGATCTCGCCCTTCACGCCGGTCAGCAGGCGGAAGGTGTCACGCTGGGCCTTGTTGCCACGGTTCTCGATGTCCGACATGCGGCGCGAGAAGCTGTAGTCCTTCAGACCGTCGCCGTCGCGGTCGATGGCGTTGTTGTAGATGGTGTTGGGCACCAGCGGATTGCGCATCTTGACGCCGTCGACCATGAACTCGGCCGGGATCACGGCAACGCCCAGGTCGGTGGATGCCAGCGGATACGGCTCCAGCTGGGTCTTGGTCTTGGTGGCTGCGTAGTTCGCTTCGAAGAAGACCGAGTGCGAGTCGTTCAGGTTGAACTCGCCCTTGCTGGCCAGCATCAGGCGGTCGGTCGGAATGGCGATGGTGCGGACCGACGAACGGTTGTAGCCGGTGGCGCCGACACCGTCGGCGGCCGGGCCGTTGGTGGAGGGCGTGATCTCCTGGCCGGCCGGGTTGTAGGTGAAGCTGCGGTTGATCGTCGAGCCGTTGGGGTTGCGGCCGATGGCGTAGGTGAACGTGCCCTGCGGTGCGAAGCCGGAGTAGAACGGACGCTGGATCGTGAAGATGTCCTTCACTTCGCCGGTGACGAATGCGCCCAGCGAGGCCTGGTCGATGGCCGCGAAGTCGCGGTCGCGCGAGTACACGGCGCCCTGTTGGCTGGCCGACAGGTTGACCATCAGGTTGCCCTGGCCGTCGGAACCGTTCATGCCGAAGGTCACGCTGACCTTCTTCTTCTTGTCGTCGCCTTCTTCGCTGACGCCGACCTGGGCGTCCATGCGCAGGCCCTGGAAGTTGCGCTTCAGGATGACGTTGACCACGCCGGCCACGGCGTCGGAGCCGTAGGTGGAGGAGGCGCCGCCGGTCATCACTTCGACGCGCTCGATGAAGTCGGCGGGGATGGTGTTGAAGTCAACCGCGGTGTCGCCGGGAACGCCGGACACGTAGCGGCGGCCGTTCACCAGCACCAGGGTGCGGTTCGAGCCCAGGTTGCGCAGGTCCACGGTGGACACGCCGGCGCTGGAGGTCGAGAAGTTGGAATTGGTACGGCTGATGGCCGGCGTGCCGAACACGGGGCTCTTCAGCAGCAGTTCCTGCAGGTTGGCAACGCCGGAGGCGGCGATGTCGGCGGCGCTCAGCACCTGGATGGGTGCGGCCGATTCGGCGTTGAGCGACAGGATGCGGCTGCCGGTGACTTCGACGCGCTCGAGTTGCTGGGCATTGCCTTGCGCTTGGGCAAAGGCGGAGGAGGCGATCAGTCCCAGGGCAGCGGCTGCGGCCGTAGAGAGCAGGGTTCGTTTGTGCATGAGAACTCCAAGTTGACCGATAGGTCATGAACAGCGTGAGCCGCCAAAGGTCAGGCGCCTACACGTTTTCCCGATAAGGGAGCCGGCCGGCATTGTCTGGACGGGGCGGACCCCAAAGCAGTCAGGGAAAGTCAGGGGACCAACCCTCAGGCGCTGGCTCAGCCGCCCGGGCCGCCCGCCCTGCGCCAGCGCCCATGACCTAAGTCACTGATTCGGTGATGTTTTTTACTGGCGTGTCAGCTTGGGGAGGCGCTGCGAAAAGTTTTGTCGCTCCGCTCAGACCCCCATTGGAATGTGACAGGAAAGAGACAGGTTTCCCGACTTTTCCGGACGGGAAAGCACTTACGGTGCCGCCTCGACCTGACTTGCGCGTCCCGAGCGGCCCGCTACGCACGACCGGTCGGTCGGAATTGGTGAGTATTTGTTGCTGTGAAGCAACGTGCCAGCTGCTCCGATGCTGGTGAAACCCCTGGGTTTTGTTTGCAAAACCCTGTCTTTTGGCACTTGGCTTCGGTCTATAGGTGGCAACACGGGGCGGGCTTGAATTGGCGCGTCGCCAGACTTCGCCGGCGAAAGAGCGTCCGTCGCGAGGCGGACGCATTTCCATATCCCCCACCAACCACCCCTTGAACGTCCCCACAAAGGAGCAGTACATGTTCAAACGCAACGCCCGCAGCGCCGCTGCGGTCGCGATGATCGGCACACTCAGCGCCGTCGCCGCCTACGCCCAGGAAGCCGACACCCAGAAGCTGGAGCGTATCGAGATCACCGGCTCCCGCATCAAGTCCATCGGCGCCGAGTCCAGCAGCCCCATCACCTCGGTCGGCAAGGAAGACATCGGCGTCAAGCAGCCGGTCGCCGTCGAGGAGCTGATGCGCGGCCTGCCGGCGGCCTACCCGGCCATCGGCCCCACCGTGAACAACGGCTCCAACGGCACCGCCTCCATCGACCTGCGCGGTCTGGGCACCAACCGCACGCTGGTGCTGATCAACGGCCGCCGCTTCGTGCCCGCCACGCTGGGCGGCACGGTGGACACCAATGCCATCCCCGTCTCGCTGCTGGACCGCGTGGACCTGGTGACGGGTGGCGCGTCGGCGGTGTACGGTGCCGACGCCGTGTCCGGCGTCGTCAACTTCATCACCAAGCGCAACTTCTCGGGCGTCGAGGCCACCACGCTGTACAGCACGACGGAGGAGGGTGACGGCAACCGCATGAAGCACGACCTCACGATCGGCGCCAACCTCGGCGAGGGTCGAGGCAACGTCGTGCTGCACATCGGCACCACCAAGACCGACCCGGTGCTGCTGGGCGACCGCTCCTATGCCAACACGGTGATCTCATCGCGCACCGGCAATGCCGGTGGTTTCTCGCAGACCGCCGCGCCCGCCGTGTTCCAGTTCCCCGCGCCGGCCAGCACGACGCTGCCGGGCGACCGTGTCATCGACGGCACCACCGGCCTGCTGCGCGCCGGCAACGGCCTGGTGCCGCCGGACGGCTACAACACCAACCCGCCCAACTATTTCGAGACGCCGCTGACGCGCAAGCAAGCCACCGGCATGGGCTACTTCCGCATCAACGACAACGCCGAGGTCTACGGCGAGTTCTTCCACAACAGCAGCCTGGTCACGCTGAACCTGGCGTCGTCGGGCACCTTCCTGCAGTCGTTCGCGGTGCCCATCGGCAATCCGTACATCACGCCGGCGGTGCGTACCCAGCTCTGCGCGGCCTATGGCATCAGCACTGCCAACTGCGTGGCTGGCGCCGCGGGCACCACGGAAATCAACATGCTGATCGGCCGCCGCTTCGTCGAGGCCGGTCCGCGTGTCTACAACTACGACAACACGTCCAACCAGTACACCCTCGGCCTGCGCGGCGACATCCCGCTGCTGGACGGCTGGAGCTACGACGCCTACTACCAGAGCGGCCGCGCCGACCAGACGCTGACCACCGCCAACGGCTTCTCGCGCACCAAGACGCAGCAGGCCCTGCGCGCGTTCAACACCACCAGCTGCTCGGTGGCCACCGGCGGCTGCGTGCCGCTGAACGTGTTCGGCGCCGTGGGCAGCATCACGCCTCAGATGCTGGCCTTCATCTCCATCCCGACCTTCCAGACCACGCGTGTGGACCAGCGCGTGATGGCGGCGTCGGCCAGCGGTGAAGTGGGCATCGTCAAGAGCCCCTGGGCCCGCAATCCGCTGGGCCTGGCCTTCGGCTATGAAGACCGCAAGGTCACCGGCGGCAACAAGTCCGACAACGTCGTGCAGACCAGCGGCGAGCTGCTGGGCAGCGGCGCCCCGACGCCGGACCGCTCGGGCGTCATCCAGTTCAAGGAAGTCTTCCTCGAAGCCAACCTGCCGCTGGCCGCCAACAAGCCCTTCATCCACAGCCTGAACCTGGGCCTGGGCTATCGCGACACCGAGTTCACGACCGCCGTCGCCGGCAAGAGCTACAACAGCTGGAAGGCCGGCCTGGACTGGGCGCCCATGCGTGGCCTGCGCTTCCGCGGCGAGCAGCAGCGCGCCACCCGCGCGCCCAACGTCAACGAGCTGTACGCACCGGTCGTGACCGGCCTCGCCACGTTGAGCGCCGACCCCTGCTCCGGCAACAAGATCAGTGCCGGCCAGGCCGGCGTGGCGGGCTCGCTGACCAACCTGTGCCAGCAGACCGGCGTGCCCACGGGCCAGATCGGCAACGTGCCCAACCCGTCCGCCAGCCAGGCGGCCAACACCTCGGGCGGCAACCCCAACCTGGGCCCCGAGAAGGCCGACACCACCACCATCGGTCTGGTGTGGGAGCCGGTGGGCACCGCGTTCTCGGCCACGGTGGACTTCTGGCGCATCAAGATCACCGACGCCATCACGGAGCCGTCGGCCAGCCAGGTGGTGGACAGCTGCTACACGGCGGCCCGCAACCCCGGCCTGACCTACAACGCCTTCTGCCAGATGATCGCGCGCAACCCCAGCAGCGGGGGCCTGAGCGGCAACGGCTTCAGCGGCATCAACACGCAGTCGTCCAACTCGGGTCTGCTGGACTACGAAGGCGTGGACATCGGCGCGAACTACCGCTTCCCGCTGAGCAACCTGGGCCTGGACCTGGGCCGGCTGGACTTCTCGCTGCAGCTCAGCCTGCTGGGCAAGGCCAACTTCAAGGCCCTGCCGGTGCTGGACACCATCGAGCGTGACGGCCACTACGGCGTGGACATCGGCCCCAACCCGTACAGCTCGCGCCGCTTCAGCCTGCGCACCAGCTGGACGCACAAGGACTGGAACGCCGGCCTGGTGTGGCGCCACATCAGCGGCACCACGGTGCAGACCACCGGCGCGGCCAGCAACGTGGCGGGCAACTTCGTGAAGGCCTTCGAGTCCATCCCGGACGTCGACTACTTCGACCTGAACGTGGGCTACCAGGTGTTCAAGAACCTGCGCGCCTCGCTGACGGTGAACAACCTGTTCAACAAGCAGCCGCCCTTCATCGGCACCGGCATCGGCAACGGCACCTACAACTACGGCAACACCTACCCGGGTGCCTACGACGTGGTGGGCCGCCGCTACACGCTGTCCATGACCGCCAGCTTCTGATCGCCCGCGCCCCGCGGGGCGCTGCGACGGACCACGACGGGCCCTGCGGGGCCCGTTTTTCATCGGCCACCCGCTGACAATCGGGCGGCCTCCCATGCCCATGAATCCCATCCCCCTCCCCGTGCTGCTGGACCAGGCCCTGCGTGCGCTGGCCCAGGGCCGGCCGCAGGCCGCC
>DASWWC010000133.1:0-2638 GCA_036401055.1 Roseateles sp.
GTCGAGCCGCCCACGCCGGCGCACATCGCGGCGTGCACGGCCGCATCGCGAGGCCCGGGGTTGGCCAGCGCCACGGCCAGCGCGTCCAGCAGCCCCGCCTGGGCCGCCGACGGGGCTTCGCCGCGCAGCAGCAGGAACAGCATGTCCACCCAGCGCGCCCGGCCCAGCATGTCGCCATAGACGTCGTAGCCATGGCACAGCGCGCTGCGCGTGGCGAAGCCGTTGTCGGGCTCGGGCTGCTCCTGCCAGATGCGCGTGCGGACCTGCTCGCGCGCCACGCCGGCGCTCATCGCGCCGTGCCCAGCGTCTTCATGCGCAGGTTCATGGGCGGCACCTCTTCGCCGTCGATGCGCACGTCCAGCAGCTTGGGTCCGGGGCGGCCCAGCAGCGTCTTGAAGTCCAGCGCATCCAGGTCCTTGGGCGAACGGATGACGTGGCCCGGGATGCCCATGGACTGGGCCATCAGCGCGAAATCCACCTTCGGCAGCTCGAAGCCGATGGGCTCGGCGCCGGCCAGGCGCTGACCATGCTTGACCATGCCCAGAGCGCCGTCGTTCAGCACCACGTACAGCACCGGCAGACCCAGCTCGGCGGCGACCGTGATCTCCTGGCCGTTCATCAGGTAGCTGCCGTCACCGGTCAGGCAGACCACCGGGCAGCGCCGGTTGGCCATCGCGATGCCCACGGCCGAGCCGATGGCCCAGCCCATGGGCGCGAAGTCCATGGTCACGCGCAGCCAGCTGGAGTGGCGCGTGCGGCGCTCCTTGCCGGTGGGCAGGTAGGCGTCGCCCGGCATGCGGCCGCTGCGCTGGTCCAGCGGCGCCAGGTAGTGCACGGCCCAGGCCGCGCTGTTGCCGGCGTCGGCGACGAAGCGGGTCTGCGGCGGGCAGCGCTCGCCCAGCGTGGCCAGCAGGCGCTGCGGCTTGACGGGCGCGGCCTCGCTGCGCACGGCCTGCGGGCTGTCCACCATCGCCTCATAGGCCTGGCGCGCCACCTGCGGATGCAGGAAGGGCAGCAGCTGCGCCTCCTGGCCGGTGTGCGACGAGGCCAGCAGCGTGATCAGCTGCTCGCAGACCGTCTTGATGTGGCCGCGCACATGCAGCCGCGCCATCGGCGAGCGCATCAGGTTCTCGTCGCTGTCATCCACGTGCACCAGCCGGCTGTTCAGCAGCGCGCCGGACCAGCCGCCGCTGTTGAACTCGCCGAAGCCCGTGCCCAGCGCGATGACCAGGTCGGGTTCGTCCGACAGCAGCTCGGCCGCCGTCGCATGGCCGCCGAAGCCGAACACGCCGCGAAAGCGTGGGTGGCGCGGGTTGACGAAGCCCTTGCCGTCGGGCGTGGTGATGAAGCGGCCGTCGGTGCGCTGCACCAGCTGCATCAGCTCGTGGGCGGCCTCGCCGCAGCCGTCGCCGATCAGCCAGACCGGCTGGCGGGCCGAGAACAGCAGCCGTGCCAGCTGGCGCACGGCCGGCAGGTCCACCAGCGCGGGCGCACGGCGCAGCAGGCCGGCGAAATCCGGCATCTCGATGTCGTCGGGCAGCGGCGTGCGCATGATGTCCACCGGGATGGACAGGTGGGCGGGGCCGCTGGGCGCGCGCTGCGCCTGCATCAGCGCGTTGAACAGTTTGGTGGGCAGCTGCTCGGCGTGAGAGACCAGCGAGTTGTAGCGCGTGCAGGGGCGGAACATCGCCATCGTGTTGATGCCCGTGCAGCTGGACTCCTGCAGCGCGCCCTTGCCGAAGTTCTTGATCGGCGGCTGGCCTGTGATGACCAGCAGCGGCACGTTGTTGTCGTAGGCGCAGGCCACGCCGGTGATCAAGTTGGTGGCGCCGGGGCCCGAGGTCGCGATGCACACGCCCAGCTTGCCGGTCTCGCGGGCATAGCCATCGGCCATGTAGGCCGCGCCCTGCTCGTTGCGGGCCACGACGGCCTGGGGGCCGCCGCGCCGGCCGGAGCGGGCCAACGCGTTGTACAGGGGCTCGATGGCGCCGCCGGGCACGCCGAAGACGTAGTCGACGCCGAGGGCAGCCAGCGCGTCGACCAGAAAATCGGCAGCGTCGCGGACGGTGGTTTCACGCGCCGGTTCGGGCGCCAGGGCAAGGGCAGTTTTGGAATCCACGGTGCAGCAGGCCAAGCAGACGAAAGGACGCCACGACGGGCTGCGGCACGGCGCTGCGTGAGCGCTGGGCACCTGCGGGTCCGCACGGCATCGGGAACTGAACGAGCCCAACAGGGTGGGCCTGCGAAACGGCCGCGGACGAATGCCTGCGGCCTGGCTCCTCCTGCGTGCGCTTGGGGCCGGACAGGCCCCGCGTCATCTATGGCCTGCGCATGAAGCCGTTAGCAACCGCGCAGTGCCGCCACTGTATCCATTTGCAACATCGGCGCATCCCCGCGAATGCGGGCAATCACCAATCTGGCCCGCTGGCAACGTAAAAAATTCCGCAAGTCGCTGCGGCGAGTTGATGAAGGCCGGCGCGCTGCGTTCAGCGTCAGGCGGGCATTGGCCGAGGGGCTCCAGCGTCTGTGCGGCCGCGCCGCAAGATCGCGACTCGGGCGGGAATCAGGGACAGTGCAGGAAGACGCCTTGCAGGGTGCACACGCCGCGCGGCCCGACGAGGTTGGGGCCGACGCGGGT